>DUBF01000245.1:3682-9093 GCA_012960465.1 Rhodospirillales bacterium | reverse complement strand
GGCTATTTTTTATTGGGCCTTTGCCCTTGAGGTCGTGAATACCAATTAAACCGGTAAAGAAGGCATCCATTATCCCCTCAGGCACCTCATTCCCGTCTTTATCTAAAATCGCAGGGTTCATCATAAGATGTCCAACATTACGCACTAATAGGAGTGAGCGACCTGGCAGTGTAATCTTACCACCTTCAGGAGCCTTATATTCCCGATCAACGTTCATTCGACGGGTTACTGTCTTGCCCCCCTTCTCAAAGGTGTCTTCAAGATCTCCTTTTAATAGGCCAAGAAAATTTTTATAAATCAAGGTCTTGTCTTCAGCATCAACTGCCGCAACAGAGTCTTCGAAATCTTGAATAGTTGTAATTGCAGCTTCCATTACGACGTCTTTAACGCCAGATGGGCTGTCTTTACCAATTTCATGATTGCGATCTATCTGAATTTCAATATGGAGGCCATTATTGACAACAAGGACCAATGACGGCGCCTCCTCTGGGCCCTGATAACCAATAAACTGGCTGGGTTTAGATAGTCTAGATAACCTACCATCATTCAATACAACAGCGAGTTCACCACTTGTAATTGAATATCTAGCAGCATCTTTATGGCTGCCATTTGTTAAAGGAATAGCTTGATCTAAAACACCAGTTGCATATTGAATTACGGCAGCGCCCCGAACTGCATTATATCCGCTACTCCGCGCCTTTCCATCTTCCTCATCAATAACATCGCTACCATAGAGAGCATCATAAAGACTACCCCATCGCGCATTAGCCGCATTAAGTGCAAAACGCGCATTTGAAGTTGGGACAACAAGTTGAGCGCCTGCAGTAATTGCTATCTCAGGATCCACATTCGCCGTGGTTATATTAAAGTCGCCGCCTTCAGAAACAAGGTAGCCGATATCCAACAACATCTGCCTGTAAGCCACGGCATCGTGTTCTTGACCTTTATATTCAAGATGCCAATCATCAATTTGTGTCTGCAAAGTTTCTCGTTTTCGTAATAATGCTTGGTTCTTAGGACCTAATTCTTCCAGCGATGCTTCAAAAGCCGCCCAAAAAGTATCAGGCTCCACATCAATGCCAGGAGTTATTTTATTTTCTACCAATTCTATTAAAACATTGGCAACCTGCAGTCCGCCTTTTTGAGTTCTTGCTATCATTTTTTGGCCCCAGTTTATTTTGAGTTTTCATTATTGCCCATGATGACGGAAAGTCTATGCTAGTTATCGGCATTTCTATAAAAATTTTTATACGTTTTTTGCCTAAAATGAGATAAATATTTTGAAAGCAAATGAAGTAGTAGTAAAGAACGAGCAAAATCTATATCAAACGGGAATTTGGATTCTGACCACAGTATTCAAAATTATAGATCGGTTAGGCTCCTCTAACAATGTCGGCCACGACTAAAGCATCGCTAGGACAATTATCACCTCTCCAAGCGACATGGCCATCTGGCCGGACCAGCACTAGTTTACGCTCATAAATATCAAAAATATTTTCTTGATCAATATCTTCGACAGTCAAAGGCACACTTCTTATACCAAATGCCTCAACTAAGGTATCCACCGACACCGATAGGTCAAAACGCATCAGGATAAAATCCCTGCCAAAAAGATCGAGAGTTGAGGTCTCTTCGCTTTCACCAAACCACGCGTGAGGTGCGCGGTGTCCAGGGCGCGCCGTCTCAGTGTATACCATCGCATTAAATTCCGGTTCTGGCGTTTCATCAGGTACAATAATAGGAGAGCCTTCATAGCGGTAGCCAAGAACAATGCCATCGGTATCATATTCGCGATCCATCTCAAGATCATACAGTTTTTTGGTAAACTGTTTTCTAAATACTTCACCTTCATGCGTATTTTGGTTGATTTCCGGTCCGTTAGGCAGTTTTGCAAATTGTGTGTAATTCCGGGCACCCTCGTCTGCAATCATTTGGGCTATTGGCCGGCGCTCAGCATCATAACTCTCTAGCAATTTCTCACCGCCCCAACCCTCAAGCACGGCCGCAAGCTTCCATCCGAGATCGACAGCTTCACCGATACCTGTGTTCATTCCAAAACCTCCAGTTGGCGACATTTGATGAGCTGCATCACCCGCCAGATGAATTCTACCCACCGAAAATTGGTCAGCTACTACACGCTTTCGCATCCACGGTAAGATAGATAAGATTTCGAAGTCAAAATCCCGGCCAACAGCTTTTCGAAGATAATCGGCCGCCTCTTCCTTAGTAAGCTCGCTACCAGGAGGTAGCTTCATAATGCTTAAACGCCACAAGTCATGGCCATTAATCGAAACAATGTCTGCCCACATTCCCTCTTCGTTGAACATCCACTGCATGGTGGCACGACCCTTATTAAACAATGCATCGTGATCAGCCGACTTAAAAAACAGATTGACGTTAAAGCTCATATTATGGTCGCCGACTAATTTTATGCCAAGTTGTTCTCTGATTTCACTTTCAGCACCATCACAAGCTACTAAATATTTTGCGGTTATTATTTTCTCCTCACCGCTTTTCTCGTCGATAACATACGCCGTCACACTGCCATCATCTTGCTCAAAACGATCCAAGGTCGTATTGAACATTTGCATTACGTTTGGCATTTCGCCAGCAGCGTCTCTAAGCAAAGGATCAAAATAAATTTGTGAACACCGTTGCATAAATTCAGGGGAATAGGGCTGGATAACATCTCGTCGAGCCGGAAACTCATAACGCCCTAATTCAAAACCAGTAACCGAAGTCAAAAAATGAATATTTCTGGGAAAATCCTCTGGTATACTATGCTCGCGAACCTTTTTTCCTAATCCCCAGCGACGGCAGAACTCTTGAGTTCGATTGCCAACCTGGTTCATCTTGGGGTGGCCAACAGATCCATCTCTGCGCTCCACCATTAAACAGTCAACACCACGCCAACCAAGATCTATCGAGAGCGATAACCCTACCGGCCCCCCACCAATTATTAAAACTGGAACTGTAACTTCAGATAAGCTCAAACATTTATCCTTCCTTCGGCTCGATAGGGCACCAATTCAATATTAGATATTTAAATCTCTTTGTGTAAACACAATCAAATTAATCTATAGTTCGGCATAAATTTTTACTTTAGCAATTATGATACTTCAATTATCTATTAAAGTGATTGCAAAAACACAAGAGATTATTCTAAACCCCAAGTAATTCTTTTACTTAGTGAGTAGGAAAAACTATGAAAAATATTGGATGGATTGGCCTCGGAAAAATGGGGCTTCCAATGGCGTTAAAATTAGCCGGCCAAAAACATAAACTGAGTGTCTTCAATAGGACAAAATCTAAAACATCAGATCTTGTGGCCGCTGGCGCTTCAGCAGAAGACAATGTAGCTAACGTCGCAAAAAAATCAGATATAACTATAACAATGGTTTCTGATGATTTTGCTCTCGAAAGGATAGCTCTTGGTTCAGACGGTGTGCTGAAAAATGCAAAACCTAATAGTACATTTATTGATATGAGTACTGTATCACCGGGATTATCTGCCAAGATTTCTGAGACAGCCGTAGCCAAAAATATAAACTACTTACGCGCACCCGTTAATGGCACGGTCATGCAAGCCGAGACCTCTACTCTAGTAATACTTGTTTCGGGGCCGCAGGAAATTTTTGGAAAACAGAGAGATATCTTCGACGTCATGGGTAATAAAATATTTTATGTTGGTGGGGAAGAGCAAGCACGTTACCTAAAGCTCTCCATTAATATGATGGTTGGCGTGAGTGCAATCATGATGGCCGAAGCATTAGCACTTGGTAAAGCCGGCGGCCTAGATTGGGATATGATGATTGATATCATCAAAAATAGTGCCGTTGGCTCTCCAGTTGTCAATTATAAAGAACAGATGCTTAAAGACCGCGACTTCACACCAGCTTTTTCTGCCAAACAAATGGCTAAAGATTTTGATCTTATCCTCGAGGCGGCACGTACGGGAAACGTACCGCTATCAATTGCAGCTCAAACGCGGCAAAATTGGAGCTCAATGATAGCAACGGGCCGCGGGGAAAATGACTTTTTTAGTTATGTTGAGTTATTGGAAGAATTATCTGGATTAAAGGAATAATATTACCTTTTTGCTTAACTAAACATCGAAGAGCCGAACTATTTGAAACAAATAAATCAATAAACGTAAAAACGTTTGGAGACAGCGGCAAATAGAAATGACGAACAAAATAATATATATTGGGGACCCTATGTGCTCTTGGTGCTGGGGATTTGCATCCGTAATAGATTCAATACATAAAGATTTTAACCATGAAGCCCCTTTATCGATTATTCTGGGCGGCCTACATGCCTACGACGACTTTCCAATGAGTAACAACTACAAAACTAATATTCGGCATCACTGGGAGGACGTAAATAGAGCAACCGGTGCGGTATTTGATTATCGATTTTTTGATCGTGATGGATTTATCTTGGATACTGAACCAGCATGCCGTGCTGTTGTTACAATAAGAAAAATGAAACCAAATGTTGTTTTGTCCTTTTATGAATCAGTTAGTCGTAGTTTTTATTCTGAAAATAAGAATACTACAGTGTCAAATACCTTTAAACCGCTCGCCGAACAAGTTGGTATAGATTTTAAAGAATTTGATCAAATATTCAATTCCAGTCAAATCAAGGATGAGACTAAAAGTGACTTCCAATTCTCAAAGAAAATAGGTGTGACTGGATTTCCAACAGTACTTGTTAAAGAAGGTGAGAAGTTGGCTCTTTTAACAGCGGGTTACCAACCCTATCAAACACTCAAGCCGGCGATTGAAGATTGGTTGAAAAATGGTTTATCGGAACACCCTGGAGACTAGAATAAATCAAAATTATATAAGAAATACCTTAAGGAATTTTGCATGCAAAAGTCAGTCGAAGAAATACAAACACTTGGTGAAATCATGCGCGTCGCACACGATAATTTATCACGAGAATATTGGGACTACCTAATCGGCGGATCAGAAACGGAAACAACTCTCCTTAGAAACCGTCAATCTCTGGATGAAATAGCTTTCAGACCGAGGGTATTAAATGATGTCTCCTCAATCGATACTTCTTCCACATTCCTCGGGAAAAAGTATCGCTTGCCCGTAGTTTTAGGCCCAATCGGCTCCGCCGAACAACTTCACACTGAAGGCATGCTACCTGCCGCAAAGGCCGCGGCTGAATTTGGAATTGGTGTTTTTAAAAGTTCGGTGGCAATACCAGATATAGAAGAAGCTGCTGAAAAATCCAATGCTCAATTAATCTTCCAACTCTACGTCCGAGGTGATGAAGATTGGATAAATCAACATGTCGATAGGGTTGAAGCAGCTGGCTATGCTGGTTTCTGTCTAACAGTTGACTCGGCTAAATATGGCAGACGAGAAAGGGATAAAGTCAAGAACTTTACACCTGCT
>DUBF01000245.1:0-3598 GCA_012960465.1 Rhodospirillales bacterium | reverse complement strand
AATTACCTCTGATAATTAAAGGCATCGCGACGGCAGAGGATGCTGTCATCGCTGTCGATCACGGCATTGATATAATATATATCTCCAATCATGGTGGTCGGCAATTAGATTATGGACGAGCGTCAATCGACGTGCTTCCTGAGGTTGTCAATGCCGTAGGCGAAAACACAACGATTATAGTTGACGGTGGATTTTATCGTGGAACAGATATTTTAAAAGCGATTGCCTTGGGTGCAAATGCGGTTGGCCTCGGGCGACTTTATGGTTTCGGTTTGGCTGCCTTTGGACAAGCTGGCGTAAAACGCACCTTGGAAATTTTAGAAGAAGAGATGCTAAGTGCTATGGCCTTACTCGGAATAACAACGTTAGCAGAACTCTCAAAAGATTATGTTCATCCAGCAAAACCTGTTAGAGTTGCAAGCTTAACAAGTGCTTTTCACCTGTTTGATGTTGATGATGGGCCTTACTGATTTTTTTGAACTAATAAAGTTGTCGGAGAATTTTTTTAAAATATCGGACTATCTACTTTCGCTCTTCAGCAGAAGTCGTTTGTAATTCAGCACGAGCGAGATAAGTCGTGGCTACGACAATAATCGCGGCACCTAACCAAACCCAAGCCTCGGGTATCTCAGAAAAAACAACAAATCCGACAATAGCTGAAAATATGGTGCGCATAAAATTGAGAGGTGATACGATTGTTACATCACCCGCTTTATACGCATTGGTAATACAAAAATAAGCTGCTGTGGCAACGCTTCCAAGAATAATGAATAAAATCAGTTGCTCAAAGGTTGGAGTTACCCAAAAAAATAGCGCCGGGACTAGAGATAATAATACCGTCAATGCAGATGAATACGCAATGACAATCACTATAGGATCATCTCGGCTTTGTACTTTACCTAATAACAAAAATCCAGACCACATTATTGCGGCTGTTAAAATAAAACTAACACCAAGGGAAAATTCTATAAGACCTGGTCGAATAATAATTAAAGCTCCAATTAATCCTAAAAAGACTGACAGCCAACGTTTTGGATCATTCGGCTCCTTTAATAAAAAAATAGCTAGTATAGAGCCAATTACAGGTTCAACTAGCATTAGTGAAGTCGCTGTGACGAGAGGAATAACCGTCACGCCATAGAACCACAGTGAGCTTGAACCTGTTTGCAGTAATCCCCTCATCATAATGATTCCGGGTCGCCTGGGCCTGCTAATTTCATGACGTGAGCGCCACAAAAATGGAACCAAAACAAGGACGCCAAAAAAATTACGAAAAAATACTAATTCAAACACATGGAAATCCGCAGCAAGGTAACGAATAATACCGTAGTTGGCCGCAAATACTGCTCCGGATAATGTCATCCAGAGCATTCCCCGCAAATTTCCCGAGAGATTTGTTATACCTGAAATTTTATGCAAAATTTAACGATCAGTAATTTTGGCAATGCCACGGACGGCTATAATTATCTTCCCGCTGCAATCATCTTCTAAACTTTAGTACTCAATTGAAACAACACCCTAGAAATTCTTGAGGTTACTGTAAAGAAATATTAACAACCTAGAGATTTCAGTAACTTTTTTCAGATATTATCCGCACCACCTGTACACTCTTTGGTGTGATCTAGATTTTCTTTTTTGATTAATTTCAAGGGCCCCACAATATCATTAAAATTATAGGGATAGGGAGATTCTGGAAGCACAGTAACGCTATATCGATGCCTCTAGAAACAACAGGGCCATTATATTATTGATGGATTTCCTTCAGCTAGGAATAAATAAAATAATCAAGTGCCATACCCAGGAAATTTCTTCAATATATCGGTAAATCTAGTTGTAAATATATTGACAATTATAGTTATTCTCCTCTTGCTTTATTGGACTTATAAAAAAAGTGATGAAGCAAAAAAATTTATTAACCCGAAACCTCACTGTTCCGAACCACCCAATTCTAACAGATAACTTTCGTGAAATCTTAGACGATCCGTAATAAACTCGATGTATATAGCTTCTGAATCCACCTAGAACAACAAGGGGCAACTATAAGTCAGAAGTGATCCATTTTACGCAATCGGAATAATGCCCGTTCGGAAATTATTTACTTAAACAGAATTTATATTGCCAATACCACAAAGTTTTCTTAATGTTGCTACCCTTGATTTTCATCCTAGGCCTATCGCAGAAAATAAAATCGTCTACCTACTTATTAAAATGCTATCACATCGAATTGGACAGAAGCCTTGGAAACTCGTCCAATATTTCTTGTGACATTAGGTCTGCTCTGCTATGATTATACAGATAGAAAATGTTGATCAAAATCAACGCGTCCAGAACCAAATAAATGGTACCTCACCAGCGAAACAAATGTAATGGGCAACATTCCAACACGCGATGGGAAACACGCATCTTCAAATACGGATGCTCCACTACGCATCGTCATTAATGGCATCCATGCAAAAAGTGGGGGTGGTGTTACTTATTTGCGCAATATACTTCCTATTCTTGCCACATTGCCAAATATTGAGCTCCACCTTTTTCTCCACAAAGACCAGCTTAATCTGTTTTATCCAGTCAGTGAAAAAGTAAATGTGACCCTTTTCTCTTATCGACCAACATTCTTTCGCACGTTGATCTGGGAACAGTTAGCTATCCCCATAAAGGCTCGAGCTGTGAGATCTGATGTTCTGTTTTCTCCAGCAAATTATGGTCCTATATTGGCACGAAATCATGTTATCTTACTTCGAAACGCCGTTTCAGTTATAAAATTAACGCGAAAGCCAACTCAGATTCTGTATTGGTTGGGCCTTAGCATCGCAACCATGATTTCATTTCTCACAGCAAAAAAAGCAATAGCGGTCTCAGGTTACGCAAAAAAATTATTAACCTTTGGGTTCCCGCGTATAATGACTGATAAATGTACGGTCGTGCACCACGGAGTTAATCAACCTAAACCAGATCAGATGCAAAATGCTAAACTTGGGACTGACCTCCTTGCCGTATCAGATATTTATATTCAAAAGAATTATTATACCCTTATCCAAGCTTTTGCAGTTCTAATAAAAAAAAGACCTAGGCTCAGACTTATAATTATCGGCCAGGAAATCGATCGCGCCTATTCTAATAACCTTAAAAGGCTTATCAAAAAATTGAAGATCGAAAAGAATATTTCTTTCAAAGGTCATGTAAACACCGCAGAGCTTTTAGATCATTATAAGAATTGCAGGGTATTTGTTTTTCCATCTCTTGTTGAAACATTCGGTAATCCGCTCCTCGAAGCGATGTCGGTTGGGGTTCCCATTGCGTGCTCAAAAGAAGCCGCCATGCCCGAAGTTCTCAAAGATACAGGCGTGTTTTTCGACCCTACGGATAAGTATGATATAGCAGATAAAATAGAACAACTTCTTTCAGATAATGAGTTAAGTAAGAAGCTGGGGAAAATGGCATCCCAGCGTGCCAATACTTTTCTTTGGAGCAAAACGGCTCAACAAACATATGATGTTCTTAATGCAGCAGCCAAATCAAAATCAAAAATGGGTTGGCTAACGATGACCTGAGAAAGTGGTGCGGGCGGCCCGTGTTGTGCTCCCGCGTCAGGCACCAG
>DUBF01000244.1 GCA_012960465.1 Rhodospirillales bacterium | reverse complement strand
CGATCGTCTGGAATACGAATGCTTCTACAATTGACTTAAGTCTCCGCGCCTCGTAAATTCGCGCGCGATGAAAAATAAAATAAAATATAACCAGAGTTTTGACGTTATTGTTGTTGGTGGTGGACATGCCGGGACCGAGGCAGCGGCAGCGGCCGCCCGCGTGGGGGCTCGCACGCTGTTGTTAACCAATTCACTGGAAACGATTGGCGAGATGTCATGTAATCCAGCAATTGGTGGTTTGGCAAAGGGTCAGTTGGTGCGAGAAATTGATGCCCTTGATGGCCTTATGGGCAAGGCCATCGATCAAAGCGGCATCCAATTTCGAGTGTTGAATCAAAGTAAGGGCCCAGCTGTTCGAGGTCCGCGGGCACAGGCAGACCGCAAGCTTTATCGCCAGTCCGTATTCAATTTATTGTCAGCCCAAAAAAATTTGGTTATGCAAGCCGGATCAGCAGAAGACCTTTTGTTTGATAGGGGGGATAAACTAATTGGCTTGCAAACAGGTAGCGGTCTGCGGGCGTTTGCCCCTAAGGTTATAATAACCACGGGTACATTTTTAAGAGGCCTCATCCATATTGGGGAAAATAAAATACCAGCTGGCCGGGTTAATGAGCCTCCCTCAATTGGGCTATCTTCGACTTTCCTGCGTCTAGGATTTCGTTTGGGTCGCCTAAAAACTGGAACGCCGCCGCGGCTGGACGGCAAAACGATTGATTGGGGCGCGTTGGTTGAGCAACCCGGTGATGAATGCCCACAACCATTTTCGTACCTAACTGAAAAAATTACTATACAACAAATTTCTTGTTATATAACCGAAACAACACAAGCCACACACTCGATTATTCATGCAAACTTAAATCGTGCGCCACTCTATTCGGGGCAAATTAAGGGGATCGGCCCAAGGTACTGCCCGTCAATTGAGGATAAGGTCGTTCGTTTTGCCCATCGTGACCGCCATCAAATATTTCTTGAGCCTGAGGGCCTTGATAGTGATATTGTGTATCCCAATGGAATTTCGACGTCTTTACCAGAAAATGTACAACTGGAGATGTTGAAAACTATTCCCGGTCTTGGCGAGGCGAGGATGACCCAGCCTGGTTATGCAATTGAGTATGATTATGTCGACCCGAGAGAACTTAAGACAACACTGGAAACACGCCGGGTTCCCGGGCTTTATTTGGCCGGCCAAATCAACGGAACGACGGGCTATGAAGAAGCTGGCGCCCAAGGCATTGTGGCAGGGATAAACGCTGCCCGTGCAGCGAACGATGCCGATGCCATTACCATTGATCGAGCCGATGCTTATATTGGGGTGCTTATTGATGATCTGGTTACACTTGGAACAGCGGAGCCCTATCGCATGTTTACTTCTCGCGCTGAGTATCGGCTGCAGTTGCGGGCGGATAATGCCGATCAGCGTTTAACCCCGAAAGGCATTGAAGCCGGCTGTGTTGGGGCGGTTCGCAAATTAGTTTTTGAAAAGAAGATGGTTCAACTTAATCAAGCAATAAGTTTAGCAAAAACCTTAAACAAAACCCCGAATGAGCTCGCTAAGTTTGGCATTAAAATAAATCGGGACGGGGTTCGACGAAGTGTCGTTGACGTGTTGGGCTACCCCAATGTAAATATGTGCCGGATAGCTAAGATATGGCCAGAAATGACCGGATTGCCTAGAGTGGTGGCAGAACAAATTGAAATTATGGGCCGTTATGCTGGATATTTGGATCGCCAGGAAACGGATATCCGGGTGTTTCGAAGTGATGAATCGCTCCTTATACCAGACAACATTGATTTTGATCTAATTGGCGGGCTATCAAATGAAATTAGGTCTAAATTAAAATCCACCCGACCGACAACGTTAGGAGCTGCAGCTAGAATATCTGGTGTAACCCCAGCCGCGTTGACGGCGCTTTTGGGGTTTGTGCGTAGAAAGGCGAGAGACGCCGCGTAGGTTTAGTGAGGTGTTTCACGTGAAACAATTAGGGGTCTAGGGCGTGGGATATTTGTCCGGATCAGGTTTTCATAGTACGACGGGTGTTTCACGTGAAACACTGGACAAGTTATCACTTTATGTAGACTTGTTAATAAAGTGGCAGGGCCAAATTAATCTAGTCGGCCCAAACTCATTAAAGGATGTGTGGGCGCGCCACATGTTGGATTCTGCACAAATATTTCCTTACATTGCAAATCAAAATAAAAGGGTGCTTGATCTGGGGAGTGGCGCAGGATTTCCAGGTTTGGTGCTGTCGATCATGGGTGTGTCAAATGTCGTCCTATTAGAGTCCAGCCAAAAGAAGTGCGCCTTTTTAAAGGAGGTTGTCCGCCAAACTTCTTGTAATGCCGTGGTTTTTAATGGCCGCATTGAAAAATACCCTGTTTTAGGTTCGGCGTATTACATAACGTCCAGGGCGCTTGCGTCGTTAGAGACTTTATTGTTTTTGAGCCACCCTCTTTTGTCGGATGGTGGTCAGTGTTTGTTTTTAAAGGGCAAAAGCTATGAACAAGAATTGACCCAATCAAGAAAAAGGTGGAGTATGGGCGTCCAGGTTCATCCGTCCAGTGCTGGACAGTTGGTGGGTGAGGAGGCTGTTTTTAAACAGCCATCGTTAGGAGTTTTGGTAGAAATAAGGAATTTAAAGCCCCGTGATTAATCAAAATCAGAGTTCAGAGCTGCACCAGATGGCTGAAGTTGGGTTAAATGCACCTCAAAACGCGCGGATATTGGCCGTTGCAAATCAAAAGGGCGGTGTTGGGAAAACAACAACGACAATTAATCTTGCAACAGCTCTGGCAGCGGTTGGCAAGCGTGTTTTAGTATTAGATCTAGACCCCCAGGGGAATGCGAGTACGGGTTTGGGTGTGGACCAGTCAGAGAGAGAGATAAATGCTTATCATGTTATGATAGGGGAGGCGAGCCTTGATGCGGCTACTTTGGATACGCAGGTTCCCGGGTTGTCTGTTGTGTCTTCAGGTGTAGATTTGTCGGGTGCCGAAATTGAGCTTATTGAGGTGGAGAACCGCTTGTTCCGACTAAAATCAGCCCTGATAGGCTTCGCGGACAGATACGACTACATTTTTATTGATTGCCCTCCCGCGTTGGGTTTGCTGACTGTTAATGCTCTAAATGCGGCACACGCTGTTCTGGTGCCGTTACAATGCGAGTTTTTTGCATTGGAGGGTCTGAGCCACCTAGTTCGAACAATCGAGCGTATAAAGACGTCTTATAATCCGGGGCTTGAAATTCAGGGGATCGTTCTAACAATGTTTGATGCTAGGAATAACTTATCTGATGCCGTTGCATCGGATGTGCGAGAATTCTTTGGTGCGATTGTATATGATACGGTTATTCCCCGCAATGTTAGGGTTTCTGAGGCCCCATCATATGGCAAGCCCGTGCTTCTTTATGACGTTGGCTGCGCGGGGTCTCAGGCATATATCCATCTTGCAAGCGAGGTGTTGAAGCGCGAAAAAATTGTGAGTAATTTAAATAATGGTAAAAACCGCTAAAAAGAAGTTGGGCAAGGGTCTTTCAGCCTTACTTGGTGATGGCAACAGTCCCATTAATGGTGTTGCTGCTCAAAAACCGCTGTCTAATGCTACTGTTTCGACCGTTGAGCAGGTGTCGGCGATTGAAAAAATCTATCCCGGCCGGTTTCAGCCGCGCCAAATTTTTAGTTCACCCGAAATTAAGGAGCTTGCTGATTCAATTAAAGTTCACGGCGTTTTACAGCCGATTTTAGTACGCAAACATCCCGATATTCCCGATAGCTATGAGATAATTGCTGGTGAGCGGCGTTGGCGTGCTGCGCAGATGGCCCAACTTCATGAGGTGCCAATTTTATTAAGGGATTTTTCAGATGTTGAGGCGCTTGAAATTGGCTTGGTGGAAAATCTCCAGCGAGAAAATCTTTCATCTTTAGAGGAGGCAGAGGGCTATCGACGGTTGGTCGATGAGTTTAATCATACACAAGATGATATTGCTAAAATACTTGGCAAAAGTCGGCCATATGTGACTAATATAATCCGATTGTTAAATTTACCAGACCCTATCAAAGACATGCTGCGCCTGGGAGACTTGACGGCAGGTCATGCCCGCGCACTGTTAAATGCTGAGGATCCGGTTGGTCTCGCTAAAAAGGTTATCCAACGTGGTTTAAGCGTTCGCCAAACTGAGAAACTATGTAAGTCTTCTGATCGTCGAGACGGGCACCCTCCTCACAAAAAACCCCGGTCTGCGTTAATTAAGGACCCAAATATTGTGTTGCTTGAAAAAGACCTGACAAATTTACTCGGTTTAGGTGTAGAAATTGATTTTCATATGGATGGTGGTAAATTAAAAATTACCTATGGAACACTTGAACAATTAGATGGTGTTTTATATCGTCTAACTGATGGTAAACACGGCAAACGCCCGTAGTTGTAGAAAGAAGAAGGGGTTTTGAGGGATAGTTTAAATACTTCCGGTGCCTCTAAGCGCCACGTGTCTTTTGAAAATCAAGGGGATCTCGGCTACTCAGCTGTTGCGCGCGGTTGGAAAATAGTAACCGTGTCAATTTGCCAACTATAGCGGGGGTATATCGGGGGTATATCGGGGGTATAAAATAATAGATTTAACGAAACCCAAATTAAATTTTTTATACCACGTGAGCCAAAAGACGCTTTTCACCAACAATTAATTACTAACCGCTTTTGACAGTCGCATCAACAACCTACCACAAATAGCATCTACTGGCAATCCCGTTGATTTACAATCTACCTCGGCTTCCGTCAGTAAGGTTAAAGCACTATCAAGCTTAGGTCGGGACCACCTAGTTAGTTGCTGCACAAACTGATCAGTAAACAAATACATTATCGGCGGTTTTAACGCTTTAGCAGCATCCCTTGGTACTTGACCTCTTTCCACGTAACTTAAAGCCAGGTGTAATTTGTGAAAATGTCGAATTGTGGCTCTTAATATAGCGATTGATGACTGCCCCTCCTTAAAGGCTCGCTGTAAATTCACCTCGGCTTCTAGATGATTACCATTCGCAACGGGGTATATAATTTTATCTATCGAAAATGCCCCATTATCACCGATAATTAAGAGAACGTCATTTAGTCCAATTTTCGTTTCTGTACCCATATAGGTTATAAGTTTATCTAACTCTGACCTAGAAACCCCTCGATCTGATCCAAGATTATTCACTAGATAGTTTTTACCGTTTGAATCGATCGATTTACCATGTTTTTGCAAGGTTGAATCGATTAATTTTTCTAGGTCATGCTCATTATCTAAATAACTTGGTATAGTGGCCGAATTTTTATTTCTTTCGATAATTTTTCGTACGGGTGATTTTGGCCCGAGCCCCCCCGCTTCAATGATAATTATCGAAACATTCAAGTTTTCTAGGCATTGTGATATAGCCTTTGAAATATCTTCTCCACCGAGTTTTACGTAAACGACCCTTTCTCCCCCGACAAGTGATTGTGCTGACGCCTCATCCATCAGGCGTGAGGGATCCTTCTTAATTTCGCCTCCAGTTAAATAACTAATACGAAATGGATCATTCAAGTCTTCGACCTTGGCTTTTAGTAGAACCTGCGCCCGTTCATGGACTAGCCCTTGGTCAGTACCGTAGAAAAGAAAAACTCGAATTGATGGGTCGGGTGATTTAAAAACTTTTTCCAGTTGCTGCTCTTTAAATATCATCTAAAATTCTTTTATCTTATCTCTATTTAATCTAAAAAAACTGTAAATTTTATTTGCGATTTCGGAGCTAATTTCGCGAACAGCTCGTTTACGCGCATTTTTTTCAGCCATCAAGGTTGAAAAAGTCTGATTTAAAATATTATAACTGGTGATCATTCGGCTGTGACCCTGTGCTATCTTTTTTCCGTTGGATTTTAAAATAATTTCATAATTAGCCACAAATTTAAGGTTGGCACGTGTAGCAATTTCTGACTTTTTAATGGCCAGGTTTTGCTTACTTTCAGCTAATTTTACGTTCAATTTATATTTGGTAACCCTTAATTTGCCCAGTGGCATTATGTCGTGAATTAGATGATTTCGCAATTGTTGTCCAATTCGATCTGCAATAGGACTAATTTCAATATATCTCACTTCCTTTCTAATTTCGGATCTCGTCTTTGTTCCAAAGATCGGTTGGAACCCGCACCCAAAAAGAATTAGTAAACTAAAAAGCATTATGGCATTTTTACAAAACAACATTTAATATCCTATTGGGCACAAATATAATTTTACGAACGTTCTTATTTCCTATTGCATTTATAACAGGGTCGAGCTTTAACCCAATATCTTCGGCTGTGGCTTGATCGCAGTCCATTGGTAAATTAATTGTTCCCCTCATTTTACCATTTACCTGAACACCAACCGTCACCATGCTTTCAATTAATAGGGTTCCGTCATATTCGGGCCAAGCTGCATCGGTTACAAGTGTTTTGTGGCCAAGGGCCTGCCACATCTCTTCTGCAATATGAGGAATAATAGGAGCAATTAACTGTATAACTGTCTTAATCCCCTCCCTATACACAAAGGCTGCCTCATTATCTTTACCACTCATATCATCCAATTTGTTGCTCAATTCTCTAATTCTGGCAATAGCTTTATTAAAATGAAATTTATCTAAATCGTCGCTGACGCTAAAAATTGTCTGGTGGATCAAACGTTGTATACTTTGTAAACCACCTGTCAGGTTTTTAGGAACAGTTTTACTCGAATTTCCAATGTTTATTGTTGGTTCAGAAACCATGCGCCACAAACGATTTATAAACCTCCAGGCACCCTCAATACCCGCTTCAGTCCAGTCGAGGTCCCGGTCAGGGGGGCTGTCGGACAACATAAACAAACGCGCCGTATCTGCACCATACTCTGCAATGATCACCTCCGGATCGACGACGTTCTTCTTTGACTTACTCATTTTTTCAGAGCGGCCTTTTTTAACCGCCCGGCCATCTCGAGTATCGATAAACCCCCCGGCCTTTGTTTTTTTTACTTCGTCTGGAAGCAACCAAACTCCATCTGCATTTTGATACGTTTCATGGCAAATCATGCCTTGTGTCATTAATTTAGCAAAGGGTTCTTTAACGTTCAGATAGCCGCAACTTTGCAGTGCCCGAGAGAAAAACCGAGAATATAAAAGATGCAAAACTGCGTGTTCGATGCCTCCAATATATTGATCTACAGGCAACCAATAATCCACCGCACCTTTTTCTAGGCCAGCACTTGAATGGGGTGAACAAAACCGAGCAAAATACCAAGAAGATTCAAAAAAGGTATCAAACGTATCCGTTTCCCTGAAAGCCGGTTTTTTGCAAACGGGACAATCTACGTATCGCCACGTGGGGTGGTGGTTTAACGGGTTACCTGGCTTGTCAAAAGTAATGTCCTCTGGTAGTTCAACCGGCAGCTGGTCTTCAGGAACGGGAACTGGCCCGCAACTGTCGCAATTAATAATTGGAATGGGGCATCCCCAATAGCGTTGCCTTGAAACCCCCCAGTCACGCAAACGATAATTTATTTCTCGCGCTCCCACTCCGAGTGTCTCGAGTTTTTCCATAACCATAGGTTGAGCATCGGCGATTGTCGTACCATCCAAAAACTCTGAATTAATATGGATGCCTTCATCCGTATATGCTTCAGATAAAATCTCAAAGGTGTCGAGATCGGCATTTTTGGGCGCGACTACGGGGATCACCGCCAGACCATATTTGCGGGCAAAGTCCAAATCTCTTTGGTCGTGGGCCGGACAGCCAAAAATCGCTCCGGTGCCGTATTCCATCAAAACGAAGTTGGCGACATAAACGGGAAGAGTTTTTCCTTTTGCGAGTGGGTGTTTAACCCTTAAGCCGGTATCAAAGCCTTGTTTTTCTGCTGTTTCTATTACGGCTTCGCTGGTCCCAAGCTGGTCACATTTGGAAATAAATTCAGCCAAACCATCATTTTCTTTTTCTAGTTGTTTAGCCAGCGGATGGTGGGCAGATAACGCACAGAACGACGCCCCAAACAGTGTATCGGCGCGCGTGGTAAAAACCTCAATGCACCCTTCCCGACCATCGAGGTGAAACTTTATTTTCATGCCTTCGGATCGGCCAATCCAATTCTCCTGCATGACACGAACCCGTTCGGGCCAGCCATCTAGGGTTTTAACCGAATTTAGCAGGTCATCTGCATATTCTGTAATTTTAAGAAACCACTGGGTTAATTGTTTTTTTTCTACTTGTGCGCCGGATCTCCAACCCCGTCCATCGATTACTTGTTCGTTTGCGAGAACTGTTTTTTCTTGTGGGTCCCAGTTCACCCATGTTTTTTTCCGATATGCCAGTCCAGCCTTAATAAAATCTATAAA
Source organism: Rhodospirillales bacterium (assembly GCA_012960465.1). Classification (GTDB taxonomy): domain Bacteria; phylum Pseudomonadota; class Alphaproteobacteria; order Rhodospirillales; family UBA2165; genus TMED23. Next base: position 756 of record DUBF01000244.1, on the reverse strand, counting down.
CATTCTTTGTTCGTGTGCATAGTACTCTGGAGAGCAGGTTGTGATTTCTCTGGTCCAGTCATATGAAAGTCCCATAGACTTCAATTGACCGCGCATTGTCTCTATATTCTGCTTGGTCCATTCCGCCGGTGCCACCTTATTTGCAATTGCCGCATTTTCAGCAGGCAGGCCAAAGGCGTCCCATCCCATTGGATGAAGGACATTATAACCTCTGGCCCGCTTATAACGCGCAACAACGTCTCCAAGTGTGTAGTTGCGCACGTGGCCCATGTGAATTCGCCCAGATGGATAGGGAAACATTTCTAAGACATAGTATTTGGGTAATTTGTCATCTTCTGACACTTCAAAAGACTTATTTTTCTGCCACTTTTTCTGCCAACGGGTTTCTGATTCTTTAAAATTATAACGCGTCATAGGGGTTTATTGTCTCCTTTAACCCAGTCTCTTGTTTTCCGGTGTAGGGGCTTTTTTGTTTCCTCTTATAGACCCACATTGTTACCGGCATTATACAGTGGGCCGGGTCGCCCCAGGGCAATTTTTGTGGGTGAAGCGATCTATTTGGCTACGCTACGTCGAAATTGGCGGGCCCGCGTAAGGATAGCGTCCTCGAGCTTTATTGACGTCCCCGGCTGTACGGCGGCATCTTGCCAGATATTATTTCCGGCTTTGATCTGCCTAAACACTGAAACCCGAATGCCGTCTGCCCTTAATGTCCTATCCAAAATATAGATATTCATTTTAAATCGTTCGTTGGAC
>DUBF01000243.1:979-1569 GCA_012960465.1 Rhodospirillales bacterium | reverse complement strand
AGTGGACGCTATTTGAACGGTTACCGTTACTAGTTGAAAAACCTGTTACGTTGAGCTTTTCCGCAACCCAGCATATGGTTGATTTGGCTAATAAACAAAATTCATATTTAGCGACGGCGCATGTTTTTCTCTTTGCCAGCTATATTGAAACGTTTTCAAAGCTTGTTTCTAATGAAAATAACATTATATCGATACGTTTTATTTGGTCTGATCCGCAAGCTGAAAACCGTTATGGGGAAGTAAAAACTTATGACCCTGGGCTGCCGATTTATGCAGATTGGTTGCCTCATACGCTCTCAATTTTAGGTGCTTTTGAGATCGGCCCAGCACAGTTATGTAAAAACCTAGGTTTCTTTAAAGGTGGGGCACATCTAAAGATTAACCTTCTTTGTGGTCAAATCCCATGTGTATTTGAACTGGTCAGAAATTGCAAATCTCGCCAGCGGGTGATTGAAGTTGTTACCGAACAAAAAAAAATAATCTTAGATTTTGGAGATGAACCTGGCGTTATTTATAATGATGCTACGGTGTTATGCGGAGACAAAAATTGGGATGATAAACCCAAGCCAGTATCTAAGATGCTCTCGGCT
>DUBF01000243.1:0-969 GCA_012960465.1 Rhodospirillales bacterium | reverse complement strand
AGGAGCCGCAGGCGGTACTCGTGATGCACGTTTGGATTGTTCGATTGGCTTAAGCGCTAGTCAATTGATTGATCAAATAACACCCCTTTATCGCGCCGCTTTATTGCCATGGTTGATTAACGAATTTGTAAATTATCAGGATTGCATACGCAGTGATCTGCGTTATGCATTGGTTGAAATATTGCAGATGAATGATTCAAACTCAATGGTACCAATGGAGCAACGAATTGACTATTTATATCGGAATCTTAAAGAGCTGATTTTGGAATCAAATGACGAGGCAAAGAAACGTATTGATGACGCTATAGGTCTGATAATTAAACAAGGTAAAAACACTTCATATTTATAACGAGTAAAATTATGCAGAATGCACATTATTTAAAAAAAACCTTGGCGGATAAAAAAATATTTATTACTGGTCACACTGGCTTTAAAGGTTCTTGGCTTGCATTTCTACTAAACGAGATGGGCGCAGAAGTAATGGGTTTTGCTTTACCTCCAGCAACTCCACTTAATCATTTTGATTTATTGGGACTTGATAAAAAAATTAATCATGTGGTGGGTGATATCCGTGATGCGTCATTGCTTGCAAATACGTTGAAGGAATTTCAACCAGACTTTGTCTTTCATCTGGCCGCTCAAGCTTTGGTTAGGCCGTCTTATGATGACCCCGCAACTACATTTTCTACCAATGTTATGGGATCAGTTAATTTATTGGATGCGGTAAGGCAGTGCGAGTCGGTACGCGCGCTTGTTTATATCACTTCTGACAAGTGTTACGAGAATGTTGAATGGATTTGGGGCTATAGAGAAAATGATCAACTGGGTGGTCGTGATCCTTATAGCGCATCTAAGGCCGCGGCCGAGATTGTATTTTCATCTTATGTTCGTTCGTTTTTTGAACAGCGTCCTTCGTTAGGCGCAGCCACAACACGAGCGGGTAATGTGATTGGTGGTGGCGACTGGGCG
>DUBF01000242.1:4957-9181 GCA_012960465.1 Rhodospirillales bacterium | reverse complement strand
GGGATTCATCTTGAAACCAATCATTATTTATTGTAATATTTCTGTCTAACGCAGCAGAGTTTGGATGATTTCCTTCTACCAAAAGTTTATTTTTCTCCTTAATAGTTTCGGTATAGTAGGGCAACAACTACACTTGCCAACCTTTGCTTTCTCATACTCTTTAGGTTGTTGGTGTGGTATTACTAAAGTTTTACAAGTAATACATCTAAATTCTTTAGGTACTATTTTTTTACAATATTACCGAAGAAATAATTCTAAAAATAGATAAGTTTAAATATCAATAAATTTTAAAAAATAATACCTAAAACAAAAATTTTTTATGAAAATTACCGATGTCGAATTTACGCCTGTGCGTATGCCCTTAAAGCATCGTGAAAGTAGTCATAAAGTCCAGCGGGATGGAATTATGGCAGTTATTGTAAAACTAAAATCTGATAAAGGTATTATCGGTTGGGGAGAATGTTGTTGTGGTCCAAACATGTCTTCAATCCTTGAAACATTGAAATCAATTAAACCATTTATTCTTGGAGCTAATCCTTGGAATCGTGAAGCGTTATGGTTTGATGCTTTTACACATGGCATTTGGAGCATGAGGGAACCCACATTTAATTATGCTTGGTCAGGTATTGATATAGCTTTATGGGACCTTTGTGCAAAGTCATGCGACCAGCCAATCTATAATTTATTGGGGGGCCTTAAGCGAAAAAGTGTAAATTACTTTTTCTATTTACCGACTCACTATAACCCAAAATTAGATTTAAATTTATTGGAGAAAGAATGTCATCGGGGTCATGAATTAGGATATGATGTTTTCTATCTGAAAACGGCAGGTACAGACTTTAATGATGAAGTGAAGGCGGTTAAATTAGTAAGAAAAATAATAGGGCCTTCTAAAAAAATAAGAATTGATTGCAACGAAGGTTGGAGCCTAAGTGAGGCAGTTAAAAAAATTGAAGTTCTGGATAAATGGAATATTGATTTCGCGGAACAACCTATTCCTGCACAACCAATTGAATTAATGGAAGAATTAAAAAAGAAAACAAAAGTTGCTTTAGCTTCAAACGAGGGTATGGCGCTGAATTCTTTAATAAGAAAAGAGACTCTTCGGAAACGAAGCTGTGATGTTATTGTAACCAATATAGCCTTTGTTGGACGTATAGGAGAATTGTATCGGCTAGGTTATGAAGCCTCAGATTTAGGAATTGAATTTTGTCTGGCATCCAATGGTGAACTTGGTATTGCTTCAGCTGCTAATCATCATGTTTTACTCAGTCTACCTAAAATTGTTAAAGGGAACCAACAAATAAGTTCTATGCTCAAAGATGATATTTTATTAAAACCTTTACCTATTGCAGAAGGACCTAATTGGGGTATTCACTTAGGACCAGGCATAGGTGTAGATGTTGATGAAGATAAAATAAATAAATATCATAATGAATATTTAAAATTTGGAGAATATATGCCAAAGGACCCATCTAGTATTAAAAATCAATCTCCATCGTTTCTTTAATCAAAAAATTAAATAATTATTTTAATTGAGTTAGGATTTTTCCAACAAATCTTTTCAAATGAAATACACTTTTTTTAAACATATTGAATCATAGATAAAAAATGATACTTAAATCCACAAAACCAAGGATTGCAGTAGGTGGTATAGAACATGAAACTGCAGGTTTTTTAGAAGGTAATACTACTCTATCGGAATTCAAAGAACGAAGAGTTTCTTCGGAAGACTTTTTAGGGCTTAGTGGAGAGGAGAACACAGTAATTGATGGGTTTGTTTGTGGAGTAAAGGAGCTCAATTTCACATTTGCACCTTTGGTTTGGTACAGAGGTGGGAGAGGTGGCTATATAGCTGGGCCAAAGGCTTCACAAGAGACATTTCAGGTCCTTCTTAGTGATCTTATTGAAAACCTTAGTTACCAAATGCCAATAGATGCTGTCCTTTTAAGTTTACATGGCTCATTTGCAGTAGAAGAAATTGACGATGCCGATGGAAAGGTTATAGAAGCTGTTAGAGATTTTGTAGGACAGGAAATTCCTATAATTGTAGTTCATGATCTTCACTGTAATATAACTTCAAAATCTGTAAATTCATCTGATATTATTATAATTTCTAAGACATATCCACATGTTGATATGCATGAATGTGGAAAAAATGCAGTTTATTTGCTTAAAAGTATTTTTGAGGGAATCTTGAAACCAACTATGGCTTTTAAACAAATACCAATATTATGGAATGCTAAAAAAATGATAACATCAGAGAAACCGATGAGCGAAGCTATATCAAAATTATCATATTTTAATTCTAAACCAGGAGTGGTTTCCTCGAGTATTGGGGTCGGATATCAATGGATTGATAGTCCAGCTGTTGGAGCATCAACAATAATAGTTACAAATGATAACCTAGATAGAGCTAGAAAATATGCTGATGAACTTTCAGGATGGATATGGGAAAGACGTGCAGATTGGGTTAATCCTTCTCTTAAACCGTTAAAAGCATTAAAATTAGGAGAAAAAATTGGAGAATATCCCATAATATTAGCAGATCAAGCTGACAATTCAGGAGGTGGTGCTCCTGGTGATAGTACAGAATTATTAAGATTATTTTTAAAACTTAAACTAGAAAAAGCTGCTATTCTTTATCTTGTTGATCCTGAAGCTGCAAAGAATGCACATGAAATAGGAGTTGGAGGGATTCTAAAAATGAAAATTGGAGGGTATTCCCATAATCTTTGTGGCCCCCCTGTAAAGGTATCAGCAAAAATAATGGCACTAACTAATGGAGAATTTTATTATGATGGTCCTTATTTGAAAGGGGTTAGAGAGTTTGTTGGACCAACTGCATGGATTAAACAAAATGAAGTTTCAATTATTCTAACGACCCATAAACAGCAACCTATAGACCAAGCTTTATGTAGAATACTTGGATTAGATTGTAAAGAAATGAAATATTTAGGAATAAAGTCAACAGGTCACTTTAGAAGTGGTTTTGAATCAATTGCAGGATCTATATTCAATGTAGAGTGTAATGGTTTATTTTCTCAAGATTTCAGTAAGCTTCCTTACAAAAACCTTGGACGTCCCGTCTACCCACTTGATAAAAATATTAAATTTTTATCAAGTGATTTTACTGACTAGCTGGTCACGGTTAGAGACTCCGGTCAGCGCGTCATGGGTGTGCAGATACTCGGCTCTTTGGATGGCGCGCACTGCGGTATTGCGCTCAGATTCCAGCAACCAAATGATAATACCGACGATAATCGCCGCAATTATAATGATATTTAAAAGATTAAGGGATCTGATATTGGAGGGATTTTCTTGCAAGTTTTGTCAAAAGGACTTAAATATTTCTTACGATTCACCACCCATAATTTATTTATTTTTGAGAAAGAGCTATGATTGAAGAATTTAAACGTCCACTTTCGTTGGTGGTAGCGACAATGGATGGAATTAGAAGTTCAATTATTAAGGGGGAATTAACATTAGGACAGCAACTAACTTAATCCTTTCTTCAAAAAAATATTGGTTTTATCAAGACTCCTATTAGAGAGGCATTAGCCCTATTGAAGGCAGAAAGATTAGTTGTGTCGGAGGTTCACAAAGGATTCAGAGTTTTTAAAATGGATGAAAAAGAGCTGTCTGAATGAGGTGCTCTATAATTCGAGGGGCCAACCAAAGCTTTCAATTACAGATACGGAAAGTGAGTCATTTGCTGATGTTCAAACTGCACTGAGCAATTATCTTAATCAGAGTTCTCCACCGGGAGCAATATTTGGTTGTAATGGTCAAATTACGTATGCATCTATTTTACTGCTGAGAGACAAAGGATACAATGTTCCTCAAGATGAGCGAGTCATGAGGTTTAATGGATTTGAGGTGCATCGACATCTTATACCAAACTTAACGACAGTAATTTCCTCTGCATATGAGATGTGCGAGTCATGGGGTTTAATGGATTTGAGGTGCATCGACATCTTATACCAAACTTAACGACAGTATTTTCCTCTGCATATGAAATGAGCCAGATTGAAGGTGAGTCTATGCTTTCCTATTTCTCAACTGGATATTTACCTAATTCTGACACAACTCTTTCTGTTAAAATAAGCTTGGGTGTGACAACTTAAATCTCATTAATATTAATTTTCTAAAGAAAATTGACATTCAAATTTTAATTATATATTTTTAATGTTCAACGCGTAACAATAAACCAATTGATAATGC
>DUBF01000242.1:3884-4865 GCA_012960465.1 Rhodospirillales bacterium | reverse complement strand
ATCAGGTTATGTCTATAGGCGTTCGGCCATTAGATGAATCTCTTATACTTTGTGGAAGAGCTAGAACTGGTGCATATATGGAGGTACCTTATCTCGAGGAAGGAATAAATCCTTATCGACTCGAGATAGCTCTTGTAGATGATTTGTGTAAGAACGATGTAGCAGTTTTGTCTTGTGGAGGATCATCACGAATTGCTCCTTGGGGAGGTTTGTTGTCAACTGCAGCTAAAGCTCGTGGTGCAGCTGGTTGTGTTACAGATGGTTATGTTCGAGACACTATCGAAGTTCGCAGATTGAAATTTCCTGTTTTTGCAGGTGGTATTGCTCCACTTGACTCAAAAGGGCGTGGCCAGATTATGAGCACCGATGTCCCAGTTATATGCGATGGGGTAAGGGTAAGCCCAGGAGACCTAGTAGTTGGTAATGCTGATGGAGTAGTTGTTGTGCCGCAGGAGCATGAACTTGATGTTATGGCCAAGGCCTTTGAAAAGCATGCCGGTGAGGATAATTCAATTAAGGAGCTGAGAGCAGGGAGCTATCTTCGCGACGTTTTTGAAAAATATGGAATACTTTAGTGGCTTCAGAAAAACTGCCTCACAGTTTCTTTGAATATTTACTGGATTCTTTAACATAAAAGTGTTGAATGAATCGATTTTAGATGTTAAATATTAAAGTAAATTTGATTAGTAAAATTTACTTCATAAATAGTTTTTTTGTTATCATCAACTCAATATTAGAATGAGAATCTCGTGCAACCTATGTTCTAAAAAAAACTGCCTCACCTTTGTCTGAGTACAGCATGGAAAATAAAACTGATGCACGTTGATACTCCACAAAGCCGTTGCGGGTTTGCCTTGGCACACGGCAACATTACACCACCACCCGATATCTATCATCGCATGTGGGGTGCAGCAAAACATGATCGAGCCACAGGCATTCATCGACCGCTCCGGGCAAGCGTCGTTTTGCTCACACCGCTGG
>DUBF01000242.1:2789-3828 GCA_012960465.1 Rhodospirillales bacterium | reverse complement strand
AGACAGGAAATCAACAACCTGCTTGATACAGTAAGCGAGTCTGAAAACATCACACGCGAAGAGTTGATTATTGTTTTTTCCCATACTCATGCAGCCGGTTTGATGGGACTTGAAAGAGTTCATTTGCCTGGGGGAGAGCTGATTGAGCCATACCTTAAATCTGTGGCAGATAAGATAATTGAGTTGGTGAAGGAGGTTCAGGGTAATCTTCAACCGTCCACCATTATTTACGGCACCGGCTGGTGCAACCTTGCTGCTCACCGCGATTTTTGGGATGAGGAAAATCAAATATGGGCTTGCGGCTATGATCCAGGTACGTATGCCGATGAGACTGTTCTTATTGCGCAGGCCTTCGCGGAAGACAGCACATTGCTGGTATCGCTGGTCAATTACGCATGTCATCCCACAACACTCGCATGGGACAATACACTCATTAGCCCAGATTATCCTGGTTCCATGCGAGAAACCATAGAGGCCGCCACTGGGGGACCCTGTTTGTTCCTTCAAGGTGCTAGCGGTGAACTGGGGCCCGTCGAGGGATATGTTGGAGACACTGCCGTTGCAGACCGAAACGGCCGCCAGTTGGCCTACGCGGCCCTCAGCACTATTGAGTCCCTGCCCGTTCCAAATACTCGTTTTGAGTATTGTGGAACAGTCGAATCAGGTGCGACATTGGGCGAATGGAAATACATTGAATTACCAGTGGATGCCAGTGCCGCCAATACCTTCTGGCAACTCAGTCGTCAAATTATCTCACTCCCAATTCGTCCTGGTACACCGACAATTGAAGAGGTTGAAGCGGAACTCTCTAATTGGGAGCAGGAGGATACTCCAAAAGCACGTGCTATGGCTGAGCGAAAGCAACGCCTTCTACATCGGCTAAAACAACTGCCTTCCGGTGAGAGCTTTCCTCTCGAGACTATCGTGTTACGGCTAGGTGGTGCAGTATGGGTCATTGTACAAGGTGAACTGTACAGCGTCATGCAGAAGGCCTTACGAGAGCGTTTCCCGTGCACACCGCTTATCATGTCAACACTGG
>DUBF01000242.1:0-2767 GCA_012960465.1 Rhodospirillales bacterium | reverse complement strand
CAATTGCCAGTCACTGGGGCGCAAGTTATCTACCTCCAAAGGAGATTTATGATAAGGGTATTTATCAGGAAAGTATCGCTATTGTTGCTGCAGGAAGCCTTGAAAATGTAATTGAAACAATTGGGAGTAAGATCGAGGAAATTTTAAAATGAAAATCGAACGGATTGAAACCCATGTATGTAACGCTCGCATGCGCAACTGGATTTTTGTTAAGGTGATTACCAATGAATCTGGTCTCTTTGGCTGGGGTGAGGGGACCCTCGAGTGGCACACCCGAAGTGTTGTAGGTGCAGTGGAAGATCTGTCTGATCTTCTTATCGGTGAGGATCCCTCAAGGATTGAGCACCTTTGGCAGATGATGCACCGGCAACATTTCTGGCACGGTGATGGCTTAGTTCGTTCCACGGCCATATCAGCAATCGACATCGCGCTTTGGGATATTGCCGGTAAGGTTCATAGCGTGCCCTGTCACAAACTCTGGGGTGGCGAGGTGCGTGACACTATCCGTACATATTGCCACCTTGGAGGCGGCAATATGGAAAAATTTTATGAGACGCCGGTAGATAACGCTAAACAGTTCGCTGATCTAGCTCAGGCAGCTGTGGCTGATGGCTTCACCGCCTTCAAGTGCATGGCTGTGCCGCCAACGATGACGTTGGAGGGGCAAAAGCCCGTCCGAGCAGCTGAAGCCTGCGTGGCGGCTATGAGATCGTCAGTTGGCCCAGAGATTGACATCATGGTCGATTGCCACGCTCGGCCCTCACCAGCTATGGGTTTACAATTCGGTAAGGCACTGGAACCCTATGGGCTTTATTTTTTAGAGGAACCATGCTGGCCTGAAAGTGTTGATGGACTTACAATGATCAATGCTGCTATCACCACCCCAATCGCTACAGGTGAGCGTATCACACGACTAGCCGACTTTCGTGATCTCTTTGCCTCACGAGCCTGCGAGGTCTGCCAATTGGATATCACCCATGTAGGCGGTTTTAGCGAGGCCCGCCGAGTAGCCTCATTAGCTGAGGCTTACCGCATTTCACTGGCTCCACACAATCCGCAGGGTCCTGTCAGCACGGCTGCCTCTTTGGAGTTCGGTTTTAGCCAACCCAGCTATATTATTTGTGAAACGGTCCATTCAGATGTCCCTTGGCGAGATGATGTTGTCTCTGAAGGATTTTCGGTTGAAAAGAAAGGTCGGCTTGTTAGACCCAATCAGAAGCCGGGTTTGGGAATTGAAATAAACGAGGATGAAATCAAAAAACATCCGTTCTTGCCAGAACTACCGCAGCGAGTTTTCTATAAAGATGGCAGCGTGGGAGATTGGTGATCGACATCAATAAGATACTTGCAGGCAACTCACAAGGTTCCTAAGACGCCACAGGTACTTAAGTACAGTTTATAAATTCTGGATGAATAAAAGCGGAGTAGACGCATAATTCTTTTAGATGGCAATTCGTAAGAATTACCCTTAGTTTTCGTTAACTAGAATGAGTTCATGAATAATTCAGGATTATACTTTTTTAAATATTGTGCTTGAAGAGCAGAGAGACAGGTGTTCTTCAGAAACCTTCTAACCCTTCAGATTTTCAACACTCTAGTATCAGGCGTATAAATGAGCGACAAACACCTCGTAGCTGATGTGATTTCTACCGGGCAACCTGACAAAGGCCAAGTGTACCACTTTTCTAACCTGACAGATGCTGAACGGGAGCAACGTTACGGACGAGGTGACTACAGCATCGACAGCGATATCATCGCAGGCAGTACAGTCACCATTCGCTTCCGCTTCACCGTCGGCAAGAAAGAAATGTCTCAAAACAGCCGATTGCGTGTGGCCTGGCGCTGGCCTTTCGACTGGGCCGATCTGCAAAAAACTAATCCAGAGTCGTCTAACCACCTTACGGTCAAAGCACCTGAAAACGTTCATTTAGCAGTTCAATACGAGCAAAAGGGCAACCTAAATCCCTGGCTTCACAACATTGACCTGCGTGTAACCCAGGGACATCTTCAGCAGGGTGACATAGTGGATCTTACCTGTGCAAGATGGCAGGCTCCAACCTTTGCCACGCTCGACGGTTACTTCCTATTCCTCGTCAACATTGACGAAGACAATTGCTGGTTTCGTCTCTCCGATCCCCCACGTTTCAATATCATTCCTGGACCACCTGACCATCTCATTGCCATCGCGCCCAGTGACGGTGTAATCGGCGAATCCAGTACCGTACGAGTTCGTGCAGTCGACGCTTGGGAAAATCCCACTTCAATTCCCAAACCTCAACTTCTTTGTCAGAAAGCTGAAATCGACGAGCCTGGTGCCTGCGATAAATATCCCGTCTGGGAATTTCCAGTACGCTGGAAAGCAACTGGTATCCAGCGCCTACGGGCAACCTGCCAGAACCTTGAAGCCGAAACCAATCCTGTTCAAGTATACCTTGAAACCCCCGAACAACGCATCTACTGGGGCGATCTGCATAGTGGTCAGTCTGAAATCGGATGCGGGGTGGGCACCTTGGAAAACCACTATGCTTATGCACGAGACGTGGCCGCCCTGCAATTTACCTCGCAACAGGCAAACGATCATTACATTACCCGCGCCATGTGGAAACACGTGCGATCTGTCACACCCAAATACAATGACGAAGGTAAATTTTTGGCTATCCTGGGGTGCGAATGGAGTCCGCCTACAGAAGACGGCGGGGACCGCAACGTCCTCTATCGCCACGATGAACCGCGCATGCGCAGATCAGGCCGATTCTTCGCCTAAACT
>DUBF01000241.1 GCA_012960465.1 Rhodospirillales bacterium | reverse complement strand
CCCACATAAGCTATCCTTAAGAAACATTGAAAAATCCTTTATCAGCCATCGTGAACAAAACACTTACTCTTTCCTCTGCCACGCGAATAGTCGATCGAGTCGAAATCAAGACGGAATCCATTGTGAGTTCAAAGGTATATCGAAGAATCCCATGGGATATGGTTATTTTAGAGGATTGTAGCCCTAAAATACATTAGCACTTGATCAAATCAGTCCATATCTCTACCAAATCCATCAACAAAACTTGTTCTTGATTGTCCTTCTTTGAGGTAAAATTGTTACTATTTTATTACTAATAATTTGTAATATATAAATATCAATATATTATCTATGAATAGCATAAATTAAGTTTTAATATGATTAACCTGAAACAATAAAAGATATATGTCAAAGATAGAATTAACTAATCAAAGGCAGATGTTCGTTGAAGAGTATGTAAGCTATGGTGATCTTTAAGAATTTCGGAATGCCCATATAGATTGCAGCCATAAAGAGTATTATTTTGACTTTTCTTTATTTGAGTCAGTTTTTTTGGTTTTTAATTCATGCGCATGATTAGCAGCTATAAACCCAAACGTCATAGCTGCTCCAATTGTAACACCTGGTCCGGGGTATTTCCCTTCCATTATGGATTTCATATCATTACCACATGCATAAAGGCCATTTATAGGTATCCCATTTCCCTTAAGTACTTGTGCAGAACTATTTGTGGCCAGGCCTGCACTAGCCCCAATATCACAAGGAAATATTTCAACTGCATAAAAAGGAGGCTTTTTAAGCATACCAAGACAAGGGTTTGGAAGATTTAAAGGATCTCCAAGGTTTTTTTGATATGCATCTTTTCCTTTTTCAAAATCTTCGTCAATCCCACTTTTTACAAAACTGTTATGCCTAGAAATAGTTGATTCTAAATTATTAAAAGGAACATTAATTTTATAACCTAATTTTTCAAATGAATTTGCCTTTTTGACATAACCATCTCTTATAGAGGAAGATAAACCTATTCCATATGGACGGATCATACCAAGTCCATATTTTTTTATAAAATTATGATCGCAAATCAAATAACAACTACTATCAGGAAAATTTTCTAATGTTTCCAATAAAGCTTTTCCAAATAAATGATATGTTGTGGCTTCATTCACAAATCTTTTTCCATTTGGATCTATAGCTATTGCCCCTGGTTTCCCTCTATCTAAAACAAAATGAGGAAAAACCGCAATAGAGCCGTCTGGTCGGGAACGTTTTGATGCAGGTGCCAAAAAGCTATTACTTTCATATGTCAAGGAAAGATAACCGCCTATTTTTTTAGCTAGCGAAAAACCATCACCGGTAGCGCTATCTACAACAGGTGAATTATTCAAAAGTGAGTTAGGCATTAAATTTCTTCTAAGTTCTGGTTGGTTTGAAAAACCACCTGTTGCTAAAATAATTCCATACTCAACTTTAATTTCTTTAGGTAGGCCTTTGTAATTTAGAATGGCACTTATAACTTTATTATTATCTAATTTTAATGAAGTTGCCTCTGTAGAGAGCAGAACAGGCACCTTGTTTTCCAATAGTGAATAATATAAACGTCCAACAAGTGCGTTACCCATTACCAATCTGGTTCCTCTATTATATAAAATCCTGTCTAAGCCATACTGTGCAAAAAGTTTAATTGAATACCACAATGAAGACCATTTTTTACTTATACTCATTAAGTTATTTATATCGGTACGATCTACCATAATTTTATTAAACAACATAAACTCAGGTATTGGATATCTCAAATCAACAAAATTTTTTTTCAGAACCGATCCACGAAATGGGATAGGCTCTAATACCCTTCCAGACAAAGTGGCACCTGCTAAGTTCGAAAGGTAATCTGGATGATAAGAGTAAGCTCGAAGTTTAACACAAGTTTTTTCTTCTAAAAAGTCAACCATCTTAGGTGCAAAAAGTAAAAAAGATCCTATTCTTTCTTCATCGATTCCGTTACCTATGGCATTGCGTAAATATTTAAAAGCATTATCATAGCTATCTTCTGAAGTTTTGTTATGTCGAGAATTCGGAACCCATATGGATCCTGCTGAATATGCTGTAGTTCCTCCAATTTTAGCAGTTTTTTCAGCAACTATTACATCTAACCCTAGTAATGATGAGGTCAAGGCGGCTGTCATCCCAGCAGATCCAGATCCAAGGACAAGGATGTCAACTTTAGATGGTAATTGTAATTTTGAGTCATTCTTTAAAATACTCATATTTTCTTATATTGATTTACCAATTTTTAAAAACACTAATTAATACTTAGCGGGCGGTTACATCACAAAGATATGATAGAATCAACTCAGACACATGATTTTTTCTTACTGCTAGCCACTCGTCATCTGTCAAATCCAAACTGTATGTGACAGAGAGTGTATGACGATTTGAAAGATGCAGATAGCTGAGAGCTAAGATAGAAAAGTAGAGCTGAAACGGATCAATGTTCTCACGGAAAATCTTATCACCAGAGCCACGAATCAAAACTTCACGAACATTATCGATATGACTAATTGCTGCGCCATGAATTTTAAATAGTTTTTTTAAAAATTTACCACCTTCTGTGTTCTCTACTGCTACGATTTTTACAAAGTTAGGATTATTAAACATATGATCAAATGTAAAATTTACTAGTTTTAAAATCGCTGCTCTAGGCTCCATATCTTTAAGGTTCAATTCGTGCTCACGTTCCCTAATTTCTGAATAAACCCTATCGAGGCAGGCAAGATATAGTCCTTCCTTATCTCCAAAATAGTAATATAATAAACGAACATTGCATCGTGCACGCTTAGCAATTTTTTCCGTTCTAGCACCGCTAAAACCCTTATTACCAAACTCAGTTAGCCCTGACTTCAGAAGACGTTCTTTTGTCGCAACCGCATCTCGCTTGGGCATCAATTTTTTCTCTTAAATGTTTCCAAATGTACTCTTATATCTGAATAAATTATTGCGATGCCATTTCAGGAAGAAAAGTAACTATTTCCGGAAAGGTCATAAGCAAAAATACTAGCAAAATTTGAATCACTACTATTGGAAGTGCAGCAAAATATATTTCAGAAATCTTAAGATGTTGCTGCACTCCTTTCATAACAAAAAGTAACACCCCGAAAGGTGGTGTTATACCAGCAAGTTCCAGTTGAATAAGGACCAAATGCGAAAACCAGATTGGATGAATTCCCATTTCCAGAACAATTGGCATGAAAATTGGTATTGTTACCAACATAATTGAAATCGTGTCAATGAAACAACCTAAAAATAACACAATCAAAAGCATTATGATAACCATCATAATAGGTGTTATTTCAAGATTCCGAACAATGGAAGCTAGACCAGATGTAGAACCGGTAGCTGCTAATAACTGACTGAATCCTGACGACCCTACAATAACGAGCAACATCATTGATGTTGTCGTCATTGTAGACATAAGTGAAGCTTTCAAGGCTCTCCAAGTTAAGCTCCGGTAGCAGGCAGCCAAAACTAGCGTTGCGACCACTCCCATCGCTGCAGATTCCGACGGAGTCGCGATCCCAAGGAAGATAAACCCCGTTACGACCATGATCAAGCTGAGCATCGGGAGAACAACAAGAATGCTTCTCAGTTTCTCGTTGATGGTCACGGACGGTGCGAGGTAAGGAGGCGCTAAGTCTGGTTGCAAGGTTGCACGAATTCCAAAATAAGCAACATACATGATCGCAAGGATCAGCCCTGGTAAGATACCCCCAAGTAAGAGTTGGGCAATGGAAACCTTTGCCACCGCCCCTAACAAAACCCCCAAGGCACTCGGTGGAATCAGCACAGCAAGCCCGCCACCCGCCAAAATTGAACTGACGGACATCGAAGGTTTGTATCCCCTTTTTGTCATCTCCGGCACTAGGGTCGAACCGAGCATGGCGACCGACGCCATACTAGCGCCACTCAGGGCACCAAAAAGAGTCCCTCCTCCAACAGATGAAAGCGAGAGCCTGCCTGGTATACGTCCAACCCAAAGATCGACCGCCTCGACTATTTTCCCGGCCATGCCAGTTCGCATGAGCAGATCGCCCATCAGGATGAACAGCGGGATTGGAATTAGGGCGAACTTTCCAACCGACGAGAACGCATTCATCGCAAGTAACGACATCGCACTCTCACCACCAAGAAAAAAGTAAAGGCCAACGATATTGAGAGTCAGAAACCCTACCGCAACAGGCATGCCACTGAGCATCATTAGTATCAGCAGAGAAAAAAAGAACACCAAAAGATGGATCCACTCGTACTCCATACTGCTCATCCTTTTTTAGATTTCACTGGAAAGGCCAGTTTCTTGCCCTGCAGAGGCCTTGATGTGCAACACATTTTCCGGATTTTCATCTGTCAGGTAAAGTCCGAGTCGAAGAGCGAACGAGAGGGTAAGCAGGGTAGAACCAATTGGTATAATCGAGTAAGGCCAAATTCTTGGAATACGCCAGATACGGGGCATCGCAATGTCGTTCTGAAAATAACCCAGTGCAGAGATACTGGTACGCCAAGCCAAGATCGCACAGATAACCATTGCTACCACCGAAACCAAAATTCCAATTTTGCGCTGTGCATGTATTGGCAGAGCATCAATGAGAATCTCGATCCGGACATGGCGATCTTGAAGCAGGACCCATGGAGCACCGAGAAACGTTATCCAAACCAATGAATACTCTGAAAGGTCGAACGACCAGGGTGACGCCACACCGAAAAGATTGCGGGCCAGAACGTCGTAGGTGATCCAGAAGCTCATCGCTAGGGTCAAGAAAGCCGCAAAAGCCGCTAATCCAGCGGTAATTCGCTCAAATTGTCTGTGAATAAAAACAAGTTTAATTGTAGCTCTTAGGGTAAAAAGGTGAGTCTGCAGCTCTCATTTCCTTTGATAAGAACTGCAGATGATATTAATGGTTCTTTGCTTACCAATTATCCAGCCTTGTCAAACAAGGCCTTCATTCGTGGACCTTCCTTAGGATCCAATTCTATTATCTTCGACCAGAGTTTTTCTTCTGTCAGTTTCACGAAGGTTTTTGCCTCTGAATTAGAAAGTGAAACTATTTCAACGCCGTGTTTCCCCATTTCAGCGTGTTCCGCATCACGTTTTTCTTTTGCCCACTTTGCACCAATTGCATCTGCAGAGCGAGAAGCTTCCATAAGTACTCCCTGCAGAGATGCTGGTAATCTTTTGAAAGAAGCAGGATTCATCAATGTTGCTGTCCTCAGCTGATAAAAAGTAGGTGCTAAAATATATTTAGCTTGCTCGTAAAATTTGAAGTCTAGTAGGCCAATGTCTGGCCAACCGAGTCCATCTACTACACCACGCTCCATTGATGTATATGCTTCAGCAGGTGATGTGGTGACTGGGATAGCACCCATAGATTCCAAGATTGGATCATAGAGTGGGATGGATCGAATTTTCTTTCCCTTAAAGGAAGATAACTTATTTGGCCTAAACCTAACTTGAAAAACGTAACCGACACCGCTGAGTGGAACTCCTAGAAGCATTACTCCACGTTGTTTCAATAGAATGTCAGCGTAGGCGTGCAAAACTCCAGTATTACGGAGTTGCTCCACAGAGGCGTTACCGCTTGCCAGGGAGATCGACGATGGCATAGCACCAGCGAAGTACGAATTCGCTGAGTGGCTCATATCGAAAACACCGTTGGCAATAGCCTCAGGAGCATCAAATCCCCCAATTACATCTGAGCCTCCTGCATATTCAATTTCCAACTCTCCTCCTGACATCCTATCTACTTCAGCAGCTAGAAAATCATATGGTTTGCCCCAAACTGTATTTCGATTAATGAATGCTATGTATCGTAATTTTCGTTTCCCTGCAGAGTATGCTGGAGCTTGACCTCCTAAATATAAAACTCCAGTAGCTGCTGCTGAGCCTTTCAAAAAGGAACGCCGACTCAATTGATGTTTATTTTTATTTGAATTATACATTTTTTCCTCCAATTCAAGTTAATATAAATAATAATAAATAGATTCTTTCCCCCATATAGATTTAAATCATAGAGACCTCCTTTCTCAAAGTTTCAAAATATTTTTAATGATAAATTGGCACAAAATAATTGTTATTTCCAAATACTCATACAGCCGACATATTCGCCCTCACTCTATCAGGTGTTGCTGGAATATCACATACCCACGCACCAGTTGCATCTGCGATACCATTTACAATTGCTGGTGTTATTGAAAGACCAGGGTGTTCAGCCATACTCTTAGCTCCAAAAGGGCCACGTTCTAGCGGATCTTCGACATAAAGTCTTGTAACCTCCTTTGGTATTTGATTTATGGAGACTAGTCCGTAGTCCTTAAGTGTTGGTGGGTTATCAGGGTGGAATTTTTCAGATAGAGCAAATCCAACTCCAAAAGCAATCGCACCATCTATCTGTCCATCAACAGCATCAGGATTGATACGAGTTCCTGGGTCACACACGTTGACATGATTAAGAAGTATTACTTGACCTGTTTTAATATTGACCTCTAATTCTATGAGACCCGCATTATAACCATATAGGATCGTTGGAGCTTCGCCACTCCATTTGATTTCGGATTCCGATAGACTGTCCTCACCTTTCTCCATGAAGTGCCGGGCAACTTCGACAAGTGAAACTTCAACCTCAGGATTTGAAATAAGCCGTGCGCGATCATTCTCCACAATGATTTGCGATTGCTCAACATTTAGCATTTCAGCGCTGGCGTAACATATCCTCTCTCTCAACATCTCTGCGGCCATTTGAACTGCCTTACCAGTTCCGACAGTTGTAATGGAACTGAATGTCGGCACCGGATAGTGAGCCCTGGATGTATCCCCAAGCGTCACGCGGACTGACTTCATTGATACACCAACAGCATCAGCTGCGATCTGAGCAAATTGTGTTGTCGGTCCCTGACCTTGTTCAACCGTACCTGCCATAACATGTATCATTCCATTATCATCCAGTTCGCAACCCGCTGAAATAGTCGTCTTTAAGTAGCCAATATTGCGCCAACCACAAGCTACACCAAGACCAGGACGCCAAGTGCCTGATATTTCTGCTCTTCGCTTCTTCATCCTTTGCTTTGCTTCTTCGTAATAAGGTTTCAGTACCTCAAGCTCTTTCACCATCGATACGCTCTCGGTGAGGGTCTGACCAGTGGGGATTTTTGATCCGGTACGAATTGCATTAAGAAGCCTTATATCTATGGGATTCATCTTGAGTTTCTCTGCAAGCAGATTAACCTGAGATTCATAGGCTAAAGGTAGATAGTTTCCGTTTGTTCCGCGCAAAGGAACATAACGAGGTCCATTAGTCATTACATCCCAAGCCCTGGCACGGACATTGGCGATCTCATAAGGACCTGTGACGTGAGACAGGAGTGCACCAAGAGTCTCGTAGTAGCAAAGCTCTAAACCCTTAGTAGTTTTGTCTATTAGGAAAGGTGCCCAACTTCCAGTGCCGTGCAAGATTTCAGCATCAAAAGCGACTATACGTCCATCTTTGGTCGCCCCAGTTCGAAAATGCATATTTACTGAGGGTGCCTTACATGAACCTAGTAAAGACTCGGCTCGGGAAAATACGATCCGAACTGGAAGCCCCGTTACCTTAGTCATCAATCCAGCAGTAACAGCGATAAGGGTATCACCGCGAGTACCAAAATTTCCACCCATTGCCGGACAGACAATGCGGACATCTTCCTCCTCCATTGCCAAATTGTTAGCAATAGATTTTGTTCCCTGTACAAAAGCGTGATAGAGACCAGTCCGGATTACCAGCTTGTCACCCTCTTGATATGCTAGTGCCGATTCTGGTTCCATAGCTGCATGTTCGCGCATCGGTACGGAGTAGTCTTTTTCAACAATGATATCTGCTTCAGCAAAACCTGCATCAATATCCCCACAGGAAACTTCCTCAACAGCAGATACCATCGGAGAATGATCGTACAAAGGAGTCGCTAAAGGGTCTGCAGCATCTTTAATCTCAATCGCATGTGGCAGAATCTCAACCTCAACCTTAATTTTTTTCAAGGCCTCAGAGGCAATTTTCTCTGAAACGGCGGCCACTCCTGCTAGAGCCTCCCCTTTAAAGCGAATTCGGTCTTTCGGGAAGACGAAGACTTGTGGCTGGCAGTTCGGCAGGTAGGACGTACCAGGAACATCGTCAGCTGTCACAACTGCTGCAACGCCTGTCATTGAAACTGCCTCACTTACATCTATCGATACAATACGTGCATGATGGTGTGCGCTCCGTAAGAGCTTTCCATAGAGCATCCCATCCATTCTCAAATCAGCACCATACTTTGCTGCACCGTTTACAGTCGAGGGACTATCCAGACGTGCCACATTGACTCCAACGGCACGACCATTGGGCTGCTCCGGATCCGGTGCATTTCGTTTTTCGCTGATCAGATCAGCAGCGTAACGAACAGCTTCGATAATTTTGGTGTAGCCGGTACAGCGGCAGAGGTTAGTGGACAGCCCTTTAACAATGTCTTTATGGTTCGGATTTGGTTTCCGCGCGAGCAATTCGTGCGTCTTCATAATCATACCCGGAATACAAAATCCACACTGGGTTGCGCCCTTTGCCAGAAACGCTTGTTGAATTGGGTGGAGAACAGAGTAGTCGTCTCCAGTCTGAAGATCACTTGCCTCTGGCGCCAAGCCCTCTACTGTCAGAACGTTTTTATCTGTTGCCCGATCTGCTTGCAACAAACAGGATTTTGTGGGTTTACCGTTCATCAACACGATACAACTGCCACATTCTCCATTATCACATGCTTGCTTTGTCCCAGTTAGACCTAGGTTTTCCCGCAACATTTCTAGAAGAGTTCCTGTTTCGGCAGGTATCTCAACTTTTTGATCATTTACTATCACGCAATTCATATTTGCACTCATTTATTGGCAAAAAAAATTTTGCTTTACCTTCTTTTTAAATAGATTAAAGCAAGTGTATTTTCTTAATTAAATATATACTTAATTAAATTTTGTTTGTCAAGTATAATTTTAAAAATAAACTTAATGGCTCCACCTGAGTGGAATAATTAGGTGTCCATATAGGTGTCTATCAGCCCTGATATTCAGTACAATTCAGTAACACTTGGTATAAGTGACAGTGAGAGGTAAGATACTGTAGACATTAGTTAATTGCAGTGCATGGCATTCAGTATTATAGTGTTTGAACGGATTCCAAATAAATGGGTTAAAGAGGATTC
>DUBF01000240.1 GCA_012960465.1 Rhodospirillales bacterium | reverse complement strand
GTCTAGTGGCCTAGGACGCCAGGATTTCATCCTGGAAACAGGTAGTTCGAATCTCCTACGGGACGCCACTTTAAATTAATACTCTAAATTAGCCCAAAAAAAATGAGTTAGAGTAACCAGTCGCTAATTTTTTTGAAAATTTGAGAGTCTTTGCTAGCGAGTCGTTCAACCACGCCGAAGTGGTCTACATCCGGTTCTGCATGGTAGTCTAGTGAAATATCGTGCAGTTTCCACTTCTCAACAAACTGGTCAGTTTGCCAATGAAATTCTGGTGTTTCGGCTCCACCAAGCGTTACCAAGATTGGTGCTGTGGTGATAGGTTCAAAAAAGTGTGGACTCAGAGCCATACTTTCAACATCATCCAAGCCAAGAGCGTCAGCAATTGTTGTCTTTCTGAGCGGTTCTAGCTGATAAAGGCCACTAATTGGGATACCTGTTTTGACAAGATCTGATTGTTTACATGTGTAGAAAAAATCATAAAGATGTTATACAATATTATGATTTTGTGAAATCACAAACTTATTTTGTTGGTACAGAAAAACATTTATAAAGTACTATTTATTGCTTTTTTCTTGACAGTCTTGAGTTTTGAAGCTTCTGCTAAAGTCGCCTGCAGTGGTACAAATAATCATGTTAAACGTTATTGGGTTGCCGATCCCCCTACTAATGGAGAAAAAAAATGGTGGCACGATGATGCAAATTGGTCAGAGACATCTAATGGAAACCCAGGAGGGGGGCTCCAACTAATGGATGTTATATAGCATGGTTTGATGATGGCAGTGTAGTCAATGCAACTATTTATGATGGAATGAGTGGGCCTGGTTATAGAATTAATGAACTTAAGATAAAAGGAGGGTATACCGGAACAATTGATTTGAATGGGAAAAATTTAAAAGTTACAAAAAACATAGCTATTTGGAACGGTACTATATTAGTTCCAACAGGTTCAGTTCTGCAAAATTGGAAGGACTTATATATATATTCAGGAGGCACGATTACTGCTAGCAATGCCAAACTCATTTCAGTAAAGAAAAACGTTCACATATCCGGAGAACTCACTGCACCAGGTGGAGACCATACCCGTTTCGTTGTGCATGGCGGCTTTAACATCCATAGCGGTGGAACTTTCAACCACAGTGATGGCACAGTAAATTTGGCCACGCAATACAAGGGTGCTTGCGCCAACGCTACGGCAACAATAAACATTGAGGACGGGCCAGGGACGGGTAGGAATTTTTATAATCTTTATAAGTCAGCCAGAAGACATGTATATCTGAACCACGATATTAAGGTTGAAAATGACTTAACTAATGTTGGTAAAGGCTGTATTAAAGCTAAAAACTCAAGCAATACAAGCCGTAATATTACGATTGGTGGTGATTTGGATTTACAGAAAAATAATAATTTTAAAGCTAACTCGGGTTCAGTAATCTTTAATGGCTCTTCAACTCAGACTATAAATAGTTTATCAAACTTTAATAATGTTCAAATTTCTAATTCTGATGTTTCTCTTAATAGAGCAGCAACTGTTACTGGGACACTTACAATCGACTCAGGCGCAACCCTTGACATTAATAGTTATAACTTA
>DUBF01000239.1 GCA_012960465.1 Rhodospirillales bacterium | reverse complement strand
GGTTACAAAGGGTATGTGATTAAAGAATATTTTGCGAATTATTTTTTACACATGTCTGATATCACTTTTGATATGAATGATAATCAAATGGTCGTGCATAATCAGCGTGCTGAACCCTGGGTGGTTACTTTAGTTGATACGGGTATTGATTCTATGACAGGAGGGCGGTTATCTAGAGTTTCAGAGTATCTAAAAGATGAGGAGGTGTTTTGTTTGACTTATGGCGATGGGGTGTCCGACGTTAATATTTCGGAACTAATCGCATTTCATAAAGAGCATGGTAAAGATGCCACGTTAACAGCTGTTTATCCTCCGGGTAGATTTGGCGCGTTAGATATTATAGATAATCAAATAAAGCAGTTCACAGAAAAGCCGAAAGGTGATGGTGCCTTGATTAATGGTGGTTTTTTTGTACTTTCTCAAAAAGTTTTAAAGAGAATCTCTGGCGATGATACTGTTTGGGAGCAGGAGCCATTAAAAGGTCTGGCTGAGGATGATAACCTAATGGCATATACGCATGAGGGCTTTTGGCAGCCGATGGACACATTGAGAGACAAGGTGTATTTACAAGAGCTATGGGATCAAGGAAGTGCGCCATGGAAGGTTTGGTGATAGACGAAGGGTTCTGGAAAGGTAAGCGCGTTTTCTTAACAGGGCACACTGGCTTTAAAGGCAGTTGGTTGTCTTTATGGCTGGGTGAGTTGGGTGCTGTTGTGCATGGATATGCCCTCGAGCCCAACACTACACCGAGTTTGTTTATTGAAGCACAAGTAGGCAGTAAGATAGACTCTGAAATAGGTGATATTAGGGATTTAGACCAGCTTCAAAAAAGTATGGCTAAATTTAATCCTGATGTACTTATTCATATGGCGGCGCAACCCTTGGTACGGCTTTCTTATCAAGAGCCCGTGGAAACGTATGAAGCCAATGTTATGGGTACGGTAAAAGTGTTAGAAGCAGCGCGTGGTTGTCCCAACTTAAAGTCCATCGTGTGTGTGACAACAGATAAGTGTTATGAAAATAAAGAATGGGTGTGGGGGTATCGCGAGGATGAAGCGATGGGCGGTTATGACCCCTATAGTAGTAGTAAGGGCTGTGCAGAATTAATTGCTTCAGCCTATCGACGTTCTTTTTTGCAAGAAAAAGGTGTCGGTTTGGCAACTGCGAGAGCAGGTAATGTCATAGGCGGGGGAGATTGGGCTGATGATCGACTCATTCCTGATATTTTGCGTGCGTTTGAAAGACAGCAACCGGTTATTATCAGGAATCCTAAATCAACGAGACCTTGGCAGCATGTTCTGGAGCCTTTGTCGGGCTACTTAGTGTTGGCACAAAAACTTTATGAGGCTCCTCTCGAGTTCTCAGAAGGTTGGAACTTTGGACCCAAAGATGACGATGCTAAGCCTGTTGACTGGATCTTAGATCAGATGGTTTCAAAGTGGAGTATGAAGGCGAGCTGGCAACTGGATGCCAACACTCACCCTCATGAGGCAGGTTTTTTGAAATTAGATATTTCTAAAGCAAAATCAAGATTAAATTGGCAGCCCACATGGCAATTAGAATGCGCCTTAACGCAAATTACGCAATGGCATCA
>DUBF01000238.1 GCA_012960465.1 Rhodospirillales bacterium | reverse complement strand
AGTTGATTTCTAACGGAGCAGTAATACTCGATGTTAGGATGCCAACAGAATACATGGGAGGCCATATAAAAGGGAGTAAAAATGTACCATTAAACACTATTTCTAAGAAAGCAATTGAAATAAAGAATTGGAATAAACCAGTAATTCTTTGTTGCAGATCAGGAATGCGTAGTGGTCAAGCAACAGGAACTTTGAAGTCACACGGTGTAGACGCCGTAAATGGTGGAGGCTGGGCATCCTTGAACTTAAAACTGAGTTGAGACCAGTGATTTATATATTAGTTAGTATAATATTAGGAGGCGCGTTAGGTTACCTTTATTGGTATAATATTGGTTGCTCTTCGGGCTCTTGCGCCATCACATCAGTTTGGTGGAGAAGCACATTGTATGGAATGATTTTCGGGTTCTTATTGCGAGATGTTATTGGAGCTTGGATTTATAAATTAACAGGATGATAAATTTTACGAAATTTCTTCATACCACATTTGTCGTCGCTCTTGTTGGAATTTTAAGTGCCTGCTCATGCCAAACTCAAAATGTACATCCCTCAATCACAAATCTCTCAAGTTCTGAATTTAATGAGAGGATTAAAAATGACGGAATTCTCATCGATGTTAGGACACCAAGTGAGTTCAACGAGGGCCATCTTGAAAATGCGATGGCTATGGACTACTACGATGACGCTTTCGAAAAGATGGCTATAGAGCTCCCAAAAGACAAAGATGTTTACGTTTATTGCAGAAGTGGTCGTAGAAGCTCCTCAGCCTCAATAATATTACTCGAACAGGGACATCCTCAAGTATATAACCTGATTGGTGGAATAAACGCCTGGCAAACCTCAGGCCTACCAGTTTTTCAAAAAATTAAATAAAATGTCAAAACTATATTTTATAGCGATATCTATATTAATTACGATAAGCGCTTTTGCACAAAATCCGTTGATGATTCCAGAAGCATTAAGTGGAACCTCTTTCGATCTTACTTTACAGAATGGTTCAGTAGAATTTACTCCTGGAGTTACTACTTCCACAATGGGTATAAACGGTAATATTCTAGGTCCAACACTTATTTTTGAACAAGGAACAATTGTAGACATTGCCATTCACAACGAGATTGATGACACGACAACAATTCATTGGCACGGGATGCACATACCGGCAGAGATGGATGGGGGCCCCCATACACCATTCGCACCAGGCGAAACATGGCATCCCACTTTCACGGTTCTTGACAATGCCTCGACGATGTGGTATCATCCTCATCTCATGCATAAAACAAACAAGCATATTCAAATGGGAATCGCTGGGTTTGTTATAATTAAGGACGCAGAAGAATCGTCACTTGAACTCCCTCGAACATATGGTGTCGACGATATACCTGTAGTTTTCCAAACAAAGACCATAGATGCTGAAGGCCAAATCGATACCGATATGTCTAATTCTGGTCTTGATACTTTAGTTCTTGCAAATGGAACGCAAGACGCATATTTCGACGCACCAGCTCAACAAGTGAGATTGAGACTTCTTAACGGCGCCTCAGAGAGATCTTTTAATTTAGGATTAAGCGACAATGCAGTTTTCAATGTTATAGGTTCTGACGGTGGGCTTCT
>DUBF01000237.1 GCA_012960465.1 Rhodospirillales bacterium | reverse complement strand
CCGGTATTTGACTGAAAATTTTATGAATGTTATTACCCCGTGTATCAACAGCAACAGCAACCGGCATGTCTTTTACCTCAAACTCATAAATAGCTTCCATGCCCATTTCTGCAAAAGCCAAAACTTTGGATTTTTTGATGGATTTGGAAATAAGATAAGCCGCACCACCGACAGCAATCAAATAACTCGCCTTATGTTTTTTAATGCTTTCCGTAGTTTTCGGACCACGCTCTGCCTTGCCAATCATGCCAAAAATGCCAGTATTTTCCAACATCATATCGGTATATTTATCCATCCGAGTAGCAGTTGTTGGTCCCGCTGGACCGATTACTTCATCGCCAACAGCGTCCACTGGACCCACGTAATAAATAAACTTATTATCAAAATCAACGCCTTTTGGCAAGCCCTCGCCAGACTCAATCATATCATTTAACCTTTTATGGGCCGCATCTCGTCCGGTAATAATGGTGCCGGTGAGTAGCAATGTATCGCCAATATTCCAATTCTGCATTTGCTCGCGTGTTAGCGTGTCCAAATCGACTTTGATGTATTTTGAATAGTCCATCTCCAAGTCAGGATATAAGTCGTAATCGATTGCTGGTAACTCTGCCACGCCTGAACCATCAAGAGTGAAGTGGACGTGTCTTGTTGCTGCGCAGTTTGGAATAATCGCAACAGGTTGCGAAGCAGCATGCGTTGGGTAATCTTGAATCTTAACATCAAGCACGGTCGTTAAACCGCCCAAGCCTTGCGCACCAATACCCAAATTATTTACCTTCTCAAATAAATCGAGTCGCAATTTTTCAATCTCAGATGGATTGTCTTTGGCCCTGACTTCATTAATATCAATCGGATCCATCAACGATGCTTTAGCCATAAGCATGGCTTTTTCCGGTGTGCCTCCAACACCAATTCCCAAAATGCCTGGCGGACACCAACCTGCACCCATGGTAGGAATTGTCTTTAATATCCACTCACTTAAATCCTCATTCGGATTAAGCACCGTAAATTTAGCTTTGTTTTCAGAGCCACAACCTTTTGCCGCCACAATCACGTCCAACTTATCGCCCTTCACCATCTTGGTATGAATGACCGCCGGGGTATTGTCTTTGGTGTTTGTTCTGGCAAATATAGGATCACTCACTAGGGATGCCCTAAGAGGGTTATCCGGATGGGTATAAGCTTGTCTGACACCTTCATTAATCATTTCATCAACTGAGAGATCCGCATCCCATTGAACATCCATACCCACTTCTAAAAAGACATTAACAATACCTGTATCTTGGCAAAGCGGTCGCTTACCAAAAGCGCACATTTTAGAATTAATGAGAATTTGACCGATGGCATTTTTAGCACCTACATTGCTCTCTTTTTCATAAGCCTCAACCATTGCCCGAATAAAATCTGGCGAGTGATAGTAGGAGATGTACTGAAGTGCAGAAAAAATGCTCTCTATCAGGTGTTTTTGCTTTATTTTCATATTTATTTGACCTTCGCTATTGTCTATTTAGAGCCAGCAGGTTATATTATTCCTTCTGAGCATTTTATCAATATCTAGCTGAGCATTTTATCAATATCTAGCAGGGAATTTCACTATGTTTAACTTCTTC
>DUBF01000236.1 GCA_012960465.1 Rhodospirillales bacterium | reverse complement strand
CAACCTCGGATCACAGACCCATGAGACCAGTTGTGCATAAGCCCTGGTAAGTCGATATCATAATCTGAAGCCTCTAGCAGTGCTACACCTTCTCCAATTGCCTGAAGCATGCCAAATTCAATGGCATTATGAATCAGTTTAGTAAAATGCCCCGCTCCTGCTGGTCCGACATGCATGAACCCATCCTTTATGGCGAGATCACGAAGTATAGGTTCGACAATTAAAAACGCCGTCTTGTCACCACCTACCATAAAGCATGCACCCTTACGGGCACCCTCTAAGCCACCACTGGTTCCACAATCTAGAAATTGGATTCCTTGATTTTCAAAATCTTCATACCTTTGCACCGAATTTTTCCAAAACGAATTACCCCCATCTACCACGGTGTCGCCGATTTCCAAATTTTCCATCAGTTCCTGGCAAACTGAGTCTATTGGATCTCCCTGAGGAATATATAGAAAAACTATTCGCGGAGCTTTCAGTTTGCTGATTAGGTCCTTAATGGTTGGAGCGGGTTCAAATCCCTCCCTGGAAAGATCCTCTAACTCTTTTTTTGACAGGCTGTGTCCAACCACCTGATGCCCCTTTTCCATGGCCTGAAGAGACAGGTTACCTCCAATTCTGCCTAAACCAATTATCCCGAACTTCATATTTAAAGCTCCTTCATTTAAATTCTTATTGCTAATTTTAATCTGTCTTCGCGAAAATTTTTCACGAGTTTTTACAAACTATTTTAAAATTAAAAATAGAAAAGTGTTATTAGCATTTATTTCTCCTGTTCTCTCAAGACAACTCTCGCGGGTGCCCCATCGGCGCCTTTTAGTTTTGGTGGCAAGGCAATGAGTTCATAATCCCCCGAAGATATTCCACTCAAGTTCAGGCCTTCGATAATAACTACCTCGTTTTGCAGTAGCAAATGGTGTGTTGCATGATCGGGGCTTTCAAATTTTTCGATTGAAAGATAATCAATACCCACTAATTTTATACCTCGGTCAATTAAAAACCTTGCTGCTTCTTGGTGCATATAGACAAAATCCTTATGGAACATTGTCTCCCCATTTTTCCACCAATTCGAATTTCTAGTTTTAAACAGAACACGAATGTGATGATCAAAATTCAACTTTTCCAGGTCAACAAGGTCAATGGCCTCATTGCTTTCCGGTATTTCAAAAACACGGCAGGGACCTATCAGCACCTCCAGGGGCAATTTATCAATCGTTGCTCCGTTAGGTTCAAAATGAAACGGTGCATCGATATGAGTTCC
The DNA here is from genome assembly GCA_012960465.1 of Rhodospirillales bacterium. Taxonomy (GTDB): domain Bacteria; phylum Pseudomonadota; class Alphaproteobacteria; order Rhodospirillales; family UBA2165; genus TMED23. Next base: position 351 of record DUBF01000236.1, on the reverse strand, counting down.
TGTATGCACACCCATATTAAGTCGGGTTACGTTGGCACTATCTCCCAAAGATATACTATTAGTCAGCTCCATTGAGATAACTGGATCATTTGGCCAAATCGGCATATCCTCTGAAATCAATATACTTACATCATGTAATTTCATAAAACCTTCTCCGCAGTATTAAAGTATTTCATGGTATGGAGTTCTTTTGAACTATAGCTAAAATTAGACATTATAAATATCCCACAATTGCACCAAACTATATTATTACAAAAAACAGGAGTCGACCTCTAAACTACGGAGAAATTAGCGGAGTCCGATACATTCAGTTTTCAACCCGGAAAACCAAATAGACCAGCATAAACCCTC
>DUBF01000235.1:43892-52510 GCA_012960465.1 Rhodospirillales bacterium | reverse complement strand
TGTACGGCCTGCTGAACGGTGGAATCTTTTTCAAAGTGCATACTTTCCAACTCATCTCTGAGATTGGTGGCTGTTGATTTAAGCTGCTGTATTTCATCCGCAGAATTTTGGGCAATTTTCTGGACGGCAGTTTCTTGATTAAAGCTATGTTGCTCTAGTTCTGAACGCAATGCTTCAATGGTCTCTCTGAGATGTCGCAGTTCCCCCTCAGCGATTTGAAGCGCTTCATTATCTTTTTTTAAGACTTGAATATTTCCTTGCATGCTTATTCTTTAATTTTAGATTGATTATTAGATACCCCACTATCTAGCGGTTACTCGGAAAATACTAGCGTTTTATACTAAAATTAGCTTAAAATACACCTCTGGAGAAGTTTAGGAATATATTGATTTAGACTGAGGTCAAAATATGATTGTTTCTCAGATACTTAAGAGCAAAGGCGGTCAAGTTTATACTGTTTCTAAAGAGACTACGATTATCGAAATATCATGTCTTTTAGCTAGCAATCGAATTGGTGCTACCGTTATAGTTGACGGAAATGGGTCGGTTGAAGGTATTATTTCTGAGCGGGATATTGTTTGCGGGTTTTCCAAATATGGTGCTAAAGTGTTAGACATGCCTGCGGAAGATTTAATGACAAAGAATGTTATTATGCGGGGCACAGAATCTCATATAAACGAATTAATGTTGGAAATGTCTAATAGCCGTATTCGACATATGCCCATTCTGGATGATGGGGAACTGGTTGGTTTGATCAGTATCGGTGACGTTGTTAAGAACCGTGTCGAAGAATTACAGGCAGAAGGTGACATGCTACGTGAGTATATCGCAACTGGTGGTTGATGGCTTAATCTGTCCGGTTAAAAGATTTTGGTTATTTTGTTCCACATTGCACCAATTACTTCCTCTAAAGCCGTGTTTTCGATAAAGCCGTCTACTTGCTCTTTTTTTTGATCGGCTGTCGCTGGTTTGGATTTTAAACGCCTAGCTTTTTCAGGGGTTGATTTATTAACCAACTTTTTGTTCAGTGGATGAATTGACTTAGGCGCCTGAGTTTCAGGGACCATTTCGAAATTTGGTGTTTTGAAAGGCGCACTATTTGACTTTTGTACCTTGATTTTTAAATTTATAGCTTGGCTCGGAATTTTTGGTTTAACCGATGATTTTTGTATTGTTCCTATAATCGGCATTGCCTTTTGAGGTGGAGTATCGGGAGAAAACGGATTAGGTTTGTTTATTGGCCACTGTTTGTACGTTTGTGAGGTTAGATTTTTTGAGGGTGAATATACCGTTGTAGGTATAGAAATTTGAAGTTTTTTGTCATTTGGCTTGGTCGTTGTATCGCGGATACTGTTTCTATTTAATTTTTCTGAAAAAATATTTGTATTATCTTTTTTTGTTGCTGATTTTTGGTTTATGACACCAAGAATATAATGGGCAATATTGAAATAGCCTTTTTCAACTGCAAGGCCAGCTGCTGTTAATCCCTCGTTATTAGTTGCTTTGATGTTTGCTCCAGCGGTTATACTGGACCTAACTAGTGCTAGGTTATTATGAAAAACTGCGCTAAAGAGGCGACTGTTCAGCTCCTTAACAGAAACTCTGGCCCCCCAGACTTCTTGCGGATTTGAGATTGCGGCGAGAGTGAGGACCATAACAATGGTTCTGATTAACACGCTCCTATTCTTTATGGATCGTCGCACGGTGAAATAATTCCAATTAAATCTGTTTTTATCATAATTTATAATATAAATATCAATAAGTTAATTAATGTATGCTACATTTATTAAAATTTTGCAAATTAGCTTTGCCAAAATGTTGGAATTTCATTTGAAGATATTTATTGAATACTGCGGGCAATGAAATTATAAACCTCAAGCTCTCCGTGTGAGGGATAAATTGCTAGAACTCTATACGGCTAATGTTCAATTGGTCGAAGGGGGGGCTGGTATTTTTGAAATCACTCATAAGGCTAAAGTCCTATTTTCAAAAAAAATCGTGGGCCGTTTCCCAACTGACGAGGATCTACAAAAACTGGGATTAGGTATCGATTTTGATAATTAGAACTTGAAAAAAATACAACAACATTTTTGGGTATACTTCTCTTATTTGCAACGGTGTTTATAATCCTATTGGATTATAGGTTGTTTGAAATAATTAACTCCTTAAGGTAACAAAAAGTTAAAAGCATATGTCTACGTTGAGCCAGTCACCATCGTTTGATAAAAGTAGTTTTACGTTTGAAAATAGTTATGCATGCTTACCCGAGCGCTTTTTCCAGCGTACTTTGCCGGTTCCGGTCAAAACACCAAATTTAATTTATTTAAATCGCGGTTTGGTAGAGGAGTTAGGTTTAAATCCCGATTTGTTTCATGGGGAAAACGGAGCCGCAATATTTTCCGGTAATCTGATACCCTCCGGCGCAGACCCGATCGCGCTTGCGTACGGGGGCCATCAGTTTGGGCATTTTGTGCCACAATTAGGTGATGGACGTGCTGTTTTACTCGGCGAGATATTGGATGCGAACGGTAAACGTTGGGATATTCAGCTTAAAGGTTCTGGTCAAACCACCTTTTCGCGTAGTGGAGATGGAAGAGCCGCATTGGGGCCTGTGATGCGCGAATACATCTTAAGTGAAGCCATGCATGCGCTCGGCATACCAACTAATCGTTCCCTCGCTCTGGTAACGACAGGCGAGGATGTTTTTCGTGAAAATATCTTGCCTGGTGCTATTCTTACGCGTGTTGCGTCGAGCCATGTACGCGTAGGGACTTTTGAGTTTTTCGCAGCACGCAAAGATATAGAGGCGATTAAATTGTTGGCAGATTATGCCATTAACCGGCTTTATCCAAAAGTAAAATGTGCGGAAAATCCGTATCTTACGTTCATCGAGTGTGTGATCGATGCACAAGCTTCTCTGATAGCAGGGTGGATGCACGTTGGTTTTATTCATGGAGTTATGAATACTGATAATATGGCAATTTCTGGCGAGACTATTGACTATGGACCTTGCGCTTTTATGGACGCTTATGACCCAATGACAGTATATAGCTCGATTGATCATTCAGGACGCTATGCTTACGCAAACCAAGGCAAAATTGGGCAATGGAATTTGGCGAGCTTGGTAGAATGTTTGTTGCCCTTGTTGGGTAAAGATGAAAAGAAAACAGTATCCCCAGCAAAAGAAATAATTGAAGAATTTTCGAACAAATTTTCAGCGTATTGGCTTAGAGGTATGCGCGGCAAACTTGGCCTAGTCACGGCATGTAAGGAAGATACATTTATTGTGCAGCAATTATTGGATCTAATGCAAAAGCACGGAGCTGATTATACAATAGTATTTCGTCAGTTATGTGATGCAGTTAATCGAAAATCAAACATCGGTAAGCTAACTAAGATATTTTCTGGAGATAGATTGTGGGTTGATTGGTTGGCTCGTTGGCATCAAAGACTTGAACAAGAAACTAGGGCGCCGGAAGAGATCGCAGAAAGTATGCGCTGCATTAATCCAATTTTTATTCCCCGGAACCATCTTATTGAACAAGCTATTAATTCTGCGGTTGAAAAAAATGATTTTTCTCCGATGGATACTTTGCAGGAATTACTCGCCACTCCCTACTCCGATCAGCCTTCATATAGTGAGTATGCGAATTCTCCAAAGCCCGAGGAACGCATCTACCAGACATTTTGTGGGACGTAACGAGCCTAAACACCATAGATGATTCTTGTTGGTTCCTTCCTGGTTTTAATCAACTGAGAATCTATTTTATTTTACTCAATAACGTTCGATAAATTCTTCAACACTGATAAGATTTAGTATCACCTCTCGGTCCTCATCAAAGTTATCATAATCAATTTTTTGAGCGTTAACGGGATATAGTTCTTGCGTCCCCCGTTGAATAATTCCGACACCCCAATCCGTATTGACGACGGCCATAGAAAGATCGGGCTGCTTGCAGCGCGCCTCAACCCAAGCTTTCCATACAGTCCCATTCCAGGTCGGAAACTTTCCATCAACTTCAAAGTAAGCCCGTTGGTGAAAAGCTGTGGGAGGATTGCAGTCATGCATAACTACAGTCCCTTTTGGGCTTAGATGGTTAAGAGCGTTCCGTAAATCTCGCCTAACTTGTTCAAAAAGATGCAAACCATCAATGAATATCAGATCGAACAGAAAAGTGTGATCAATGGCCGCAAAAAATTCGTCCGAAGTTATCTTGAAATTGGCATTGGTTGTGGGTGCGGGATCAACACCAACTTTTACGTCTATTTCGATCTGGTCAAAGTTACCGCCATCTCTAACACCAATTTCAAGATAAGATTGGTATTTTCTCTGTTGTATTAGATGCTTAATGATTGATGTTTGGCTTGTCTTGTCTATTCCAAATGAAAATTGGAAATCACCAATTTGACCTGACAACGCATTAATAGGCTTTTCTCGGGTGACGCTCTTGTTTCTAGAGTTCGTTTTGGCACTAGATACAGGCATGATCCCCTCAAAAATGTTTATCTCTTTTTATTACAGAATTAGTTATTTGGCAAAATTCGTGTACGGATTATTGTGCCATCTTATCGACGCTAAATTTGCGTGGTAGACAATATCTTTTTCTTGCCGGGATGCCGGAGAGGTAATTCAAGGTATCACAATTAAGCGGTTGAGAAAATATTATAATCCTCTTTTGTCAGTTAGAACAGGCGTTCCTTCCAGGTCCTGGGTGTTCTTTCATTTATAATTTCCAGATCAAGATGATACATAAATTTTTTAGGTCCACGGTCTTTTACATAGTCAATCATAGATTGGAGCCCGTCACGCAGTGAGATTGTGGTTTTGTAACCCAATAATTCGCGCGCTTTGTCTGCAGAACAAGTTGCTAGTCTCACCTCCTGAGGTCGATCTGGCATGAACAGTGGTGTAAGCTTGAAATTTAACAAGCTGGCTATTAATTTTGCTAATTCAATGATCTCAATAAATTCTTCATCAGGTCCGATATTAATTACTTGACCACAAATGTCTGGCCGCAAAGCCATTTCTTTTAGACAGTAAATATTGTCGGCGATAAAAGAAAAACAACGTTTCTGCTTTCCGTCACCATAAATAATTGGTTGGCGTCCAAGTAACATAAGATTGATCATAATTGCTGCGACGTTGCGATAAGGATCGTCAAATTTTTGACGTGGACCAATAATATTATGCGGTACTGCAATAACATAGTCTACACCGTGAATATCACAAAGGTTTTTGAGAATATTTTCTGCGCATACTTTACCAATACCGTAAGGGTCTTGAGGATTGGGCTTGTAAGTCTCAGTAAATGGTATGGTGTTCTCTCCATATCGTGCCATGGAAGAACAAAATATAATTCTGTTCACTTTGTTTTGTATAGCTGCGCTAAAAACAGATGTTGAAGCGGTGACGATATTTTCTGTTATTAAATGTGGTGAAAAAACCGATAAGCCTTCATAAGCTGTTGCTGCGCAATGGTAAACAATATCGCACCCTTGTGTGAGCCGACGCATGGCATCATAATTATTACAATCAACTTGGTGAAATTCAATCGCGGGGTTTACATTGTGGAGGTCTCCACCGATCAAATTGTCGCAACCAATGACGTGGTGTTTATCTGCTGAGAAAATATCCGCTAGATGGCTACCTAGGAAACCCGCAACACCGGAAACAAAAATTTTCACGAAAAGATCCTTATAAAATGTGATCTGCCTTAACTGAAACCCGGAAGCTCGGGTGATATAATATAAACTCAGCCTATAATTAGCATAGTATGAATTGGGTATATAATCAGTCAATGTTAATCGACCGCGCCTTGGATTTCATGAAAACGTCTGAACCATAAGAAAAAAGCAAAATAACTTGATCAATTTAGCTGATAGCTTTATCGGCAAAAAATTGGAAAATTTCATGAATTCTGAATAGATTCGAGTAACTTTAACCAATTATCGGCGACGGCTTGTGGTGAGTTGTGTCGTTTAATGTAGGCCTGGCCTTTGTGAATCAGAGGTTTAATTTTGGATTGGTTTTCCATCATCCAACTCAATCCTTTGATAATATCTGAGTCAATTCGAATATAATCGCTGTAATTGAAATAAGACGTTACTGGATGGGCGACTACAAAGCGTCCATTACGTAAAGACTCTACAACACGATTAGGGCTTTTCGCCATTTTCTTTTGATTGTCAACGCTAGGGATAATAACTGCATCACTTTGGGCAAGACTTTGCCAAGTGTTTTCCAGTGACCATGGCGTCAAATGTATTGCCAAATGACCTTTAAATTTAGCATTTGCCTGAGCAAAAGCCTCTTTTATACCATCAATCGATTGAGCTACAATATCAAGCGAAACCGGAATATTTTGGCCAAATCTAGCCAAAGGATCAAGCTGTTCGAATAATTCTTGAAGATTACCAATATGACCAAACCAAACTAATTTTAGTCTGTTATTAGATGGTGCGAATTTTGGAGTTCCGTGCGGTCCTTCATAAGGATCGGTTATTACTATCGGCTTTGCAATATCTAATGTTTTAGAAACCGCCTTCGATAAGGTTTCGGATACAGTGACGCAGCAATGGCTTAGTTCCGCCATTTTTTTTCGATGGCTCATCATTTCAGGCCTTAAAAAATCAAAATCACAAAAGCTATAAATTACTTTTCGGTTGAGTTGACGTGCACGCTCTGCAAGGAATTCATCCAACTGAACAAAGGATTTAATGAATATATTCACGTCGCCAAAATCTTTATCGGTCAGTTTTCTGGGGTCCGATATTTTGTCAGATTGAATGATATTTATTTTATGCCCCAGGGCCTCTAAAATTTTTGCTGGGATAAGACACTGAAAACGCGTGCTGGCTCGAGAAGATTCAAATCTGCCAGTATCCGAAGGATCTATACCCGTGGCAAACCAAGTGATTTTCATGATGGTAATTGAATTTCCTATTATACATTTTCATCTCTTTAAACATTGACCTTATATCTTCTGCTTATCTCATGTCGTTCGTTCACTGAAACGGTGTTAGTTTAGGCTATAGGGAAATAGTATTGGTTACAATCCACTGCGCCATCATATTGTAGTATGTAACAAACCTAATTTTCTAAACTATTAGCTGGTTTCTATAACTGAGCCAACCATCACGATCCCTATTAGTGAAGGTATTACCCGCGATAGCGGATATAATCGGCATATCTCAAAAGAGTCAGCTTATGATCCAAAGCGGACATTAGAGGCTATTCGAAAAAACGGTAGTTTGGGAAAAATGAATTTCCTCAATTGAGCACGAATGCTTTCTTGCCAAAGCACATAAACGTAATGATCCATAGTTGCCATTTAAACGCCCATCGTTGAAGCAGATCAGTTTCAAGTAATCAGGTGAACAACTTTAATGAGTAGCTAACATATCATCCAAACTCAGCAGGCGTGCTATTGAGTTGCGATTAGTGGTGGCGTCGGCAAGAGAGTATCGGTCAAGCGTGTTGAAAAATGTGTCACGCGCTTCATTGAGGATTGCCACTAACCCACATGCGCCCTCTATTGCACAAAATTTTCCTCTTTTACGCATACATTCAACGAGACCGGAGCCAGCTTCGGCTTGGCGAATGACCTTACCAATCGTAATGGTTTCCGGCGCGACGGCTAGTTTCATGCCACCACCTTTACCTCTCGTCGCAGCGACATAACCTTGACGAGTCAACCATTTAGAGGCCTTGGCAACGTGGTGACTAGAAATTTTATAGTTGGTTGCTATTTCCCGCGCTGAAGCTAGTTCGCCGTCGTTGACGGCAAGGTAAATCAAAATCCTAAGCGCATAATCTGAAAAGTTCGTTATTTTCATTTCACGGTCACTTTATATCATCTATGATGTTGCTCCAAGAATTGGAGTTTTGGAGACGCAAAAGGCAACTCTCCTTAAGCGGCTTGGGCCGCCTCTTCGGCCAGACGGGCGACCGGGAGGTCGTTAAGCGGAAAATGCGCCAGCGTCGCCAGCAGGCCCAAAATAATGCCGCCCCAGAAAATCGGATCGTAACTGCCGGTCGCATCAAAAATGTAGCCGCCCATCCAGATGCCCAAAAAGCTGCCGATCTGATGGCCTAGGAAAGTAAAACCGACGAGGGTCGCCATATATTGCGTACCAAAGATCTGCACCACGATACCAGTGGTCAAAGGCACGGTACCCAGCCACAACAAGCCCATCGCCGCCGATAAAACCACCACCGTAAACGTTGTCATTGGCAGCATGATAAAGCCTAACATGACCAAAGCGCGCAGGCTGTAAAGCGCAGCTAGCAGTAATTTTTTTGAGCTACGATCACCGGCCATGCCCCAGAGGATACAGCCGACAATATTAAAGCCGCCGATCAGCGACAGGGCTGTTGCCCCAATCCAATCCGATTGACCAAGATCGCTTAAGAATGCCGGCAGATGCGCGCCGATAAACATGGTTTGAAAGCCGCAGACGAAATAGCCGAAGATCAGTAAGCGATAACCGCCATGGCTAATCGCTTCCTTCATCGCCTCGCCGAAATTCTGCTGTGAATGGTCATCGGCGGCACGCTCATTACCTCCGGCCAGTGAAGCCGCCAAAGGCACAATTACCGCCGCCATGGCGGCCAGCAG
>DUBF01000235.1:35312-43864 GCA_012960465.1 Rhodospirillales bacterium | reverse complement strand
ACCAAGGACATGACCCAGCCCTGCTCGTTGATCAGCCACTGGCCAAACGGAACAAGAATTAATTGACCCGACGAGCCGCCAGCACTGCCGATCCCCATTACCAGGGTGCGCTTTTCTGGCGGAAAGCGTCTGGCGATCACCGACAGAATTATCGGGAAACCCGTCATACTGAGGGCAAATCCGGTCAGCACGCCAATGCCGATGGTTGCATCGGCGGGGGCTGTGGCTTGCGACATAACGTAAAGACCGATGGTATAAAGGATCGCTCCAATCGCTACTATTTTAGCCGGCCCGAAACGATCAGCGAGGTACCCCATCATCGGCGTCGACAGCCCCCAGATCAGGCTTTGCAGGGCAATAGCGAAGGCAAAGACTTCACGCACCCAACCGAGATCAATACTGATCGGTTTCATATAGACGCCAAGACTGGAACGGACGCCGAAGGACACGCATAAAATGACGGTCCCTAGGATCAATACCAGGAGCGGCTTGCTTATTGTTCGGTTGGCCACGCGGATGTACTCGGTAATACTAATTAATTGTGCCTATCAGGTGAGGTAGCACTTGGCTAGCAGCTTCTGCGCTAACCAGAAGGTGGTTGATATTTAGCTTGGGAACTTACCGAAGCCCTTGAGAGGGGGAAGACTTGACCGTGAGTGTTAGATTAAAGAACAGAATTGAAAAGATAAAGGCAGATCGAGGGCTAGGTTCTCAGCCTATCATCGTAGTTATAAATTTTGGCTCAGACTGCGAAGACGATTGGGCTAAAGCTGAAGCGGACGCCATTGCAGAGTATAAAGAAAATAATGGTGATGTAGGTATTACAGATGCTAAGTTTACTAAGTTATGTTTTATTTAATTTATCCGCTTATCTTTTTATCTCTATCTAGCCCGGTTTTTGCGCATGGTGGAGGTTTAAACAGCGAAGGCTGCCACAATAACCGTAAGACAGGGGACTACCATTGTCACCGTGGCCCCAAGGCTAAGACCAAGCGACGCTCTTCATCTAAGCAAGAAGTATTAGTAGGCATCCCCAAGATAACGGACGGAGATACCATTCGTATTGGAAATACCCGCATCCGTCTTCACGGTATCGATGCGCCTGAAGCCAAGCAAACTTGTGCCTCTGGCGGCAAGGAATGGCGATGTGGTTGGGAGGCAACGAATGCGCTGGCTAACATTGTTGGCAAACATTGGGTGACTTGCTCAAAGCGTGGTGTTGATCGGTATAGGCGTGTTGTTGCGGTTTGTCGCGCAGGACCAATTGATCTGAATGCGTGGATGGTTAGCAATGGCTGGGCCGTAGCTTACAGAAAATACTCAATGGACTATGTGAGAGATGAAGCCGATGCCAAAGCTGGACGCAAGGGGATGTGGCGAGGTGAGTTTGTGATGCCGTGGGATTGGCGGCGTGAGAGGTAATGATGTCTGTTATGCCCCCGAAAGCGGACATAAACGAGATATGGTGAAAGAGTCCACTTTTGACCCATAGCGGACATGATCGGTTTACCCCTTAAGCGTCACGGCTAACTCTTTATTCTGTCCTTCAAACTGAAAATAAAAGTAGCAATACATTCTAATTGGTTGTAACATTTTTGTGATCATATGATCATTAAGGCATGGCGATTAAATCAAACAGATCGTTAGAATCTGAAATCGTACGGGATGCTTTTCCTAAATTGGGGGTGAGAATCTTAAGTTCTGTTATCCCCATAAACATATTTATGGAGGATACCTATGGGATTTACATTTAAGAAATCTATCAAATATCTATCGGTCGTTGTAGCAACTGCTGTGATGGCAGGTGCTTTGTCTCAGGCCGCACTAGCGCAGAAATTTCCGAGCAAACCAGTTCAAGTTGTCGTGCCGTTTAAGCCGGGTGGTGGTGCGGATCGAACATTCCGTCTATTTGCCCCTTATCTCGCTAAAGAGCTTGGCGTTCCAGTGAACGTTACCAACATCGCTGGCGGCGGTGGCTGGGTTGCCTGGGCGCAAATGGCAAAATGGGATCCAAACAAAGATGATCACAAGTTGGGCGTCATTAACTTGCCGCACGTGCTCTCTTTGCTCGACCCCCGGATGAAGCGCAAGCAGACCTTAAAATCTTTCAACTTCCTGGCTTGGCATTCACTCGATCCGTGCATCTGGGCGATTCGTGAAGGCGATGAGCGTTTCTCCACCGGCAAACAGTTCATCGACTATGTAATGAAGAATCCCAACAAAATCGTCATGAGTACGACGGCTGTTGGCTCTGACGATCACATGGGCATTGCTTTCGCTGAGAAGTTCATCAAAGGCTTCCACGTGAAGAAGGTCTATGCCAATGGTGACAGTAAAAAAATCCAAGAAGTTCTCGGCAAGCATACCGATGCGGTTGCCGGCAACGTTGGCTATTACGTGCCATACTTCATGGATGCCAAACTGAAGCCAATTTTTGTCCTTAGCCTTGAGCGCTCCCCTAACTTGCCGTCCGTGCCGACTTTCTTCGAAGTCACTGGCTTGAAGAACGTTTCATACGCTGGCCGGACTTTGGCGACGGCTCCTGGCATGTCTGATGCGAAGCGCAAAATCTATTTGGATGCGATCAAACGCGCGATCGAAAATCCAGAATATATGGCGAAAGAAGCTAAAAACAAAAACCCTCTGCTGTTTAAAGAATCAGCAGAGTTATGGAAGACACTCAATGAGTCAAAAGCAATGGTCCAGAAAGTTAAATTCTGGGAAGGCGCTAAGTAGACCAATTGAAGTTATGTAAATATCCGGACGGCGGTGTACTCTACGCCGTCCGGTTTTTTTGTTTTTTGAGGGGCATTCATCTTGTCGCCAAATTCTTCCAATAGCGCAGCAGAAGGCATCCCGCTTTATAAAGCTGCATGGGGGCCGCGGATAACCGGGCTCATTTGCATTCTCTTATCATTGTATTTTGGCAATTTGGCGCTCGACTTCCCGGCGGGCGGTGGCACCTTCCCGATTTTTGCTGCGGGCGGCACGATATTTCTATCGCTCTTACTCATTGTCGGAAGTTTTTTAAAGCCGGGTGAAAAAGCTAACAAAATGTTTTGCCTCGATCTCAGCTATGGCGCCCTCAAGCCGCCGATCCTGATTGTGCTCAGCATTCTTTACATTATCGGCATTACCGAAATCGGCTACTTCATTTCTTCAATTGTCTTTCTATACGTCACGACCTATGCCGTCGGTATTCGAAACTTTAAAGCCGTCACCTTAACCGGCGTTATTTTGTTTCCGACGATGTACGGATTTTTTGTTTTTCTGCTACATGCGCAATTGCCTACGGGTATTTTATTTTAAGCGAGGACTAATCGTTGTACTTACTGGACGCCTTTTCCTATCTCGACAATGTCGCAACCTTGCAGAACATGCTGGCAATGCTGGTGGGTGTGACCGTTGGCCTGGTGATTGGCGCGATCCCTGGCCTCAGCCCACCGATGGCCATTGCCTTGATGATTCCGATCTCGTTTAATTTCCCGCCGGCAACGGCTTTGATACTTTTGGTTTCGTGTTTTGCCGCCGGCATTTATGGCGGCTCGTTCTCGGCGATTTTATTGCGTGCGCCCGGCACCTCGGCCTCTGCCGCCTCGGCGATTGAAGGTTATGAGATGACCAAGCGTGGCCGCGCTATTCAAGCCATTCGGATTTCAACTTTTGCCTCAGTTATTGGAGGCCTTATCAGCGGCGTTGTGTTACTCCTATTGGCGCCGCCCTTGGCGACAATCTCGCTGTGGTTCGGCCCGGCAGAATACTTCTTTGTCGCCCTACTCGGTCTCACCGCCATCGCCTCTGTGGCCTTTGGCTCGCTGACCAAAGGATTGATCTCGGGCCTGTTGGGGTTGTTCCTCAGCACTTTCGGCATCGATACCTATTCCGGATTTCCCCGCCTGACGTTTGATTTCGTGGGATTAGAGTCAGGGTTTGACATCATGCCCGCCATCATCGGCCTCTTCGCTTTTGCTCAAGGGTTGGAGCTTTGCGAGGGTGATGCCTCTGGCAATATCTCCGGCGTAAAAAAACTCAGCTGGAACATTTGGCCTAAATATTCTGAGATATACCATGTTCGTTGGTCCCTCGTTCGGGGCTGGGTCACCGGATTGGTCATGGGCATTATTCCAGCTGCCGGCGGCAGTGTTGCTCAATGGATCGCCTATGCTTGGGAAATCAGACGCGCCAAGCCGGATGATAAATTCGGTAAAGGTGAAATCAAAGGCTTGGCGGCAACCGAAGGCTCCAATAACGGCGTTACTGGCACCTCGCTCATTCCGATGTTTGTCCTCGGTATTCCGGGCGGTATTTCAGCCGCCGTTATTCTCGGCGCGCTGATGATCCACGGGCTTCAACCGGGCATGCGATTGTTCAAAACCTCGCCGGATGTCATTTATACGATCATGTGGGGGTTTTTATTTGCCAATGTGCTGATGGGCTTTATCGCGGTCTTCCTGGCCCGCGCCATGGCCTACCTCACCCTCTTCCCGCGCGGCATCATTGGCCCGCTGATCATGATTTTCAGCGTCATCGGCACCTATGCCAGCACCAACAATATATACGAAGTCTGGATTATGCTCGGTTTCGGTGTTGGCGGATACTACCTAACAAAATTAAATTTTGTACCGGCGGGTATCTTGCTCGGCATCATCTTGGGCCCGATCGCCGAAAATGGCTTGCGCGACTTGTTGACCGTCTCCCACGGCGCACCGATATCCTTCATCCTCGGCCGACCAATCGCCCTCGCCCTCATCATCTGCATCATCCTCGCGATCTACTACTCGCTCAAGCCAAAGAAATGGGATGAGGAAGAAGATGAAGTGCTGAAATCTGAGAAATAAAACAAATCAAAATCATTAGCTATTGATTTAACTTGGTAATCCCGCCTATTTATCAACAGTTGAGTATTAACCATTCTATTTCGGTGACGGTTTACTTTACTTTTTAGCCGCCAAATTCAGCTCTGAATGATGATAGTGGTAATGGGTCATCTACGCCAAATTAGACTGCGCTACCTACCATCAGATGCGGGGTATTGCTCGATCTCAGCGGCGTTAAGTTCAAGGACGATGCTACATTCCGATGTCCGCTTTTGGCTAATAGCGGACTCTTTTGGCCTATGGTTTTGATGTCCGATGTCGGGTGTAAAGCGGACATTAATTGCCGCTGTATCTCGGAATATCCCGGATAGGCGTTTTCAGCGCCTGGCGCCATTTTAAACATGGGTACATAAAGGATAAAAAAATAACCCATTGAAAACAATGGGCTATTTTTCGTTATTGGCTCGGGAGGAGGGATTCGAACCCCCGACAAGGTGGTTAACAGCCACCTGCTCTACCACTGAGCTACTCCCGATCAAGAGCTTGATCTAAACGGTAATCAAGCTGGAGGCGCGGACCGGAATCGAACCGGTGTTCACGGCTTTGCAGGCCGCTGCGTAGCCACTCCGCCACCGCGCCGATAGTTTTGGTTGCGCCATAACAAAATGCATAAATTTGCATCTGAGGTATTCAATTTTTAACTTTCTCTGAAAAGCCAAATTGGATTTTAGTAAGCCGGAAATTAGACGCTGGGCTTTGTCTGGTCAAGGGGCGTTTGGCGGCAACATACAAGTTTTTAATATTTTTAAAGATTTTTGTTATGCATTCGATACGAATTCAGTGGACCATTTGGTATAAGATGTTACATATCCATGGGAATGCTATCTAAAATTTAATGTATTTAATGTCTATTCTTTTTGTGATGTGAAGATACGATATTATTAGTTAAATAAGGGGTCTAGAGGGACAGTATTTTGGATTACCAAGTTGCACGTCATAATATGGTAGAAAATCAAATCCGCCCAAATCGGGTGACCGATATCCGTGTAATTAATGCTATGGCAAACATACCGCGAGAGAGGTTTGTACCAGAGAGTGCTGAGGCTATTGCTTATGGCGACAAGGCCGTATTTCTTGGTAAAGACAGATATTTAATGGCGCCAATGCTGTTTGCACGATTACTTCAAGAAGCAAAAATCTCTATGGATCATATCGTACTAAATATAGGCTGTGGTTCGGGTTATTCCGCTGCTGTTCTGGCTGGAGTTTCGAAAGCAGTCGTAGGTATTGAAGTTGACCCATTACTAGCAAAAAAGGCTAGTACACTTATGGTTGAACTTGGTATTGATAATGTTCTCATTGTCGAAAAAATATTGATTGACGGCTACGCGAAACAGGCCCCCTACGATGTTATTATTTTCAGCGGAGCTATTGAACAAATCCCGAAAAAAATTATTGACCAAATCGCCGACGGTGGACGCCTGGTTACGGTTATTACGGATGCAAGTAAATCGGATGGTTTTATGGGCAAGGTCATCGTGACAACCAAGTTCGGTGACTTGATTTCAAAAACTGAGGTGTTTGACGCAGCCACACCTCCATTGTTAGATTTTAAAAAAGAAAAATATTTTAAGTTTTAATACATTTATCTTGCTTTATGATAGAGAATAGCTAACCATCATTCGCATTGATTTGCTAGTATTTTTAGTCTAATGAGTGTTTTGTTTGTATTGGAAACGGATAATTAAACTTTGGCTGTTAGATTAGGGCCCATATCGCGTATGATTAAACATAAGCTAAGTGTCGCAGTCTTTTGAGGATCATGAATTGAAAATTAAGTCATTTGCAAAGTACAGCTTTAAGGTCAGTATTGCGTGTGCTTGTCTTTTTGCGCCCGCTTTGCCGGCCGGTAGTCAAACTTTAAATCAGGCTTTAGCAGCAGCATATCTTAATAATCCGGGACTGCTGGCTGCTCGAGCAAATTTGCGGTCGAAAGATGAATCTGTGCCCCAGGCACTCTCAAGTTGGCGTCCTAATATTTCGCTGTCTGCCGATATTGCGCGCTCTCATACTCACCTTAATACCAGGTCCGCAAATCGCGACCAGA
Source organism: Rhodospirillales bacterium (assembly GCA_012960465.1). Taxonomy (GTDB): domain Bacteria; phylum Pseudomonadota; class Alphaproteobacteria; order Rhodospirillales; family UBA2165; genus TMED23. Next base: position 36,940 of record DUBF01000235.1, on the reverse strand, counting down.
TGCAATCGCCACGAAATACGTCATTAAATGTTACTCAATCTTTATTTAGAGGTTTTAGAACTTCGGCTGGTGTTCAGAAAGCTGAATTGAGTGTCAAGTCTACGCGGGCTACACTACTGGCTAAAGAGCAAGATGTTCTTTTAAGTGCGGTGACTGCGTTTATGTCGGTTGTACAAGATCAGGCTAAACTTGATCTCAAAATTAGTAATGAGCAGGTATTGCAGCGTCAGTTGGAGGCAACTCAAGATCGTTTCAGAGTTGGTGAAATTACAAAAACCGATGTTAGTCAGGCCGAGGCTCGTGTTGCCGGTGCGGCAGCTGACCGAATTCAGTTTGAGGGCAATTTAAATAATTCTCGTGCAAATTATCTTAAGGTGATTGGTGAAGATCCTGGTAAGTTGGCAGTGCCTTCAGCATTATCGGTAGCGCCAACAAGCTTGGAAAATGCTATTAAAGCAGCAATTTCAAGTCACCCTGATATTATCTCTCAACGTTATCTTGAAGAGTCTGCTAGAATAAACATTAAATCTGTTCGTGGTGAATTGCTACCTACGGTCGATTTAGCTGGAAAATTAAGTCGTGCTTGGGAGGCATCATCCAACTCTGATCAAAAAACTACGGGTCAGATGAAGCTCAGTTTATCAATTCCACTCTATCAAAAAGGTTCAGTATATTCTCGTTTGCGAGCAGCTAAACAGGATGCCCGTCAAAGTCTCCAGAAACTGGAAGAAGCGCGTCGGAACGTGAGTGAGGCGGCGGCTAAAGCGTGGGAATCTGTTAAGACAGCTAAGGCGCGAATCAAATCATTTTCAGCCCAAATCAACGCTGCCAAGATTGCTTTAGAAGGAGTTCAGCGAGAAGCTGCGGTTGGCTCCAGAACTGTTTTGGATGTTTTAGATGCGGACCAAGAGTTACTAGATGCAAAAATAAGCTTGGTAGGTGCTAATCGAGAGCAAGTTGTTGCAAGTTTTCAGTTGCAGGAAGCGATTGGGCAATTAACTGCTAAGGATCTTCAATTACCAGTAAAAACATATGTGCCAACAAAGCATTACAAAGAAATTCGGTCTAAGTGGTTGGGTTCAAAATAGTTCTGAAAAACCTTTATTAGAGCTAACGAAAATAATAATTTTATTTGTAACGGGTTAGAATAAAACCCACAAGTGCCAGAAATACTCGTTGATCACCGGGAACTGCTTAACAAGCGGGTGAAAAAAAATAGCGTCATTTGCGGCGTGGTATCAATTTTTTAACTATTTGGGTTGATTATCGAGTGATGGCTGAAGAAAATGAAGATGCAGAACCATCTATGGATAATATTCTTTCCTCAATCAGGAAGATTTTATCTGAAGATGAACAGCCTGCCGAAATAGCAGGAGAGCCGTCATCGGTCGTTGCGCAGCCAGTCGCTGCTGATAATCAACCTAAACAAGAATTAGATACGGGGGCTGCTATGGAATTATCTGAGTCAGACCCTAATAATAAAGTTTCTGAACCAGAAAGAGAACTCGAGGAGAGCGCTTTAGCTGCAGGATCGGATAATTTGGTTGCCCCAGAGGCTGTTGCAGGAGCATTGGGAGGACAATCTCCTGCGGTTTCTCCACACGAAAATAATATACTTGAGCTTACAC
>DUBF01000235.1:27338-35279 GCA_012960465.1 Rhodospirillales bacterium | reverse complement strand
GCAGATGATTGCTCAGCCACCATCCGATATTGGCGCCGGAGATTCTATTCTTTCAAATGGTCCTTCCGTAAATTCAACTGACGCCCTGCAAGAGTTAGCTAAAGCTCTTTTAAGTAAACGTGATATTGCCATTGGTAATAAGGATATGACCCTGGAGGGGTTGGTTCGTGAGATTTTGCGACCTCTACTTAGAGAATGGTTAGACCAGAACTTACCATATTTGATTGAGCGTTTAGTTAAGAAAGAAATTGATCATATGGTTAATCGGGCCGAACGTTTGGACCTTTAGTTGCGATGTTAAGGTCAAGTTTTTATCAGTCCAGTTGATATTCATGAAATTCTCAATTTACACGCGTTACCCCCATGATATTGTGCGTATGGCAGTAAGCTGTTTACGTCAAATGTTAACCTAATTTTAAAACGAAATTTTTAGTAATGTTAGAAAAGTCCTATCAACCCGATCTAGTTGAAGCTAAATATTATAAAGCCTGGGAAGAAGCAGGAGCTTTTAGTTGCGATATTAATTCTGAGGGCACACCTTACACAATTGTAATACCACCTCCGAATGTGACTGGGAGCCTCCATATGGGGCATGCCCTTAATAACACTCTTCAAGATATTTTGATCCGTTATCATCGTATGAAAGGTGATGACACACTGTGGCAGCCAGGTTGTGACCACGCCGGCATAGCAACGCAAATGGTAGTTGAGCGTCAACTTGCTGAGGTAGGAAAAACGCGCCACGATTTCGGACGCGAGAAGTTTATAGAAAAGATTTGGCAGTGGAAAGAAGAATCTGGAGGTACGATTAATGATCAATTGCGTCGGTTGGGCACATCTCCCGATTGGACGCGCGAACGATTTACCATGGATGAAGGTCTTTCAAGAGCGGTTCGTAAAGTATTTGTTTCACTATATAAGCAGGACCTCATTTATCGAGATAAGCGTTTAGTAAATTGGGACCCTCAACTTCATACGGCAATATCTGATTTGGAAGTTGAGCAGCGCGAAACTGTGGGTCAAATGTGGTATTTCAAATACCCGATTGAAGGCTCTGAAGGTAAATTTATTACGGTAGCAACTACACGTCCAGAGACGATGCTTGGAGATAGCGCAGTTGCGGTCCACCCTGAAGATGAAAGGTATACTGATCTGGTTGGTAAGAATGTGATTTTACCAATTTGTAATAGGCCCATTCCAATAATTGCTGACGAGTATTCCGATCCGGAGAAAGGTAGTGGTGCAGTTAAGATAACGCCGGCCCATGATTTTAATGACTTTGACGTTGGACGCCGAAATAATCTAGCTATGCTAAATATCCTTGATTTAAATGCGCAGCTTAATGAGAACGTCCCCGAAGCATATCAGGGTTTAGACCGTTTTTCAGCTCGAGAAAAGATTGTTGCAGAAATGGATGCATTGGGCTTACTTGAGAAGATTGAAGATAACGAGATGACGGTGCCATTCGGGGATCGATCTGGTGTTGTCGTTGAGCCCTGGTTAACTGATCAGTGGTTTGTTGATGCAAAAAAAATGGCCGGGCCTGCGATTAAGGCCGTTGAAGAGGGGCGTACTAAATTTATTCCTGAACATTGGAAGAATACCTACTTTGAATGGATGCATAATATTCAGCCTTGGTGTATTTCAAGGCAAATCTGGTGGGGTCACCAGATCCCCGCTTGGTCTGGCCCTGATGGAAAATTTTTTGTCGAGCTGACCGAGGAAGAGGCGCAAGTTTCTGCCGATAAATTTTATGGTAAGACAACTAAGATTACCCGTGATGAGGACGTGTTGGATACATGGTTTTCATCAGCACTTTGGCCTTTCTCAACGCTCGGTTGGCCTGACGAAACTCCCGAAGTTGATCGTTACTATCCGACAAATGTTCTGGTAACAGGTTTTGATATTATTTTCTTTTGGGTGGCCCGCATGATGATGATGGGACTTCATTTTATGGAAGATGTGCCTTTCCATGAGGTGTATATCCACGCGTTAGTCCGTGATGAGAATGGTCAAAAAATGTCGAAATCGAAAGGTAATATAATTGATCCACTAAAATTAATTGATAGTTATGGGGCTGATGCATTGCGGATGACTTTGGCTATTCATGCGGCTCAAGGCCGAGATGTTAAATTATCTGAGAACCGTGTTGAAGGATATCGTAACTTTACAACAAAATTATGGAACGTGGCACGTTTCTGTGAAATGCATGGTTGCCAAGTCGACCTTAATTTCAGGCCAGAAAATTGTAAGGAGACAATTAATAAGTGGATCGTTGGTAAGGTCTCTGAAGCTGTACTAGAAATAAGTGCGGGTATTGATAGTTACAAATTTAATGAAGCGGCTGGAAGTGCCTATCAATTTACGTGGGGTACATTCTGTGATTGGTATATTGAATTTACTAAACCAATTTTCTACGGCGAAGATAATATTGCAAAATCAGAGACCCAGGCGACCGCGGCCTGGGTTCTGGAGCAACTGATGCGTTTACTGCATCCATTTATGCCCTTTATAACCGAAGAACTCTGGCATAAATTGGGGGGTGACCAAAGTTCAATGCTCATCTCTGCCAAGTGGCCTGATTTAGGTGAGTTGGCGGACCCCAATGCAAACGCTGAAATTGATTGGGTTATTCGCTTGATTACGCTAGTTCGTTCCATGAGATCAGAAATCAAAGTATCGGACGCTGCAAAGATACCTCTAATTATAAAAAACCCAGGTGCCTTAGAGGCTTCTTGTGTTGATTTGTATGCTGAGTTAATCAAACGAATAGCGAGGCTTGAGACGCTTGAGATCTCTGATGATGGAGTGCCAAAAGGGGCAGCGCAAGCAGTCCTCGGAACAACTACACTAGTTTTTCCTTTAATTGGTAATGTAAATGTTGATGAAGAAAAAGCACGGCTCGAGAAAGAAATATTTAGGCTTGCCGGTGAAATTGAACGGATTGATAATAAGCTTTCTAATAAGAGCTTTGTGGAAAAAGCGCCAAAGAAAGTTGTTGAAGAAGAAAAAGTCAAACGAGGTGCCTACGAACGATCTCGTTCAAAGGTCCAAGAAGCATTGGACGGTTTTTCTTAGAAATATTTCATAGATCCAAATGAAATGCATACTTCAATTGCTACTATGTTAACACGATATTTGGGGGAGAGAGCTTAACTGAAACCCTACGGAGGCTGTTGTCTCTGTAGGGTCTGTTTTTACGGTATACAAATATACATATCGAGTTATTTTGGATGTAACAAATCAGGACAAAAGCTACATCTTTTTACTTCTTTGTGGAGCATTATGTCAATCGTGAACAAGCTTGGGAAAGTTATTTCCCAGATGGTGCTAAAAAATTTCTATTGATGTAACTTAAATTAATGATACATAATCATAAATGATATTAAATCAATTTAAGTTTATATTTTGGTCGCTGGGTAAATATATTGTTAGATCGTAATGGCGACTAATGCAGGATACTGAACATGTTAACATGAGTACGAGCAATCAGACCTTGACGCGTAGGGAGCGTAAAAAGGGTGAAAGCCGTGGGCGGCTATTGCAGTGTGCTCATGAAGCTATGGGCGGTGCTGAAGTAGAAAGTGTATCGATTGCAAATATAACCGATGCTGCAGATATCGGATTTGGGACATTCTATAACTATTTCGAGAATATGGATGATTTGGCTTCGCAGGTTTTGACCTGCGTGGTCAATGATTTAGGACGGCGCAATGATATAGCAACGGTATCACTAAAATCGTCTAATCCAGCCGCGGTTCAGGCAATTTCCATCCGCTTCACAATCCGTGAAATGCTTAGTGATGCCATGTGGAAATGGTGGTTGAAGAGACCCAAGTTATTGGTTGAGCAGATGAATGTTTGTTTGAACCCATTTGGCGTTCGTGATCTCAAGTTGGGTATAGCGGCGGGTCAATACAAAATTTCAGAATCAGATGCGGAAATTATATTGGGCCAGATAACGTGGATGCTTGTTGGCGGCGTCATCGACATACTTGAAAATAAAACCGACGGCTTGGATGAAGTCAAATTAATCAAAATTATTATGCGAGCGATGGGTGTATCACATGACCATGCAAAAGAGTTGGCCAAAATGGAACTCCCTTCATCGTCCAAACCCAATATCGATTTTTCTGATCAACCGTTACCGGTTCTCTCAGTCCTATTACCGGAGGGAATGCTCGAGAAGAGTCAATAAATTATTTTTTAGTATGGATATTTTTTTAAGTAATATATTTTTTGTTGTAGGTATTAAATAATTTGAAGAGTTAAATATGGATGGAACTTCTATAGAAACCGTAGAAAATACGCATCACAATGGGCTACCAACGCGAGAAGACTTGCTTCAGCGTGCTCGTAATATGGTGCCTACGTTAATTGAACGCGCACACAAATGTGAAGAGATGGCTCGTGCTCCTGATGAAACAATAGAGGATTTTAAGGAGGCTGGTTTTTTCAAAATAGGTGTGCCTAAGACGTATGGTGGCTACGAGATGGATTATGACATTCTTTGCGAAGTTATAATGGAGATTGCGCATGGCTGTGCTTCAAGCGCATGGAACTTAGCTGTGTTAGGGGAGCACGCTTACACGATAACGAATTCGAGTCGTGAAATCCTGGATGAATTGTGGGGAGAAGATCCCAATGTCTTAATTGCCACTGGAAATGATCCTAAGGCAGAATTAAAACCCGTTGAGGGCGGTTATATTTTCAACGCCAGGACGAGTTTTTCTAGCGGTTGCGATCACGTAACATGGTGGATATCTCGTGGGACCGATACAGAAACAGGTGAGAAGGTCGGCGTACTAATACCAAAACAAGAGAATGTCAGAATTATTGAAGGCTCATGGCAAGTGAGTGGCTTGGCAGGTTCTGGTAGTAAAGATATTGAGTTTAAAAACATCTTTATACCTAAAAAATATGTACGAGCCGGACCTGAAAGCCCAGAATGGGGTGGTAAAAAGGCTGGTGTTATAAATTCAGCGACATATCGTTTGTCCCAGCAATCAACTAAACCTTTTACCCTTTCATCGGTATCAGTTGGCGTAGCGGGCGGAGTGCTCGAGTCTTTTACGAATAGCATGAAGGAGCGATATTCACGTTTTGGTGATGGACTCGCCGAAAAACAGAGCATTCAACTTAGAATTTCTGAATCAGCCGCTGAATACGACGCTGCCAGAACGATCCTTTTAACCGATATTAGGGAGTCCCTTGAATTTCTCCAAAATGAAGAGGACATACCGGAAGAAATGCATTATCGTAATCGGCGTGATATGGCCTTTTGCCCGCGTTTGGCTCAGGCGTCCGTTGACCGATTATTTTATGCCGCCGGGGCGGGTGGGCTTGATTTAAATAATAATTTACAACGCCAATTTAGAGATGTTCATGCAGCCGGAGCGCAAGTCTTTCTCAATTGGGATATAAACGCGACCGTCTATGGCCGCACGAGACTTGGCCTGGAGCCGGGCGGTCCTGCTGGACCATAATAGAGATTGTATATTCAATATTTGATACTGAGGGAGAAATTTTAAGACACATAAGAATTCACTTTTAAAACTTTTTTTTACATCTAAGGGGAGTGTGTTTAATGAAAAATACGGTAACATTAATTATAAGGGGAGTGCGCCTAGCGTTATTCCTTAGGTGTTAGCCTGGGACTTAATCGGTCGTTAGACGCCGCCACCACCTAATCCGACCTGGGGGAAAATGATCTCAGACGGATTTTCAGAGATGTCTTACGCTCCACATGTAACTTTTGTTCCAGCTGTTGCTATGTTTCTAACCATCCTTAGCTTTAATCTCATAGGTGATAGATTGAGAACATTAACAAATGCGAGAACGGCACAAATATGAGTAACGAAAAAACGTTTAATTTAATTAAAAAGGGGGGACAGTGTGGCACCTAGTGTTGTAACAGAACCGCTATTGCAGGTTAAGGACCTTTATACTCAATTTGATACACCTAAAGGGATCGCACGCGCTGTAGATGGTGTATCCTTTTCTTTGGAAAGAGGAAAAACCCTTGGCATTGTTGGGGAGTCAGGTTCCGGTAAAAGTGTTCTCTCGCGAACCATTATCGATATACTCGCTAAAGACGGTTCAGTTCTTTATGATGGGGAAATAATATTTGAAGGTAGGGACCTTCGCGCATTAAACGAGAGGGAGATGCGTGAAATCCGTGGTCGAGAAATTGCAATGGTATTTCAGGATCCTATGTCCTCTCTAAATCCAGTAAAAAAAATTGGTAAACAAATTACCGAAGTTTTGACTAAGCGGATGGGAATGAGTTCCCATTTAGCCAAAGTTCGGGCTGCTGAATTAATTAACTCGGTAGGTATTCCCGATGCTGAACAACAACTTGGTCGCTACCCTATGCATTTGTCAGGCGGCATGCGCCAGCGTATTGCGATTGCGATTGCATGTGAGCCAAAATTACTGATTGCAGACGAGCCGACAACGGCTTTGGATGTCACGATCCAGGCGCAAATTCTTGATTTACTAAAAGAACTGCAAAATAAACACGATATGTCTGTAATGTTAATTACGCATAATCTCGGTATAGTTTCGGGGTATACGGATGACGTAGCTGTAATGTACGCCGGCAAAATTGTCGAAAAGTGTTCGACAGACGAACTTATTTCAAATCCGATAATGCCGTATACTGAAGCTCTCATGAATTCTGCTCCATCCCTTGCCGATGCCCCTCATACAAGGCTGCAAGCTATACCCGGTCTTCCTCCAAATTTACTTAATCTTCCGGAGGGGTGTAGTTTTCAGTCACGTTGCAACTATAAAGAAGAAAAGTGCAGTAGTTATGCTCCGGATCTAACAACAATCAAAGATCCGGACCATAAATTTGCTTGTTGGTATCCACTTAATTTTTCAGGAACTAGGGAACCTCTAAATAATGCCTGATGACCAGATGTTAAACAGTGAACCTCTATTAGAGGTCAACGGTGTTACTGTGGAATATAACATGCAGGGCGCGCGATTTGATGCGATTTCAGATATAAACTTGAGTATAGAGAAGGGTGAGACTTTGGGTCTCGTCGGTGAATCTGGCTGCGGTAAATCAACGATGGGGAGAGCAATTATCCAGTTGCCTAGTCCGACCTTCGGTAGTGTAAAGTTTTTGGGGAAAGAAATTACTGGTTTGAGTCATAATGAGATGCGCCCCATTCGCAAAAGTATGCAGATTATTTTTCAAGATCCTATTTCTTCATTGAACCCCAGGCGCCGAGTAAGAAATATTGTCGCGGAACCTCTGGTTATCTCAGGCATCAAGAAAAAAGATGAGATAGATCATAAGGTGCGAGAAGCTTTGAATGCGGTGGGCATGGATCCTGATATCGCCATGGATAGAAGACCTCATGAATTTTCAGGAGGGCAATGTCAAAGAATTTGTATTGCACGTGCTTTAATTCTGGAGCCAGATCTAGTAATTTGCGATGAACCTGTCTCGGCGTTGGATGTATCAGTACAGGCACAAATATTGAATTTACTTGAAGATATGAAAGAGCGTTATGGTTTAACCTTATTGTTTATAAGTCATGATCTTGCGGTGGTCAAAAATGTTAGTGACCGAGTTGCTGTCATGTATCTTGGTAAAGTTTGTGAGCTAGCGCAATCAGAACAATTGTATAAGGCACCCGCTCACCCTTATACCGCGGGTTTGATTGCAACAATCCCAGAGGTTGGTGATAAAGGAGCAACTAAATCGTTGGCTTTAAAGGGAGAAATACCATCGCCTCTTAATCCACCTAGCGGGTGTAGGTTTAGAAACAGGTGCCCCATAGCCCAAGATAAATGTGCAACTGACGAACCCATTTTAAATGAAATTGTTTCCGGCTATCAGGTGGCGTGCCATTTCCCACTTATAGAACAATAAAAAAATTTGGTATTAAGTGGAGTTAAGAACGTTTCAACTATAATTTCGACAAA
>DUBF01000235.1:0-27297 GCA_012960465.1 Rhodospirillales bacterium | reverse complement strand
TGCCCTTAATTCTACGTTTCTTATGAGAAATTGGAGGCAGTGCAGGCCTTTCTTAATCGCTCTGTTTCACTTTTCACGAAATCTAATGCGTCTTTAAGGGAATGATTGAGATCAATGTTCGCAGCCTGCTCATTGAGTTCTTGAATAACAGTTTTCTTCTGGCTGGCATATATTGTGGCTTCAAAAATTTCTTTTAGTATATTATTAGGTACCCCTTTGGGTGCAAAAAGTCCGGTCCATGAGCCCCCGCCAATTTTATTAAGGCCTAATTCAGCCATAGTTGGAATTTCTGGGTAGAATGCAGCCCGTTGATCCGATATTGCCGCGATAGCTACAAATTCTCCCAAACGTAGGCCCTCTAATAAGCGTGGGCCAGTTGTAATCGTTAAATCAATCTCACCAGTTTTGATTGCTTCAATTGCCCCTTCCGATCCGCCCTCTGGTTTTACCGAGCGTAGTTTGATACCTGTCTCAGCTATTAAGGATTTAAATTCTAACATATGGATGCTTCGTTCGTTAATTCCATGAAATTTCAATGTTTCTGGATTTTTTGCAGAAAGTTTCAAAATATCTTCTAATGATGTCGCATTAAGTCCGGGTCGTACTACTAAAATATTTGGGGTAACTGCTAATTTAGTAACTGGTGTAAAGCACTTAATGGGATCAATACCGTAATCTGAAAAAATATTTGGTAATAGGGCGATATTTCCAATAGTCCCCATTAGAAGGGTATAGCCATTTGGATCAGCTTTTGCTGCGGCACGTGGGCCGTTAGATCCTCCAAATCCTCCCGTAATATGTTCAAACGTTATGTCTACACCCAGGAATTCCGAGAGGTGGGGCTGCAATGCAAATCCAACCCGGCTAGAGAAACCGGGCGGTCCAAATGGCAGAATAATGCTTATTGGTTTATTGGGGTATTTCATAAATTCTTTGTTTCAGTCACTTTTTTTGAAATCAGCAACCGTATTTAACATTTGACGAAGTTATTAGTGGGCCAATATTTGGCTTAGGAATAATTTTGTTCGTTCATGTTCTGGATTAGCAAAAAATTTTTCAGGCTCATTTTCTTCAACAATTCGACCTTCGTCCATAAATATAACTCGATCCGCAATAGTTTTTGCAAAGCCCATTTCATGCGTAACGCAGAGCATTGTCATACCTGTCTCCGCCAGTTCAATCATGGTGTCTAGAACTTCTTTGATCATTTCTGGGTCAAGTGCGGAAGTGGGTTCATCAAATAACATGATTTTGGGGTTCATGCAGAGCGAGCGGGCAATGGCGACCCGCTGTTGTTGGCCTCCGGAGAGCTGTCCTGGGTATTTATGTGCCTGCTCGGGTATCTTTACCCTCTCAAGATATTCCATTGCTAAGGCCTCAGCGTCAGCTTTGGGTGTTTTACGAACCCAAATCAGCGCCAGCGTGCAATTATCAAGAGCTGTAAGATGTGGGAAGAGGTTAAATGATTGAAAAACCATACCTACCTCGCTCCGGACAGCATCGATGTCTTTTAGATCGTGGCTTAATTCAGTGCCATTGACCACTACTTTACCTTCTTGGTGTTCTTCAAGCCTATTTATACAACGGATTAGTGTTGATTTGCCGCTTCCGGAAGGGCCGCAAATGATAATTTTTTCCCCTTGGGAAACAGTAAGATTGATATCCTGCAAAACATGGAAATTGCCAAACCATTTGTTTAGTGCTGTTATTTCAATGACGTTTTGATCGACATTCGATTTGCTTGTTTTTGGTTCTGCCATGTTTCACATCCTAATCGCGATTAGTATCAAGCCGTTTTTCTAAGTTGATAGAATATCGAGAAATTGAAAAACAGATGACGAAGAAAAATATTGCAGCTAGCAGATATGTTTCGTGATCGACTTTTCCCATCCAGTCTGGATTAGTCTGTAAAACACGAGCTTGTCCGAGTATATCAAAAAGTCCAATGATAATGACTAATGTTGTGTCTTTAAACAAACCGATAAACGTATTTACAATCCCGGGGATCGAAATTTTTAGCGCTTGTGGTAAAATTATTAAACGCATTGACTGCCAATAACCAAGCCCCATGGCCTGAGCTGCCTCATATTGCCCATTTGGTATAGCTTGCAGGCCACCTCTGATTACTTCGGCCATATACGCAGAGGCAAACAGGGTGATCATTATCATCACACGTACCAGCTGATCAACTGAGACATTTGGCGGAAGGAATAATTGAAGAATAATGATTGCAACAAACAATAGTGTGATTAATGGTACGCCCCGGATAAACTCAATAAATGTTACCGAGAGCAGTCGAACAGCTGGAAGTTTTGAACGCCGCCCGAGCGCTAATAAAATACCGATGGGGAGAGAAAAAATTATTCCCGATAGGCCTGCGACGAGATTGAGCATAAATCCGCCGAACTTGTCTGTCGTGATGCCTTCAAGTCCGAACCCACCAACGAGCAAGAAAGCCGCTAAAAAGGGATATGCCAGGGAGTACCAACGTCCATAATTAGAAAAAGGTAAATTTTCAAAAAGAACATATGCCAACGCAGGGAAAAGAAGCAATATTGCCAGATTTACTCTCCAGTATGACCCGGCGGGATAAAAACCATAGAGAAACTGTTCTATCCGTTGGTCCAACCATGCCCAACATGCACCGTCTGTTGTACATTCCCGCCCAACATTGCCGGTAAAATCGGCGTTGAAAATAGCCCAATCTAATAATGGTGGAATTATTAGCCACAATAAGTAGCACGAAATAAATGTTAAGCAGGTATTCAAAAGCCCATTAAATAGATTAGTGCGTACCCATCCGATAAGCCCAACTGTGTTAGCCGGCGGCGGCCTGCTTTTCCCCGTTTTTGAATAATTTATATCGGTTGTATTCATTATCTTTCAACCAGTTTAATTTTCTCGTTGTACCAGTTCATAAAAGCTGACATGGCTAGGCTGAGCGTCAAGTAAAACGCCATAAAAATTGATATCATCTCCAGGGCCTGACCGCTTTGATTTAAAACTGTGTCACCTATCGAGACGATGTCCTGATAACCGATAGCAACAGCTAACGAGGAATTCTTTGTGAGGTTTAAGTACTGGCTTGTAAGTGGGGGAATGATAACTCTAAGTGCTTGCGGCAGGACTATTTTTCTCATTGTAATATTTTGTTTTAGGCCAAGCGCACGAGCTGCCTCCTTTTGTCCGCTGGAGACGGATAAAATACCTGAACGTACGATTTCAGAAATAAACGCAGCTGTATATGTCGACAAAGCCAGCCATAACGCTACGAATTCAGGGGTAATATTCAATCCTCCTCTTAAGTTAAACTTACCTCGGAGAGGCGCTTGGAACTCTATTGGCTGGCCCGCTATAATATAAACGAGTACCGGTAGAACGGCGATCAAGGCTATTGAGATAATGCCTATTGGGAGGGTTTGACCTGTTACCTCTTGTCGTTTAAGGGACCACCTCCTTATGAATAAACTGAGAACTATGCCAAGAACAAAGGCTGCTAAAACGAAAAGTGAACCGTCCTCAAATATTGGAGATGGCAGTCTTACACCGCGATTATTCAAGAATATGGAATCGCCTATCGATAAACTTTGGCGGACCTTTGGTAGCGCGAGTAAAATCACCCACCAAAAAATTATTTGCAAAAGAACGGGTACATTGCGAATAAATTCAACATACACGGTAACCAGTCGACTAATAAGAAAGTTATTTGATAGTCTTAAGATTCCAGCAAAAAAACCAATGATTGTAGATGCAAAAATGCCCAGTACAGCCACCACGATAGTATTCAAACCGCCTACTATAATTGCTCTACCATATGTTGATGTTGAGGAGTATTCTATCAACCGCTGATTGATATCAAATGAAGCTGTATCAAAGATAAAGCTATACCCTGACGCTAGCCCCGCAGTCTTTAAGTTTTGAATGGTATTTGAAACAATGAATGCAATAAAAATAAAAAGAGCTAATACTAATGCAAACTGGAATATGAGCCCACGGTAACGTTCATCAGTCCAAAGGTTAACTAATTTGAACCCTGTATTTTGGGTTTGTTCTCCATTTCGGGCCAAGTTTCAATCCCTGAAAAAGAAGAGTAAAAATAAGGTCCCGTCTGACGAATGATAGCGTCAGACGGGATGTAATTTATACGGTTTAGCGGACAGGCGGAGCGTAAAGAATCCCACCTTTATTATACAGAGCATTTTGCCCTCGGGCTAAACCTAGAGGTGTATTTTTACCAATAAATTTTTCAAAAATTTCAGAGTAGTTACCATGAGCTGAGATTGCGCGGACAGCCCACTTAGGATCGAGACCTAGCATTTTTCCAATAGAACCCTCGGTTCCTAATAGTCGGTTAACTTCTGGATTTTTTGTACCGTTAGCCTTAGCCGAAACATTTGCTTTAGTAATGTTCAGTTCTTCTGCGATAATCAAAGAATTAAGTACCCAACGTCCTATATCAGCCCACTGATCATCACCTTGACGTACCAGTGGTCCCAAAGGCTCTTTGGAAATGATTTCTGGAAAGACCATGTGCTTGCTAGCATCTTTGAATGTGCTTTTGGTTGCAGCTAAACCGGATGCATCAGTGGTATAAACGTCGCAACGTTCTGCAAGATATCCGGCCCTTGCTTCAGAATTCGTTTCAATTGGTACTGGCTCATATTTGATATTATTTGAACGAAAGAAGTCAGCAAGATTTAATTCAGTTGTGGTACCCGTTTGAATACAGACAGATGCACCATCAAGATCCTTGGCACTTTTCACTCCGAGTGACTTCCGGCCGATGAAACCTTGCCCGTCATAATAACTGACCCCAAGAAAGGTAAATCCCAAGTCCACATCGCGAGACAATGTCCACGTTGTATTACGTGACAATACGTCGACTTCGCCTGATGCAAGTGTAGGAAAACGTGTTTTACCTGTAGTATTTTTATATTTTACCTTATTAGGATCCCCAAGGACTGCTGCAGCGAGTGCACGGCAGTAAGCCACGTCAAACCCTGTCCAATTACCTTTATCATCTGTGTAAGCAAATCCAGGCAATCCGGTATTTATAGCGCATTTAAGGTGACCACGTTTTTTAACGTCGTCCAGTGTGCCCGCACTTGCGATTGAAACGCAGGCAATAGCCGCAGTGGCTACTAACGTACCTAATAATTTGTATTTCATAATTTTCTCCCGTTGATGTTTTACTCAAATACTAATTTGTGGCGTATTTATTATAGTCCTTACCCTTATGCGTAACACAATTTGGTGTTTGCTAACAAGCATCTAAAACAACAGGACTGGTAAATTTAACTAAGCGTCGTGATGCCTTTTTTGACGACTTTTTGTGAATTGCGCAATAGGTGGCATCAGGTATTTTCTTAAAGTAGCGGGGTCAGGAGCCGGGGCATCTGCGATGGGTGGTTGATCATTATTTATAGTAACCCGCTCCATCATCCGTTGTTGTGGGTAGTAATCGTGAAGTGCGGAGTGCTGAACAGCCTGATTATCCCAGAATATTAGCATATTTTCATCCCATTTATGGCGGTAGTGATATTCATGCATGGGGGTTTTCTTAAATAGCATATCAAGGATTGAACGGCTTTCATCTTCAGCCATACCTTTGATATGTGTCGTGAATTGTGGATTAACAAATAATATTTTTCTACCCGTCACTGAATGAACGCGAATGACAGGGTGGGTTACAGACTGGTATTTTTCTTGCGCTAAATACTTATTTTTGCGCCCTTCAGCAGTGTCAGGGAAAAGGTTTTGGAAAGGCCCCAAGTTATGCACAGCCTCAAGGCCAGATAAAAAGTTCTGCAAACGGTCTGACAGACCATCGTAGATCGCGGACATACTAGCAAAATTAGTGTCACCACCATAATTTGGGATTATTTTAGAATAAAGTATGGTACCCATTGGTGGGCACTCTCTAAAAGTTTCATCCGTGTGCCAGACGTCTGTGGATGCTGGTGGGTTACCTTCTTTGTTATCGAAAATAATAAGCTCTGGATTTCCCTCTGTGTTGGTCGAAAACGGGTGGACTGATAATTTGCCAAAATAACGACCAAAGCGCTGCAGGTCCTCTGATGAAATGAATTGGTTGGGAAAAACGATAACGCCATAATTAGCGTGTGCATCTTTAATTTCTTCAATTATTTCTTCAGTTAGTGGTTTAGATAGATTTACACCCGTAACTTCTACACCTAAGAAAACACCTTTCTGGACGGTGATAATCGTTTTATACTTTGTTTTAGTTAGTAAACCTGTGACATTGCTCATCTAGGATACCCCGTCATCTGGCGACCAGTATTTTAGAGTGATAGAACATAATATGACTGCAAAGTGCGGTATGTCTATGGAAAAGTAAACTAAAACGATTTAGGCGAGCAACAAAATACCATAGGAGTGGTAGATGAAATTTCAAGACGGTGGAGTTAATACTTATGACCGACAGAAGGCAACTCAAGGGTATACCCTATTCGCACCCCTTCGCCACGATAAAGCTTACCTAATAGATATGGACGGACAAATACTAAACGAATGGGCTTTGAATAAAGGTGGTGTAAATCGATGTCAGCTTACTAATGATGGACATCTGTTCATAGCAGAGGGTTCCGAAGATGGGCCACCATTATATGCAGGAAAAGGCGGGTGCCTTCGTGAGTATGATTGGACTGGCAAAGTGGTTTGGGAACATCACGATGGAAACCAGCATCATGACGCTCGCCGACTACCTAATGGCAACACCATCTATATAGCTTGGGAGCCCTTAGACGACTTGTCGGCAAAGCGAGTAAAGGGCGGCATCCCCGGGACTGAGAAGGAAGGGGTTATCTATGGAGATGTAATTCGAGAAATTACCCCTGATAAAGAGATTGTTTGGGAGTGGCGTACCAAAGAAATGCAGATAGAAAATTATCCTATATGCCCCTTATGCCCGAGAGCGGAATTTGCTCATGCAAATACAGTATCTCCACTCCCAAATGGAGATGTTTTAATAAGTTTTAGGGTGTTAAATACGCTTGTTCTCGTTGACCGAAAAACTAGAAAAATAAAATGGGAGCGCACAGATTTGAGTTTTGGTCATCAACACGATTGCCACTTCATCAATAATGGTAATATTCTGGTATTTTGTAATGGTTTTCATGGAAGAGATATAGATATGGCCTCGTCGGTTAGAGAGTTTAACCAGGAGACAGGTGACACAGTTTGGGAATACAAAGCAGTGCCATTATCCAGCTTTTTCTCAGCAAATATCTCTGGTGCTCAGCGCCTCTGGAGTGGAAATACACTGATTTGCGAGGGTTATAAGGGCTGTGTCTTTGAAGTTACTGGCAAAGGAGATATTGTATGGGAATTTGTCAATCCGTATTTATCACCTCACCCCGCGTTTGGGACAACCAATTGGATTTTCCGAGCCTATCGCTATGCTCCAGACGCTCCGCAATTAGTTCATCTTAAATAGCGACTATAAGAAAGACCGGTTAGCAACGGAACGTTTTCCTGTATTTCCATCATACACCGAAGTAACTGCCCCGTAAGCTCGGCACGCTTGTCATCGGCTAATTTGTTTCCTGGAGCAAAACGTGATTAACTTTTAGTTTTGATGGGTTTTGTGGCCCTCATTCTTGAAAGGGTGAAGATAGATGTCTGATAATCAGTCCACCAATAATGGCCGCACTTATGTTTTGGTTCACGGGGCATGGCACGGCGGTTGGGTATGGAAAGATGTGAGTGATCAATTAACTAATTACGGCCATCGAGTGACTACTCCAACGCTTACAGGTTTGGGCGAACGCTCTCACTTGGTTCTTGATGATGTGGGGCTTGATACTCATGTGAACGATATTGTTCAACATATCCAAATGGAAAACCTCACAAATGTTGTGCTACTAGGGTGGAGTTACGGGGGTATGGTAGTAACAGGGGTTATTTCCATAATTCCGGATAGAATATCTTCAGTAATTTATTTAGACGCCTTCGTCCCTGAAGATGGGAAAGCTTTAGTCGATTACGCCACCCACCAAATAGAACCCATACAAGATTTGTTAAAGGCTGGAGAGTGGTTAATTCCGTTACCCCAAAACGCTTATAAGGATCGCTGGAATATCACCGAACAGGCAGTTATTGATAGTGCGGTTCCGCGATTAACTCCTCAGCCTATTGAATCCTTCATACAGCCTGTAAAAGCTCCCTTGGGTCTGCCGAAAAATATTAATTACACGTATATAAAATTAAACGGCGACCAACTGGAGCCCTTTATGCAATTCTATGAGCAAGCGCTTTCTGACCTTCATTTTGAAACTGAAAAGGTTGAAGACGGCCATATGATAATGCTTACCAATCCTGGTAAACTTGTTGCGCTTCTTCTAGATGTAAAATAGTTGCCATGTCGTACTAATTCTTTAACAAGATACGGGGACAATTGTTCCTGTGTTTAACGCCATGTACCCCAGCATAATCATCAATATTTAGTTTATGGTTGTCTGATTTACCCCACGTTTATTTGCAATGGAGACATGGATTCCCCTTCTACCATGGACTCAAACATTCGTGTCATTAATTTTAGGCGGATTGTTTTATGTTCACTTGAGGCCCACAGATTATAAATTTCATCGGGGTCTTCTTTGATATTGTATAGTTCACCCCAATCTTTCCCAGAATAATATGAAATTCTCCACTCCTTATCGACGAATGTTTTGACACGCATATGCTGAGTATCTCCCGGTAACGGTGTTGTTGTCTGCTGCTGAATAAGAATACCGTCGTGGGGTGAAAATTCCCCATCGAAAAGCATCTTGGTTAAATCTTTACCCTGCATTCCAGCACAGGATGCCAGTCCGGCTCTTGCCAGTATTGAATTTGGTATATCTTGGGAACAAGCAAGCTCTGTTGAGACGGTCCCTGGGCTCTTATCTTTTGGATCAGCCCAAATAAATGGCACTCGGATTATTCCTTGATAGTGCAAGAGTGCCTTTTGCATGATACCGTGGTCACCCATCCAGTCACCGTGATCACTGGTAAAAATAATAACTGTTTCTTCATCCAGATCTAGATCCTTTAGCCTTCCTAATATCCGCCCGACACTGTCATCAATAAACGCAATCATGCCGTAGGTTAATGCCGTTATTTGTTTTGCTTCATCTTCATATACGGCATAAGGCCTAACCCACTCCCTATCAGCTTCACCGCTGGCAAGCTGTTCATGCAAACGCTTTAGAATGGGTGTTTGGTCGTGGGCGTTATGATAAAATGATTTAGGCAATGTTATATCTTCAGGGTTATATAAATCCCAATATTTTCCTGGTGGGGTAAACGGGTGGTGGGGGTCGTTAAAACTGCATTGTATGAAAAATGGATCATCGCGTTCTCCGCTGGCGTAGTTGTCAAGATAATCGAGCGTCATTTCTGTAATATAGTTAGTCGGATAGAGCTCGGCAGGCATACGTGGTTTTCTCGCTTGAGGAGCATTATAGCGACTATCCGGCTCGGGATTAACACTAGAAAGATTCTTCTCAGCATCAGGAAAACGTTCATTAAGCCAGTGCGTATAGTGGCCCTTAACTTCGTCGCCATGCCATGTAGTAACCCGAAAATTTTTAAATCCATAATGGAGGCCTTCTTTTTCATCCCGGGTTGGGTCCTTCGATCCAGTAAATCTAAGTTCCCGTTCATATTCGGGACCTGACCTTAACGTCTTTATAGAATCGCGTAAGTGTTCGGGAGGTAGGTCAAGATCCGGGCTTGCTGTAGGTTCTATTGGCTTTTCCGTTGTAAAATTCTGAAAGTGAGATTTGCCAAATAATGCAGTTTCATAACTTGCGGCCTGGAGCAGGTGAGGAAAGCAGACAGCATCAAGTGAAATGGGAATCCCATTGACGCGCACCCCATGTTGAGTAATCGACTGGCCGGTCATGATTGTCGCCCGGTTGGTTTGGCAAATTCCCGAATTTACATAAAACCTCTCAAATCTTCTGCCACGTTGTGCTATCGAATCGATATGGGGAGTTTCTAATAAGCTATTGCCGGCACAACTTAAGTGATCCGCCCGCTGCTGATCGGTCATAATAAATAGGAAATTTGGTCGTTTTTTTTTCATTTTGACTTTACTCTAATAGTTCAGATTCAGGTGTTTACTCTTATCAACATCAATATTACTGATTGGATTTGAATTTGCACATAATTTATAAAATTTGCTATAATCAATTAGATTTTTTTTAGCAAACTAAGGTTGATTATGGATCAAATTATCAATGAAGCCGCTGTGAAAAGTAAGCCCGGTATTACGACAAAGAAAAGTACTTGTAGAAATTGCCATGGCGGCTGTGGAGTAATTTTCCATATACAAGATGAAAAAATCATCAAGATTGAAGGAGATCCTGATCACCCCATGAATAAAGGGGCCCTCTGCCCAATGGGAGCTTCAGCACTAGAGCAAATTTATAATCCCAAACGTTTAAAATACCCGATGCGCCGGGTGGGAGCTCGCGGTGAAGGAAAATGGGAACGTATTACCTGGGATGAAGCCTATGACGAAATAGTCGCGAAAATAAAAGAAACACAAGCTGAATTCGGAGAAGAGAGTATTTGGGTTGGCACTGGAACCGGCCGGCACCATTTCGCTTATGTTTCGAGGTTTGCTAATGCGATTGGCACGCCGAATTGGTGTGAACCCGGCACGGCCCAATGCTTCCGTCCACGTGTGCATGGAAGTGTCATTACAATGGGCCAATTGCCAATCTGTGTTTATACTAATGAGGAAATGCCTGAACTGATATTGTTTTGGGGTCACAATCCACTTTATTCCAGCCCCGACGGTGAAATGGGGTTTGGTGTAAAGGAGGCTTTGGCACGAAAGCCTAAGACCATCGTTGTTGATCCCCGCGAGACAATGCTTGCACGTAAGGCTGATATTTGGCTGCAGTTGCGTCCCGGAACGGATGACGCATTAGCTCTTGCTATGCTTAATGTGATTATAGAAGAAGATCTGTATGATCATGATTTCGTGTCTGAATGGACCCATGGATTTGATGCATTAGCTGAGCGTGTAAAACAATATACTCCAGAATGGGCAGCCCCTATTACCTGGTGTAAAGCTGATCAAATTAGGGAGGCAGCCCGCCTTTATGCAACAGTTAAACCCTCAATGCTCGAATGGGGGTGTGCAATTGAGCATACGCCAGCCTGTTTTCAAACGGTTCGGGCACTTTTATGTCTTCCCTCAATAACGGGTAATATTGATCATCCTGGTAGCTGGGCTTTTGGAATGATGCCTATTCCGCCATTCCCACAGCTTTTTGATAAAATGCCCAAAGAACAGCAGAAGAAACGTTTAGGTTATGAGGATTTTAAGGTATTGAGCGGTGAACTTGCCCAATTACCGTCCGCCCACATCCCAACCTTATTTGAAGCTATAAGGACTGGTAATCCCTACCCGGTGAGAGCTGGGCTTATTTTTGGTAATAACGCTCTTTCTACCTATGGGGAGGTTGAGCTCGTTTATGAGACATTAAAGTCTCTAGACTATTTAATGGTAGCAGAACTTTACATGACGCCGACTGCGGAACTCGCAGATTTAATTTTGCCTGTCTCGACCTGGGCCGAGGTTGATACCGTTGTTGCGGCACCATTCTATGGGCAAAATGTTATTTCCGTTCAACAAAAATCGATCCAATATGGAGAATGTATCCAGGATGAAGTCATTATGACGGAAATTTGCCGTCGGCTTGGAGTTGAGCACTGTACTGAAGACCCTGAAGAAGTTTTTGATTATTTGTTAGGTGATCAACTTGGCATGACTTTTAAAGAGCTGAAAGAAAAGGGATGGGTGCAGCCTGAATTTAAATATCATAAGTACAAAGAGAACGGCTTTAAAACACCGACAGGGAAAATAGAACTTTATTCAACCTTGCTAGAGGGTGAGGGCATCGATCCTCTTCCGTATTTTGAAGAGCCCCCTGAAAGCCCCTACAGCACACCCGAACTTGCAAAAGAATACCCATTTATCCTAATTACAGGTGCTCGAATACCGATGTTTTTTCAGTCTGAGTTCCGCCAAATGCCAACCTTAAGAAAGGGTCGACCGGAACCCGAATGTGAGTTACATCCAGACACAGCTGAAGCTCTGGGAGTTAAAGCTGGAGACTGGGTGTCTATTGAAACCGAACGTGGGCGTTGCCGTCAGAAAGTTAAAATTTTTAAAGGCATAGATCCAAATGTTGTTCATGTGCAACACGGCTGGTGGTTTCCCGAAGAAGACAGCCCTGATCATGGTAATTGGCGATCAAATGCTAACGCGCTTACAAGCATGCAACCTCCATACTGCTCGGCTATGGGGACATATCAGCTTCGGGCATTGTTGTGTAAAGTACTTCCCGTTGAAGATTCTGAAGAACCGTGGCATCCAGATTTACCAGAAAATTTTAACTCAAATGTTGCAGAAATTCAGCAATGGGATGCATGAGCTATTATAAAAATAATTGGATTTTTTTTATAATAATTAGTTGAATAGATCCTGTTGGCTATTCGTTTTGGGCGGCTTCTGTATTTCTTCTGTCTGCAAATCACTATTTTGTTTGGTTTTTAATAGGTCGGCGACTTTGCTGAATGAATTATTAATGGATAACCATGCGGTTTCATCAGCTTGGTCTAAAATTACTGGCATGCGGTCGTGAATATCAGAAATTGAAGGGCTGGGCTTGCAGGTAATGATAGTAAAGTTTTCTCCATCGAATAGACCGGCAAACGAGATTAATTTTTGGTCATGCGGATAAATACGTGTTTTAATTTTAAGATTTCCTTTTTTGCGCCACTCAAAATATGCCGTTGCCGGGATGAGGCAACGATTTTGTATAATGGTCTGAAAAGTTGGTTTCTTACTAAGTGTTTCAGAACGCGCATTGATTATTGGATTTTTATTCCAATCTACTTTAAGACCCCAGTGCAGATAAGCGATTTGGCCTTTATTTGTAATTATAGGGACTTGGTCTGTAGGCCGTACTTCTCCCATTTTGTGGGAGGTTGGCACATCTTGAGCGGTGACCGTTATATCAAATCTTAAAACGATTTCCTCAAATGTCCGGTTAAGTTCAAAACGTGAGCACATTTTCCCTCTTAACTTAAAATTTCATTTTTTTAATCTATCTGCTGGAATTTTAACCTATTTTGTCTTAAAGCTGAAGGATGGAATCGGTTAAAAGAATAGCAATTGTGACTGGAGCAAGCCGTGGTATTGGCCATGCAACGGCATCTTTGTTTATAGATAGGGGTTGGCAGGTTATTAGCTGCTCCCGGGAACGTGAAATAAAACAAATTAATGACGACAAAAATTGGCTAGCACATATTCCAGTCGATTTAGCGAACGCTAAAAGCGTTAATAGTTTTATCAAAAAGGTGAACAAACTTTTAGATGGTCAACCGCTTGGCGCTTTAGTTAATAATGCGGGTGTGTCTCTTAAAGCTGACAATCAGGAGCGGCTAGGCTGCTTAAACGGCGACATTGATGCTTGGCGCGATGTATTTGAATTGAATTTTTATGCTCCATTAAAATTAAGCCGTGGTTTTGCGGCTGCTCTGCACAAAGGGGGAGGGGCCATCGTTAACGTGACGTCTATTGCCGGGCATATGATACATCCGTTTGCTGGCTCAGCTTATTCTAGCTCTAAGGCAGCCTTGTCAGCATTGACGAGAGAGATGGCAAATGAATTTGCGGCCCTTAATGTTCGTGTTAATGGGGTGGCGCCGGGAGAAATATCAACTTCAATGATCCAACCTGAGTATGAAATGTTGATCCCTCGTATTCCTCTTAACCGAATGGGGACACCGCAGGATGTTGCACGCACAATTCATTATTTATGTTCAGAAGATGCCGCATATGTGACTGGAACTGAAATTTGGGTTACCGGCGGCCAGCATATGTCTTGATGTGGTGATTACCAGCAGACTGGTTTTTGGTTTTGAATCTATTCTATGTTTCTAGTCTTAATTTAAATTCGAGTAGCCATTCAAGTCTAGTTTTAAGACGATTAATATCGTGTTTAAGCCATCCTGTGATATGGCCTGGATCACTGTTGTGATAGTCATGCAAATCTTCAAATCGAGCCAGTTCAATCTCGCAAACCTCAATTATGAGATTGATCTGATTTAATTGTTTGATCTTTGTTAAGTGGTGGATAAAGCGAAACTTAAGCGCAATAACTAACTCGTTAAGATCACTGCTGCTTGATCTAATATTAGCCACAAGTAGCGTCTCGAGCATTTCAATTCCAGCTTGTGTAATAACTAGCATTGGATTGGAAGTATCAATATTTTCTGCTGTACCAGCTAATCCCTCAAACCGGAGTAATTCGATAGATTCGCCCATTAGTTCAAGTGATGGCCCAGTGATGCGGCTGACAAAATGTCTTACTGCATGAGCCAGATCGTCGTAAGCCATGGGGATGCTATTTGTAATAGAACTTTCCGCCAGCGTACCTAACGCACATAATCGTATGGCCTCTCTAGGCGTTAACGTATTATCTGGATACATAATAAAGCTTAATCATAGAAGCCTAATAGTTGGATACGGAATGGTGTTTTTGAAAAAGAAAATCCTTAAGCTACCGAGGTTTATACGCAAATTCTGTATACCATTTCTTTTTTGTAAAGGGTAGCAGAAGGAAATTTTGTTTATGGGTTTCTTGGTATAAGAACTCAATTAATTTTTTTTGCTGGTATTGGCTAAAAGCCAATTTTGCAAAACAATGGACACTTAGTGGCTCCTAAACTTGAGATCAAAATGTATGGGATACATAAATTTACTAGAGTTATCTTTCAGAAGATATCGGGATTGCTGCTAGTTCTTGTCGATTAATCGTAAAGGGCATTATCATAATTAAACCTTTGGTTTTCAAATTATCCCTAACTTAAGATAATTTGGTGCAATATTAGGCAGCCTCCTTTAGTCCAAGTTGTCCCCATACTTTTTTAAGAGCTTTAACCAGATGATCCATTAGCTCATCATTATGTAATGGCGTTGGCGTAAATCGCAGACGTTCAGTTCCGCGAGGGACTGTAGGATAGTTAATTGGTTGAACGTATATACCATGATTGAACATTAACTCATCGCTGGCTTGCTTGCACAATACAGGGTCACCAACGATAACTGGCACAATATGAGTTTCCGTGGGCATGACGGGAATGCCGATATCGCTAAGGCGTTGCTTGAGAGTTGACGCCCGTTCCTGATGTTGTTCGCGAAGTTCATTATGCTCTTTCACATATTTTACGCTAGCAAGACAACCTGCAGCCACAGCAGGTGGCATTGAAGAGGAAAAAATAAAGCCATCACCGTACGAGCGAATGAAATCGCATAAAGATGCGGAACCAGCGATATAACCACCAACAACTCCAAAACCTTTAGCCATTGTCCCCTGTATAATGTCAATTCGGTCCATGATGCCATCTCGTTCTGCGACGCCCGCGCCATGATTGCCATAAAGGCCAACTGCATGAACTTCATCCAGAAATGTCAGAGCATTATATTTTTCAGCGAGGTCACAAATTTCTTTTATAGGAGAGATATCGCCATCCATTGAATATACCGATTCAAATGCTATCATCTTAGGCTGATGCGAATTTACTTTTTTTAGTTTTCGCTCGAGGTCTTCTAAATCATTATGTTTGAAGATCATTTTTTCAGAGCGTGAATGTTTTATTCCAGCAATCATTGAATTGTGATTGAGCGCATCGGAAATAATTACACAGTCGGGGAGCATTTGGCCAATTGTGCTAAGGGTGGTAAGGTTAGCAACATACCCGGAGGTAAAGATCAGGCCAGCTTCTTTTTTGTGAAGCTTTGCTAGTTCTTGCTCAAGTAACACATGATAGTGGTTGGTTCCGGATATATTGCGTGTGCCACCCGCACCAGCGCCACATTTGTCAATAGCTTGATGCATAGCATCCATGACAACGGTACTCTGACCCATGCCTAAATAATCATTAGAGCACCAGACTGTGACGTCGGCAATTTCATCGCCTTGATAGTTTATGGCAGCCGGGAATTTTCCTGCGTCTCGTTCCAAATCTGCAAAGACACGGTAGCGTCCTTCAGTTTTTAGAGCAGCGACTTTATCCGCAAAGAACTCGTCATAATCCATGATCACAACCCCTGAGTTTTATAAATTACTTCACTTATGCGATTTTCTATTTCTGAGCAAGACTAATATAGCGGATAAGGCGGTTAAAACACGCGTTTTGCCATGTGATTTTTTATTTTAAGCCAGTATCAACCAATATTTTAAGGGTTTCATCCAGCGACTGTTCTACTATCGCTAGCATTTCATCAATTTGGCTAGTCTCAATGATTAAAGGTGGGGCAAATGCAAGACTATCTCCCATTACTCTTGATATTAAACCGTTGGCTTGAATACGTGTTGCCAAAAGGGCTCCTACCTCATCGCTTATGTTGAAGGCTTCTCTGGTTTGTTTGTTTTTTACGAGCTCTAATGCACCGATAAGACCGACACCTCGAGCCTCTCCAACTAGAGGATGGTTGTTTAGTTTACTTAGTCCATTTTGAAGCGTGGGAGCTATTTTCCCAACATGTCCTATTAGATCCATTTGTTTATAAATTTTTATTGCTTCAAGAGCTACTGCGCAGGGAACTGGGTGCCCACCATAAGTGTAACCATGACCAAAAATCCCAATTTTCTGGCTTTCTTTTGCAATCAAATTAAAAATATCTTCTGAAACCATTAAAGCTGAGATAGGCTGGTATCCGGAGGAGAGGGCTTTGGCTAATGAAATCATATCTGGTTTCAGGTCATATGATTCAGTACCAAACATTCGACCTGTGCGGCCAAAGCCACAAATTACCTCATCTGCGACAAATAGTATTTGGTATTCATGCAGGATGTCCTGGATTTTCCTAAAGTAAGTCTTTGGTGGGGGTATTACACCGCCCGCACCCATAACAGGTTCCGCAAAGAAAGCAGCAATTGTTTCCGGGCCTTCTTTCAGGATTAATTTTCTAAGATTATCAGCACAGCGTGTTGCAAACTGCTCTTCGCTCTCGTTGGTTTTGCCGTAACGATAAAAATGTGGGCAGTCAGTATGAAGCACTCGGCTTAATGGGAGGTCAAAATCTCGGTGATTATTTGGCAAGCCGGTTAAACCTGCCGTCATTAGTGTTACCCCGTGATAACTTTTTTTACGAGCAATTATCTTTTTTTTCTTCTCAAGTCCCAACGCGTTATTAATATACCAAATAATCTTGACCGCTGTGTCATTAGCTTCGGAGCCCGAATTTGCAAAAAAAACTTTAGACATGGGTACCGGGGCCATCTCTATGAGCTGTTCCGCTAAGGCAATTGCGGCAGGATGCGACTTACTGCCAAACGTATGATAGAATGGCAGTTGTCGCATAGCTTTGTTAGCAGCTTCAATTAATCTTTTATTATTAAAGCCAAGGGACGTACACCAAAGACCAGACAAGCCTTCCATGTATTTTTTGCCGGCTTCATCGTAGACATAAATGCCCTCGCCTTTGGTGATGATCGTGGGGCCATTATCGTTATGGGAGGCTATGTTAGTATAAGGATGGAGAACATTCTTAATATCACGTTGGGCAAGAGAATTGGAACGTCGGGTCATTTGTGGCGCCCATATTCATCGTCAAATCGCTCGATATCATCTTCTCCAAGGTAATCACCTGACTGAACCTCGATAATCTCAAGGGTTTTGCCTGTTTTGTTTTCTAATCTATGAGCCATGCCAATAGGGATATAAGTTGATTCATTTTGTTTTAATTGGATTATTTCATCTCCGCGTGTGACGGTTGCTGTGCCGGCTACCACGACCCAATGTTCTGCTCTATGTTTGTGGCGTTGGAGAGAAATTTTTGAATTTGGATTTAAGTTAATCATTTTTAGTTGAAATTGATCCCTATTTTCTAAAGTTTGGAACCAACCCCACGGTCGATATATTTTAGAATGTGAGAGATGTTCAGAGCGATTAGCAGATTTTATATCATCAACTATTAAACTCACATCCTGTGCCGTACCCCTGCTTGACACCAAAATAGCGTCGTCAGTGGCTATAACGATTATGTTTTCGATACCAACAGCTGTAACAAGTTTGTTTTCTGACCGAATGAGTGAGTTTTTAGTATTTCTTAGTATTACATCGCCTGAGATCACGTTGCCGTTATGATCCTTATCTAGTAGCTGCCATAGTGCATCCCAAGAACCGATATCGTTCCACCCCATATCGACGGGAACGACGACAACATCTTTTGATTTCTCCATCACTGCGTAGTCTATAGATATAGCAGGGCACGCAGCGAAGGTTTCTTCGTCTAAGCGGTGAAAATCAAGGTCTAATTTCGCTTTAGATACGGCCATATCGCAGGTTTTAATTATGGTGGGAGAAAGTTTCTCCAATTCGGTTATCAATTTAGAGGCTGAAAAAAGAAAAATACCGCTATTCCAATAATAATTACCGTCGTCTATAAACGCTTTAGCGTCTGATATGTTAGGTTTTTCGACAAATGCGTCAATTTTGAAACAGCCGTTTTGTTGCGGAGTTATGGCAGATTTTTTAATATAACCGTAGCCGGTTTCAGCTTTTGTAGGTTTAATCCCAAATGTTACAAACGACCCATCTATTGCAGCGGGCAAGGCTGTTTTGATAGCAGTTTTAAAGGTGATTATATCGCTAATAACATGATCTGATGGCATTAGTAATATGATTGCGTCTGGATCGCGCTTCGCAATTACAATAGAAGCAACGGCTGCTGCTGGTGCGGTATTGCGCCCAATGGGTTCTAGTATAATGGCTTTTGGTTTAATACCGATTTCTCTCAGATGCTCAGCTACAATAAATCGGTGCTCTTGGTTACATATTATAAGTGGTTGCGTAAAATTATTATCAGTTAGGCGAGAGGCTGTTTCTTGCAAAAGACTTAGTTCTGAATGGAGGGACTGTAATTGTTTTGGGTAATGAGCTCTGGAGAGCGGCCAGAGCCTGGTCCCAGATCCACCAGATAGTATTACTGGAACGATTTTACCATTAAATCTATTCATTATCAATTTAGCCTAAAATATAAATGCTATTTTTAGTTTATAGTAAATAGTGAATAAAGCCATCATGGCAGTATGTGTTATAAAGGTTAGAAGGGGTATGGTTGCAATATTCGGTTACACTAAACTTGAATTTGTCACATTATTTTATAGAATCCATAAAAAAACCTGCCTATTTGGCAGGTTCTTTTTGGGTTCTCACAGCTATAGCCACCATTAGTTAGTTTGGTCTATTACGAATTTTCCATTAGCCCCTCAGCTATATTTAGATTCATACTGATAAGGCCGTCAAATAATTCATCGCTAGGATTACTCAGTCCTTTTGTTGTTTGCTTGTCAACAAAGATGCTAAGGCTCATCAGATTAGCTTTGAGCTCTTCTGGAAGGGTATTATCTGATTGAGAAACGTCAGCTTGAACTATTGACCACAGCATTTGATTATATTTTAGTGCTCTTTCACCCAGTTCTTTATCGTCTAGTTTCTGGCGTGCTTGATCCATAACGTATGCAGCTTGAGAGAATGCAGCGGCATCCATCTCGCGTTTATTGTCAAATTTAAATTTAGCTTCTTCGGCCATCATGTAGTCCCCAAATTGTTACACGTACAATCTGCTCTATACTTCTAGTGTTCAGAGCGATTAGAACATTGTTAACATATACGGCATTTTTATAGGGAAAAGCAAATTTTGAAAGCCCTGAATCGAGCTAAAACTGCAATTATTGGACTTTCTATTGTTTAAGTATCCAAGCATTTAACAAAATGAATTCATTGCTGATAAGGCGTTATGGTAAAAATAATCCCATCAATAGCCCAGAAATCATAGATTTTTAAACATCTGAAGCCACATTGCTGATAAGGCGCAGGCCTGCTTAGGCTATCAGGTTGTCCGTTTATTACAGAGTTCTTTTTAACCTTTTGTTCTTACAAAATTGAGATAACTCTAAAAAATGTTGAAGTGCAGGGGTATTTCAGATTAACAAAAATTGATTCGCAGCTGGATGATTCGATGATTAAAATAAAAAATATTTAATAGAAACGTTATTTAGGTTGTTGGAAAAGTATAAAAAAATCTTACAACGCTGATCAATATTTAAAAGGTATTTTAGGTCAGTTTTTTTTATAGCGTGGAGTATACCCGCCACTAGTCAAGCCTCGGAAATGAATTTGAATATCTGGGTGTATGATTGGCTCGCGACTATCATCGGGTTCGAGGTTGCGCTGGGCGACGTAAGTTCTAGAATAGCTACTATCGGCTAGTACATGATACCACGGATCTTCTTTTGGTGGTTTTGAAAATGCTACTCCGCTATACCATTCCTCGCTGCCATGAAAATTTGGATCAACATCGATCACTACTCCGCGATAGTCGAAGAGTTTGTGATGGATTAACTGGCCAATATAGAATTTTGCTTTGGTTGTCGACAAGGGACTTATATCCTTAATATATTTTGAAAGTAATTTCTTATAAACTAATAGCATAAAATCGGATTTTAGTTTTAAGTTTAAATTTATAAATGAACGATCAATAATTATATTTACTGGATCTAGAATGAACCGAGACCCGATAATTTGGGCTTTGATAGATGAGCGCCCAGGAACAGGCAACCAAAGCAAGGGGGTTGCTATGGCACTTGGAATGCCTTTTATAGAGAAACATTTAATTTGGTCTAATTTAGCTTTTTTGCCAAATTCTTTTTTTGGGCCGTCTTTGATAGGGCTGAAAAGTATCTCTAAATCTACTATTAATTCACCTTGGCCGGATCTTGTCATTGCTTCGGGTCGTCGCGCGGCAATTGTCGCGCGTTATATAAAAAGAAAAAACCCCCATAAATGTAGCCTCATCCATATAATGTATCCCGGGGATACAGCGATTGACGAGTTTGATATTGTCGCCGTTCCCAATCATGATTCTGGTATACCTAATAAAAAAAATATTATTCGAATTACTGGAGCGCCCCATAGTATTGATCGCAATCAATTTTCGCGTGCAAGTATTCACTGGAATGCTGAATTTTCCAATCTAAAGAAACCCATCATTGGGCTCATTGTTGGTGGGGCTACGAAACGGCGTCCATTTACACAAAAGACGGCCATCAATCTTGGGCATCAAACTGCTAATCTCGTTAATAAATTAGAAGGAAGCCTGATTATAACAACAAGTCCCCGAAGCGGAGATGAACTGAAAGGCGTGCTTAGTTTTTTGTCAGAGAAAAATATAAAGCCAGCGTTTGTGCATCAGTGGAGATCTGATGGTTTGGTTGATGACAATCCATATTTAGGATTTTTGGCCCACGCTGATCATTTAATTGTGACAGGTGAATCAACTTCAATGTGTTCCGAGGCCTGCGTCAATGGCAATATAGTCCATATTTTCGCTCCCGAGGGTTTTCTTGGTCAAAAACATCAACGTTTTACTGATGAATTAGTATCCAATGGTTACGCCTACCTTTTGGAGGATGATTTAGTTGAATTTTCATCTTCGGCCGCGCCTAAAAAATTAGACGTAGCGGCCCAAATCGCCCGAGAAATTGAGGCCCGTGTTTTATATAAATTTTAATCCAGCTAAGAGAATGCCATAAACGTGGATAATATTATAGCAAGAAATTCCAATAAAAATGTTTGAGCGTGGTAAAACGATTATCGATAAATAAAATTTATATTTGCCTAAATTCGCGTATCTTGATGATTTATGAACTTTCAGGTGTGCTAAAATTAATAATGCGATTTAGTAGAAATTTTACGGGAAAAAGCATATAGTTAAACTCCATTAGTCTGGTTGAAAGTTTTTTCATGATAACACCTGAATCATTTCAAATTAAAGCAACAAAGGGTTATGACCTTGCCGATCATTTCCTTGCTTGCGCAAAATTAGGTCGTTATTTAACGGTTGCGTCAGATACACGATTTTTTATTACGGATGATTTTCAGGATAAAAACATTATTCATGAAGCTACGGCTATTGCTGCCATTTATTCCAAAGACAATTTAGTCGCTGAAGCTGCTCTTATGCCACTAAGCGGGAGAGTAACTAAACTCAAAGGGTACAATCGAGAAAAATATGAACGATTATTTCACTTGATTGAACAACAAGCACTTTCAGACGATGTTCGTCAGACTGCTAAATCATTAATAGAGGCGCGTTTTCGTGATTCGGAAATTCGTGATATTGAGTCTCAGTTGGGTGGTAAAATAAGTCCGGCGCGGGCTCGTTACCGCCTATTTCTAGGTATGATAAAGCAGCTTATTGATAAAAAATTAACAGCCAAACCTTTTATCGAAGAATTTAGAGAGTTTACGCAGGATGTTGCTGGAAAATTGGATTTTGGTATTTATAGTTTTTGTCTTGATAGTTTATTTAAAAGTCTTCAAATACCGAGTGCTGTGAAAGAATTACTGGTTATGGAAATTCTTGGTTTTTCACCCCTAATACGTCGAGAATTAATAAGTAACGTACTATCTTACTCGGGTCTAGCGTTAGATTTGTTGCAGTTTGTTAACTCAATATTGGAACGACAATTAGACCCTGAAGTCGTTGTTGAGATTGGTTTACTTAAGGATTTAAAGTTGCGCCGGTTCTCTATGGAAGCAATCAATGATCTCGCAAATCAATCGGGGCTTACCTCGCTTCATTAATTTGGCGTTCAATTATCAGTCGGTTACTTTAATCCCCGTTTTGAATCGAACAAAATAGTTTTTTGGTTTCTAAATTCATACGCATTGAGTGGGGAGATTGTCGAGAGGTTTTTACAAATTCTATCATTATGATGGTTATTATTTTCACCTAGCTTTTTCTACAATTTTAGGTGAGTAGATACAGTAGATTATCATTTTATCTATGATTTAGTGTTTAATACAGGAGAGTAAAATGGAGCGATCAGTGCGTGAACGCGATGGCCAGCAATGGATTTATGACTGGATGCTAAAAACTACGGGGCGGGCAATTCATTTTGAGATGGATGGGCGTGACATGCCACCTCAAGCAAAAAATATAAAAATGGTAGCAAAGTATCTCGCTAAGGAGGGTGAGCATTCGGAAAAACTTGCTCGAGCTGCGGAGGCGAAGGGTGATAAAATTAGTGCCAGGGCACTTTATCGTTATGCCTCTGAGCATTACCGAGAAGCGCAGCATTTTGTTATTCCAGCTATGAGTTCGAGACGCTGGGAACTTTATGCCAAATGCCGTGAATGCGCGGAGCACCTATATAATTTAGTCGATTATCCCGTTGAATTGGTTGAAATTCCTTGCGCTGGAGGAACAGTTCCGGGCGTACTTTACCTTCAAGGCGATGGTTTGCCAGCGCCAACCGTTGTTTTTATTCCCGGCATGGACAATACCAAGGAAAACTACCCTAATCCTCTTGAGAACGAATTACATATGCGCGGGATGAATGTATTGGCAATCGATGGCCCAGGTCAAGGAGAAGCACTCGAGAGGGGTATGTATGTCAACGCGACGAACCATGTAAAAGCTGCAACAGCAGCTTTTAATTTTCTAGAAAAACGGGGTGATGTTGATGCGGAGCGAATAGGCCTTGTTGGACGTAGTTTTGGAACATTTTGGGCAATGAGAGCTGCCGCTGACGAACCTCGTTATGCTGCCGTGGCGGGCGCAATTGCTTGTTATTATTGGGACCGTTTGACGATATTTGATGAGGCACCCATTCGATTTAAGCAAGTATTTATGGCAATGGCGGGGATGGAGGATGAAGTTGCATTTGATAAGATGTGTGAGGATTTCACTCTCAAAGGCCATGCTGAGCGAATTAAGTGTCCCGTTTTAATGGCAACTGGTGAATTTGATCCGCTTAATCCCTTGGAGGATGCTGAGGCTGTTTTTGAGGCTCTGGGCGGGCCTAAAGAAATGTGGGTATTCGAAGATGAGTTTCATCCGATACGATCTCCAAAAGCATTAGGAGGACATACAACATTCCATTTTTTAGCTGAATGGATGAAGCAGGCGCTTGCTGGAGAAATCTCGGCGAACCATATACGTAAGCGTTATATAGAGCGGAACGGCAATGGCTTATTTGATTAGGTTTTATTGAATAATATCAAAATTAACTATTTGCGTCCTTTAATTTTTGTAGGTGCCCCAGATTTTTTCCATGCTGTATATCCTCCTTTAATATGGGCTACTGGTGATAAGCCCATATTCTGGATAGCGAGTGTTGCTAGTGCCGAGCGATGGCCAAGTGCGCAAAAGAAAATAAATTTTTTGCCGGATGCAAATATATCTTTGTGATAATCGCTGTCAGGTGCAACCCAGAATTCAAGCATTCCACGTGGCACGTGGATGGATTGGGGGATAGTGCCCTCCTTCCAAAGCTCTCTTATATCACGAAGGTCAATTAACTGCACATCAGTATTATCTTTTATAGTTAGCACCTCCTTGACCGTTAAGGTTTGAATTTGTGTTTCCGCTTCAGAAATCAGATCTTTGACAGATTTTATTATCATTTAAAATTTCCGATTAGTGATTTGTGCGAGTTTAATTTGGTCAGGAAATTAACAGACCTTTGTCTTCAATTAGATAATATAGCTATTACCAATTAGGGGCTATCTTTCATTAGTGTAGATGTTGTTTAAATAACGGCAACTCTGTTAGTGTTTCAGCAATAGAGGGTAGCGATTTAATTATAAAATTTTTAGCGTTTAGTGCTAAAGATGCACTTTGTTCTGTCCCCCTGATGCCGTGCCCTGTCCGCAAATGAATACCGCCAGCGCAGCCCGCATTAAACCCGGCGCGTATGTCACTAGAACGGTCACCAATAATCCAAGATTTTTGTAAATTAATTTCCATCAGTATTTCTGCCATGGCTAACATGCCCGAGTTGGGTTTTCTGCATGGATGGTTTTTATGAAAGTAAGGTGCCCGAGCATCCGGGTGATGTGGACAAGCAAAAACAGCATCAACATTGGCATGGGCGTCGTTTAAAATCGTAAAAATCTTTTCTTGTACTTCAACAAAATGTTTCCAGTCGTAGTATCGACGTCCAATACCAGCTTGGTTGGTTACAATTATGATTGGTATTTTTAAGACGTTAGCTCGACGAATAACTTCGATAGCCCCAGGTATGAAACTGACATCCTCAGGTCGGTGCAGGTAATTTACTTCTTCAACGATCACGCCGTCGCGGTCTATAAATAAAGCCGCACGCCCAGACGTAGAGTACTTTTCCGAAATTATTTGAGACCAAATATTCTCGTCGGTTACAAATAATTTAAGATCCTTGGGCTCCATGGCTTTGTTTTTTACTCC
This sequence comes from Rhodospirillales bacterium, assembly GCA_012960465.1. Lineage (GTDB taxonomy): Bacteria > Pseudomonadota > Alphaproteobacteria > Rhodospirillales > UBA2165 > TMED23. Next base: position 1,988 of record DUBF01000235.1, on the reverse strand, counting down.
AATTAAGTGCAGTCACTTGACAATAGACGTTTTTGACTATGTCCTCTAGGAAAATGAGATATAAGTTTTAAGAGAGGATTAATGCCGAAGAAAAAAAAGAAATCACTACATTCGCGTGTGACGACTGATGGCCTTGACCGCACGCCTCATCGAGCTTTCTTACGCGGTATGGGTTTGGATGATGAGGCAATCGGAAAGCCATTTATTGGCGTTGTGACGACAGCGGGTGAGACAACACCCTGTGTTATGAATTTAGCCCCGCAAGCTAAGGCTGCTAAACAAGGTGTTATTGACGCGGGAGGAACACCGAGAGAATTCACCACAATCTCAGTTTCAGATGGTTTGTCGATGAACCACCAGGGCATGAAGTTTTCGCTGATTTCTCGAGAAGTAATAGCCGATAGTGTCGAACTGGTTGTGCGCGGACATGCATACGATGGTATAATAGGCTTTGGTGGTTGCGATAAAAATCTTCCCGGCATAATGATGGGTATGGTTCGTTGTAATGTGCCCTCAGTGTTTATATATGGCGGTAGCGCATTACCCGGAACCTGGCGAGGAAAAGACGTTAGTGTTTTAGATGCTTATGAGGCTGTTGGTGCTGTAATGACCAATAATATGGATGAAGCTGAAATTCAGGAATTAGAGCGCGCGTGTTTGCCGACAACTGGTGCCTGTGCCGGTCAGTTTACCGCAAATACAATGGGCATGGTTTCGGAGGTTTTAGGGCTAGCCCCATTGGGTTCGTCAATGATACCAGGAATTTTTGAAGAACGCTTTGCCGTAGCAAAGCAAGCAGGCGATATCGTCATGCGGGCTGTAAATGGAAATGGGCCTTTACCACGCGATCTTGTTACTCGTAAAAGCCTGGAAAATGCAAGCGCTGTCGTTGCGGCGACTGGTGGTTCAACCAACGCTGGGCTTCATATTCCAGCAATAGCCCATGAGGCTGGTATCAGGTTTACTCTCGATGATGTTGCCGCCACCTACGTCAAAGCTTTCGATGAGGTGCGGAAGATATTCTCCAAGCAAAACCTGCTTTTTTAGGGGGAATGGATTTTCCTGACCTCGGAGAAAAAGATGTCTATGATGTTGGTGGAGTTCCGGTGCTGCTTAAAGAGATGCTGAGAAGCGGTGCACTTTATGGTGATTGCTTAACTGTAGATGGAATGACTTTAGATGACGCCTTGTTAGATGTCGCTGCTCCAGACGGTCAAGTATTCTTAAGTCATGAGAATGCTATTTCAGGGTCCGGCGGAGTAGTCGTTCTGAAAGGCAATTTGTGTCCAGATGGCGCTCTGTTAAAGGTTGCAGGTTTAAAATCGTTGATTCATGAGGGGCCGGCCCTAGTATTTGAAAACGAAGAAGCTTGTATGAAGGTGATTAGAAATTGTGAGTATGATGAAGGTTCGGTAATCATAATTCGTAATGAAGGTCCAAAAGGGGGCCCCGGCATGCGTGAGATGCTAGGTGTTACGGCTATTATTTATGGTCAGGGAATGGGCGAAAAGGTTGCACTTTTGACAGACGGACGATTTTCGGGCGCAACTAGGGGCATGTGTATCGGATATGCCTCTCCAGAGGCGGCCCGCGGTGGCCCAATAGGACTTATCCAAACTGGAGACATCGTGCGGATTGATGGCGGTGCTAGATCGATAGATGTTAAAGTATCTGATCAGGAATTGGATGACCGACGTAAGAAATGGTTGCCGCCCGATAGTTCAAGATTGGCAGGCGCTCTGCAAAAATATTCTTCCACCGTAGGGCCAGCTAATTTAGGTGCCGTGACACATTCTGGTAACGTTCAGTGGGAAGTTGAGGAGCCTTTCGACTCAGGGGATATCTCATGATGCCTAAATTAGGATATATTGGTCTCGGTCTCATGGGGGCTCCTATGGTGGATCGGTTATTGGATGCGGGTCACGACGTAATGGTGTGGAACCGATCGCGTGAGAAGATACTTCCAGCAATAAAAGGGGGAGCCATCG
>DUBF01000234.1 GCA_012960465.1 Rhodospirillales bacterium | reverse complement strand
ATTTAATTCAATCAATCTCCTTTCGATTGAAAGCTTAGCTTTCGCAGCTTTAAGTATAGCTTCTAATTTTTCATATTTAGCTTTAATTAAAGAACAATCGAGCATTATAAGAATAGCCCCTTTTTTAAAGCTATTTCCTTCCCTTACTAATATTCTTTCAATTCTAGCCGGAATTTCACTTGATAAAGACGTTGCATTTTGAGATCTAAGTTTGCCGTATATTTTATCCGGGCTAACGGGAGCGTTAAAACTTAATTTTTGTCCCAAAGACGAATTAATGTGAATAACATTTATAAACAATACTAAAAAACAAGATTTACAAAATAACTGTTTCATAATACGAAACTTGGCTCACCTTCTCAGTATTTGATTTTCTTTCAAACCACTTTTTTATAATTAGCTAGCACCTGGCAAAGCTATAAAATCAACTCGCAGCGTTTATTTCTCGGATTGCACTGTGTATTTCCGTCTGGCTCAGCGACTTACTTGAAAACCTGGATGATAGAAGCTGTTGACTGAAACCTGAACGCGAAAAAGCGTGTTTCTGGGCAGCTAATATCTGTCCCTTGACATCCGGCGGGGTTAATTCAGTTTTCTCATCATTACTAGCCGCTGGGGTAGAAATATCTTTTCCTATAACAAAAGAAGTCGTCACCTCATTCCCATTTTGATCAGTTGCAGTAACCAAAACTTCTATGGAGCCTTCAAAATCTTCAGGCACTTCACCCTCAAACTTTCCAGCAACCGGGTCAAACTTAAGCCACGACGGGAGGGTTTTATTTCCAGGGAGAGAAGCTTTTAGGGTGACCATTGTCTCATTATTTGATTTAGCAAAAGCATCAATTGGAATAGAAAATGATATTATTCCTAACGAGCTAATTTCAGGATCTTTAATTCCATTTAAAACTGACAAACCGCCATCATTCGAGGTTGAACTGCTGGATTGTGGTATGACCGCAGCATTAAACCTAGGGGCAACTGACGGAGACGATTGTGATTGTGGTTGTGGTTTGTCATTTCTCAACGTTGGAACAGCATCACTGGCCTCAGGATCTCCTCCACCTGACACCGCTGAATCAAAACCCATTTGTGCGCCTGAAGACCCTGTTGCGCTCTTATCCCGAACAAAGGTTTGCAAGCCATCCCGATTAATTTTTATTACCACAGCAGGAACATCAACTTCAACTACCTTATTGAAAACCGGCGCTTGCTGCGGGTTATTAACAACCTCTGCGACTGGAAAATCTTCATAAATAATAGCCGTATTATTGCCCGCATTACCATCAGCATCCGTAGCCGTAAAGGTAAGCGTCCGAGCGGCTCGGTCGGCCTCTGTCAACGTTATAGCTGTGGTTTCATAGGTAATTAGTTTTGCGACTTGAGATACTATTGCATCATCCACAGCATTAAACACTTGGATGTTATCAATATAAAGAGAGGCGCCAGCGCCTTTTAATCCAGTAAAATCATAGGTTCCAGAGATAAAAACAAACCTATAATTACCTGTACTGGGTATTGTTACGTTTGCTGTAGCCCAAGCAGTTGTCCCAGCCGCCGAAGTTCCTGTTTCGTTTAGGATCTCCGTAGTCGCATTGGTATCGGTGTTAACGATATAGCCAAATACATCATACGCATCACCGCCACCT
>DUBF01000233.1:1384-1668 GCA_012960465.1 Rhodospirillales bacterium | reverse complement strand
AGCAGGCTTTCGTGAGTACCGGTATCTAGCCATGCAAATCCTCGCCCTAACAATTCAACCTTTAAACGATCTTCTTGCAAATACATTTGATTAACGGTGGTGATTTCCAGTTCACCTCTCGCTGAGGGTTTAACATCTTTAGCTTTTTGAACCACATCATTCGGGTAATAATAAAGCCCCGTTATCGCATAATTTGATTTAGGCTGTTTAGGCTTTTCCTCTAGGCTAATTACCGCACCTTTATCATCAAATTCTGCGACACCGTAATGTTCTGGCTCATTAAC
>DUBF01000233.1:0-1197 GCA_012960465.1 Rhodospirillales bacterium | reverse complement strand
ATGCCCAATTCCGAACCATCACCTAAGAGCCGCTGAAAACTCGATTGATCTTCGGGCGTAGTAATAATTAAAATTTCCCGAATACCCGACAACATCAACACAGAAATTGGATAATAAATCATCGGTTTATCATAAATAGGAACTAGCTGTTTAGAAACTCCCTTTGTAACCGGATAAAGACGTGTCCCTGAACCACCCGCTAATACAATCCCTTTCATACCTCGACTCCTAATCTTTCCCGCTGATAACTTCCATCTTGGACATGTTGACACCAAACAGGGTTATCCAAATACCATTGCACGGTTTTACGAATTCCGCTTTCAAATGTCTCTTGCGGCAACCAGCCCAGTTCCTTTTGAATTTTACTCGCATCTATAGCATAACGCCTATCATGCCCAGGACGGTCAGACACAAATGTTATTTGCTCAGTATAGGAATTCACTTGTGGCCGCAGTTCATCCAAAACAGCACAAATGGTTTTAACCACATCAATATTTTGTTTTTCGTTATGCCCGCCAATATTGTATGTCTCATCCACTTGTCCTTTCATAGCGACTAAAACCAAAGCTTTAGCATGATCCTCAACATACAACCAATCCCGAATTTGATCACCTTTTCCATAAACAGGTAAAGGCTTGCCTTCTAATGCATTAAGAATCACCAGAGGAATCAATTTTTCTGGGAAATGATAGGGTCCATAATTATTTGAACAATTGGTAATCAAAGTTGGCAACCCAAACGTTCTGTGCCAGGCACGAACTAAATGATCTGACCCTGCTTTACTGGCTGAATACGGCGAACTGGGGGCATAAGCTGTGGTTTCAGTAAACAAGGGTAAATCCTGGCCTTGGTCTGTCTCATCTGGGTGTGGTAAATCGCCATAAACTTCATCGGTTGAAACATGATGAAAGCGAAAGCATTTTTTCTTATCCCCTTCCAACTCACCCCAATAAGCACGTGCCTGATCAAGTAATGTGTAAGTTCCGACAATATTGGTATGTATAAACTCTCCTGGTCCGTCAATAGAGCGGTCCACATGTGATTCAGCAGCCAGATGCATAACAATATCAGGTCGATATTGATTAAAAATACGTTTTAATTCTGCTCCATCACAAATATCGACTTTTTCAAAGACATACCACGGATCTTCACTGATTGAAATCAAAGACTCGAGATTTCCCGCATAAGTGAGCTTAT
>DUBF01000232.1 GCA_012960465.1 Rhodospirillales bacterium | reverse complement strand
GACCCAACGTTTCCCTTCGCTATTTAATTTACCAACTTTGGGACATTATCGCTTTATTGAAGGCGATGTCACTCGAATTGACCTTCAGCCGATACTAAAAGATGCACAGGTGCTGATTCATTTAGCAGCTATTACCGATGCAGCGGGCAGTTTTGACAAAGCGGATTTATTGGAGGCAAATAACTATCAGTCTACTGTGAAAGTAGCAGAAGCTTGTGCACAGAGTGGCACGCGCTTGATCGCGCTGTCTTCTACCAGTGTGTATGGCACGCAAAACGAAGTGGTTGCCGAAGATTGCAGTCCTGATGAATTACAACCACAAAGCCCCTATGCCATTACCAAGCTAAAAGAAGAACAGTTGGTCACAAAACTTTGTTTAGAAGACGGGTTGAAAGCAGTTTCTTGTCGCTTTGGCACCATCTTTGGCGCATCACCTGGCATGCGTTTTCATACGGCCGTGAATAAGTTCTGCTGGCAGGCAGTAATGGGTCAGCCTATAACTGTATGGAGTACTGCATATGATCAGAAACGACCGTACTTGGATCTTTTTGACGCCGCACGGGCTATTACATTCATTATCCGTAAGGACCTCTTCGATGGTCGTATTTACAATGTACTCACTCATAATGCTACCGTACGCCAAGTGGTAGAATCTATTCGGGAGTTTGAGCCTGACCTACAAGTGAGCTTTGTTGATAGCAAAATCATGAACCAGTTATCTTACGAGGTTTCTTGTGAGCGGTTTATGGGGGAAGGGTTTGCCTTTGCAGGCGATTTAAGACGCGGGATTGGTGAGACGATTGGTTTATTAAGGCAGGCAAATCAATGCCAGTAAACTACCCAATGAACAAATATTTAGGAAGATAGCCATGTTATTTAGTGAGGCGAAGTCATCGGTATATAAATACGAACCAGTTATTAATCAAAAATTTGAAAAAGATAAACCTATATTTAGTATTTTTATATGTTGCTATTATAACCTTGATTACATTCGGCAAAGTATCAAGTCTGTTCTGGACCAAGATTATACAAACATAGAATTAATTTTGGTAGATAATGGCGCGCATTTAGATGTAAGAGAATATTTACGTGAATTTTATAAAAACTCAACTAATACGGCATTAGTTACATTTGAAGTCAATCAGTTTGAGTGGAGTGATACTGGAAAAGGAATTGCAACTTGCTGGAATGTAGCTTTACTCCATGCTAAGGGTGATTATATTAGCTACTTAGGTTATGACGACTTATTTTCTTCATCTTACGCATCGCGGATGGTAAATTTATTTCTTGAGAATCCAGCCTGTGTTACCGCAGCACCTATGCCATATTCTATTAATTCTTTGGGAGAAGTTGATAAGCAATCGGGGCTTCGTGATCTAAATACACGAGATCGTTATACCGATGGAATGGATATAGCCATTGATTTGATTGAGGGTGGTCCTAAAAAACTGTTTGGAGCACCCGGTGAAATTTTTGCTATTAGACGTGACATACTTTTGAAATATGGTGGTTATGATCGCATTAGCGATATCTCGCAGGTTCTAAAATACGCAATTTTAGGTGTGAGTGGATTTGACTCTGAAGCAGCGGTTTATTGGAGACATCACGATAAACAACTTAATAGGCAGTCAAAGTCAAAGGGCGCTATCTTTTATAAAACCAGTAAGAAAGGC
>DUBF01000231.1:49821-53934 GCA_012960465.1 Rhodospirillales bacterium | reverse complement strand
ACACAGTGCCGCCTTTTCGCGAGCATTAGCCAGGCTTACGGCCTTCAAAGACCCCAAACCCATCTCGCGCGCCTGCCCATTAAGCATAAACCGGTACAGCCAGGATTTAGCCCCCGATTTCCCGACTTGGAGGTATAGACCACCCCCGTCAGCGCTTAGACCAGCTTTCTTGGTAGTTTCGACGGTTCTAGCTGACAGCCTGTTTGTACTATGCATCACAATCCTACCCACAAAATTACCCACGAATAGGATTGGATTGTAGCATATCCCAGCGGATATAGCCAGATACAAAATAGACTAATTTGTTGTTTTATAAGGGTTTATTGGACACCTATGGACGGTGGCGGACTAGGGTATGGAGGAGAGAGAGGGATTCGAACCCTCGAGACGCTCACACGCCTGGCAGTTTTCAAGACTGCTGCCTTCAACCACTCGGCCACCTCTCCTCAACCATAATCCTCTCGTATTTTAAATAGTTTTATTAAAAAACATATACTTGTATAAGATATTTCATTTCTATTATTATCTAATAATCAACACTGTTTTCATAGTGCATTTTACTTATTTAACACCATTTAAACGACCAAACTATCCAACCAGATATCAAAACCACGTTACCCAAAATGGATATTCGATCTTTTCCGACACATGAACGTAAACGTCAAGCGTTAATGAATTGAAACTACTTTTAGTTATCACAAGCATTCTTATTGAACATAATTGATAAATTGAAATGATAAAAAATAGAGGCAAAAATGGCCCTTTTATGAAAATCCGAACAGTAATAGCATATCAGCTAAGCAAATTTAAATAAGTATTATAAAGGTTTTTCATGAGCGATACATATAGAGGAATAGTTGGTGCTCCAACTACACCGTTTAATTCGAACAATGAAGTTAATCTCCATATTTTTGCTAAACAGATTAACTTTTTGATTGAAAGTGGCGTAAGTTTGATTGCGCATCCAATGCATATCGGAGAATCGCTTAATTTAAACGAACAGGAACGCCGGGACTTAGCAAAAGTATTAGTTGAGGCCGCTTGGAGGTCGAGTTCCAAATAGGATCTTGAAAAATCATTGAAATTTCGTTTCCACGAATTTTGCGCAAAAACTTTTCTGAGCTATTAAGCAGGTCTGAGCCGAGGTAGCTTACACGGCCATTAACAATTCTGCCGGGTGGATTTGGGCTCCAACCCCAACACTGAAAGAGCTGATACAGATTTTCCACTGCCAGATTCACCAACTATACCTAGCGTCTTCCCACTGTCTATCGACCAACTAACGTTATCGACGGCAAGAAACTTGCCATCTGAACTATGAAATTCAGCTGATAAGTTTTTTACTTCTAAAATTGGTTTATTTTGAACTGATGACACACTATTTTCCATTTTAGCAACAACCTAGTTAGTTAAACCTCCGGGGAGGTCTTCTTCTAAGTCAATTTGTGATTTTGATTTACACGATAGAGAGCACCCCTCAAGAAATGAAGAAACATTTATTATTTCATTTTTTGGAATCGGAAACGTATTTCCTCTTTTAATATTATCACAGAATGCCTCTAACTCAGCTCTCTCTATATCAATACTATCGAAAGTCTGGATCTTAGCGTCCTTAACTCGCTCTTGTATTATTAAAGTATTATAATCACGCATTTCAGCGGTGGCCTCTGAGCCATAAACTTTAAGCCACCAAAAAGGGGCCGTCACATTTGATGTGGCTATATACCCAGTCATTCCCTCTTTGAACCAAAGCAAACAGGAGGTCATATCATCTAGATTATCTAAAACTCTATTCCCACTAGTTGCAAAGACCTTACTAATTTCTCCACAAAAACTAACGAGTGTATCAACCGCATGTAATCCCCGACTAGTCATTGATCCCAGAGGTGCTTCGTCGGAATTTAAGCGCCATGAGGTTTGATCCATCGTCGACCGTAAGGCAGAGTCACCGGAAAAATTACTTTCAAGGTGAATAATGGTCCCTAACTTACCAGAATTAACTAATTTCTGAATTTCTAACACTACTGGATTAAAACGTCGGTTATATAAAACAGATAGTGTTACGCCATTCTTTTCTACCTCATTAATTGCAGAGAGTGCATCGTTCCGATTTAAGGTGAACGGTTTTTCGCAGGCAACGTGTTTGCCATATGTTGACGCTATTTGAACTTGGCTAGAATGTTGACTATGGGGTGTTGCTAGAATAACTGCATCGATATCAGCGCGCTGGATTGCTTCGATATAGGAACCATCTAGTAACTCGAACCCCTTGCTCTTAGCATAACTCTTGGCATTATCTGATGCTGTTCGCGTCAATCCATAACATATTTCTATTTTATCACTTTTATTTTGAACTGAATCTACAAGTGTTTTGCCCCACCACCCCAATCCGACGATTAAAGCCCTAATCATTTCATTCTTTAATTCTTATTGTTTGGTTATAATTCATATTAGCCAAATCGTTGTAACCCGTTGAGGTTAATTTTTTTAATATGGTTCCATCCAGATTATTTGAGAGGACTTCCCAGGCACGAATAACGTCATCGGTGAGCATATACACTTTGCACCTCTTATCCCGTCTGCCCGGCACTTGTTTGATTAACTTTTCACTCATTGCATCCTTTAGAAGCATGCGTAAGGATCGATTTGAAATTTGAACTCTATCTAATAACATTCCAAAAGACCAACCTGGCATTCTTCCAACGGGTGTTTTGTTATAGTGTGCGTTTAATAGTAGGAGTAGGAGATGTAAACCAGATTTATGGGCAATAAAAAAACCCAGGGGACAGGTAATCGGGTCATCTCTCTGACGCGATCCCTGAATGTTTTCTATGACAAAAAGTAATGTATGAATTAATTTAATGGGCCCCGTTTTTTTTAGTATATTTCTTTTTCGTTTTTTTGATTCAAACGGTGACAAAAAGTTAGCTTCTCGGGATCGGATATCTAATTGTTTAGATACCCCTTTATCTCCAACCTGTTTAATTATTTGCATTTTCTCACCCTTCTAGGTAAAATTAAGAATGATTTATACAGAGATGCTTAGATTTTTAAATCAATCAGATCAAAATTCCTTTTTTTAGTATCTAATCAAGGTCAAAATCTTTATTTTTGAATTTGAACGTCATTTATCTTAAAGGCTAATATTACAAATGGAAATATTGAATTTAACTTTTTAATGATGTTATAAAATTTACTAATAATCAGTATTTCTATAAAAACATGCTCATTTCAAACTATTTCTATTAGATTGATATATTATTTTAATTATGACAATTTAACATACACTAATTGTTTTACTATCTATCAAATATTCGAAATAAAACTATAGGGGTAAGATTATGGTATTCAAACGTCGAGTTGTAATTACAAGAATGTCCACAAAAATTATAGCATTTTTATTAATGTCTACCATGTTGGGGTGTGCCTCTGGCCAACCTTTTGACATTGCAAAGGATGATCTGCCGACTTTAAAACGGAATATGGGCCGTATTTTTGTGTATAGAGGTTTCAATCCTTTGGCACTTCTAAAACCCCTTACATTTAAATTAGATGGTAAGAATATCGCCGATACTTATGCTGCAACTATATTCTATCATGACGTTATGCCCGGCAAACACATTGTTAATTTGAATGGTGGTGATAAATTTTCTTTTAATATCACGATGGGCGGATCGATATATTTAAGATACTCAATCGTTTCGGACTCTGTCGCGAAGGGTAATTCGATTGTCGAATTGATCGATCCAAAAATAGCCACAGGTGAACTCGAAAATGTTCGCTTGATCGAAAAAATTATAAGATATCCTGACGAACTTAAATAAATCGGAACATAGCCCTGTAGTTTAAAGAAGTAAAAAAATTTATGATTCAAGTAGAAATAAGATTGCCGAATCCTAAAATACTGTGGTTTAATTTTATTCTGTTCACTGTTATACCCATTAAAATTTTACTGTATTTACAAACCAAGTTTAATTTGTTTAAGCCAAGTAAAAATATTTAATCGAATTTCTATTAACCTGAGATGCTTGGCTAAATTATTAAGCAGGAGATTTGTCTCTACCTAGGAAACGAGTTATTACAAAAAATAGATTACTACTAACCACCATAGCT
>DUBF01000231.1:47936-49811 GCA_012960465.1 Rhodospirillales bacterium | reverse complement strand
TACATAACACCCCCATTAAGGGGATAGAAGTTAGGTTTTCACTAAAAATATTTGTTTTATACCTGCTGCTTAACTTAGCTAATGAAGGTCGGATTGCTTGCAGTTTACTAGAAGTATATTAGTCTAACAAAAAAAATTAAGGGTAATCTAAAATGAAGTATGCGATTTCATCGGTCGAACAGGCATCTATTGACATTGACGGTAGTAAGGAACTCTTTCCTGTTCGACGGATATATTGTGTTGGTCGAAACTATCGCGCACATGCCATTGAAATGGGTGCGGATCCAGATCGTGAGGCTCCATTTTTTTTTATGAAGCCAGCTGATGCGATTGTACAAAACGGTTCTACTATCCCTTATCCAACTCAGACTTCAAACCTACATCATGAAATCGAGTTAGTAGTGGCAATGGGTAAAGGTGGTGCAAGTATCAGTAAAGAAAATGCCTTAGACCACGTATGGGGTTATGGGGTAGGCATTGATTTAACACGCCGTGATATTCAAAATAAAGCTAAGGAATCGGGCCGGCCCTGGGATATGGGTAAAGGCTTCGATAATTCTGCTCCCTGTACTGCTATAAGACCGGTTAGCGACATTGGCCACCCTGATACAGGCAAAGGTGCTATTTGGATTAAAGTTAATGGGGAAATTAGGCAAGAGAGTACTTTAGATCTTCATATCTGGAATACAGCAGAAACAATCAATTATCTCTCAAGCCTCTGTGAATTACAGCCAGGTGATTTAATTTATATGGGGACGCCAGATGGAGTTGCCGCGGTTGTATCTGGAGATATTATGGAAGGCCATATTGACGGTGTAGGCGATTTGATAATTACGATCGCTTAAGGGCTGATATAAAATTAAATAGGTGATACAATGCTTAAACGCAAATTGGGTAGTCAAGGTCTTGAGGTCCCGGCAATTGGGTTAGGTTGTATGGGAATGACTATCCAGTACGGCGCTCTTGATGATGAGGAATCAATCGCAACAATTCATCACGCCTTGGATATTGGCTTAAATTTACTAAATACCTCTGACGCCTATGGTAAAGGTAAAAACGAAACTTTGATTTGCACAGCGATCAAAGACCGCAGATCAGATATTCTCATTAATACAAAGTTTGGTCAGATGACAAAGCCTGATGGATCGGCTGGGGTTGATGGTCGTCCCGAATATGTTAAAGAAGCGTGTGAGGCAAGCCTCAAAAGGTTAAAAACCGATTTTATTGATATATTTTCTCAACACCGCGTCGATACTGACGTCCCAATTGAAGAAACTGTTGGTTCAATGGCACGTTTGGTTGAAGAAGGTAAGGTCCGCTACATCGGATTATCGGAAGCTGCACCAGAAACCATTCGGCGCGCTCATGAAGAATTCCCGATTAGCTGCGTGGAGACTGAATATTCTCTTTGGTCACGTGATGTTGAAGCAGAGATTTTACCAACATGCCAAGAATTAGGCATCAGTTTAATGCCATATGCCCCATTAGGTCGTGGTTTTTTAACTGGCACCATTAAATCTTCCGGCGATCTGATCGAAGGAGATCGTCGTCGGGACCACCCAAGATTTTCTGATGAAAATATCTCAAAAAATAAGATCAAGGTTGGTGTTATTGAGAGAGTAGCTGAAAAAAGTGGCTTTAAGCCTGCCCAAATCGCTTTAGCATGGGTTTTGGCTAAAAACGATCGGATAGTTCCAATTCCCGGAACAAAACACCGCAAGTTTATTGATGAAAATATTCGCGCCGTCGATATTGCTTTAAGTGAAGCTCAAATCGAAGAACTAGATGATGCATTCCCTGTTGGAGAGACTTCTGGCGAGCGATATCCTGCTGGCCAAATGAAGAAGCTAGGTCTTTAAGTTGTATGGGGCGGGT
>DUBF01000231.1:592-47926 GCA_012960465.1 Rhodospirillales bacterium | reverse complement strand
TTTGCAAGAGGAGCGTGTGTCGCATTGCAGCCCCCAAGCACACTGGTTCACTTTTTCAATGTTGCGTCTGAAAATCCCGGGATCCCACAATGCCCACAATTGGTAAAAAAATGTTAGATCGAAGTATTGAACCGCAGTGCTATGTCTAAATCCAATGCATTTCAATTCATTTGGCTGAAGAAGGCGCATATGTTATTGCCACCGACTTAAACGAGGTGACTGCCACTGAGACTGCCAACTTAATTAATGAAATAGACCCCGCTACGGCTATTTCAGCTAAACACGATGCAACCAGGCAGAAAGATTGGAGGAAAGTCTTAAAACTCGCCCAGCTGACTTTTGGGGGATTAAATATTTTGGTTAATAATGCAGGAATTAGCATTGGTGGTGATATAGAATCCACTGAGTTTACCGATTGGAAAAAGTTGCAGGAGGTAGATGTTGATAGTGTGTTTTGGGGATGCAAATTAGCAATACCTCATATGAAGGATAGTGGTGCAGGGTCAATTATTAATATTTCATCGACGGTAGGAATTTTAGGAAATCCACTGACACTGGGTTATGGTAGTGCAAAGGCGGCTGTCTGTTCCATGAGTAAATCAATAGCCCTTCATTGTGCGCGCCACAAATATAATATTCGCTGCAACTCTATTCATCCCACCTTCATAAAAACACCATTATTGAATAGATTTATCGAAACGGTCGGTAATCAACAGGAGACCTACAAGACATTAGCCGAGCTTATTCCGTTAGGAGAGATACTCGAGACCAGGGATGTAACCTATGGAATTATTTATTTAGCATCTGATGAGGCTCGAATGATAACGGGCTCTGAGTTAGTAATTGATGGGGGTCTAACCTGCGGATACATGCCACCCATTTAGGCATGTACTGTCATGAATAGAAAATTTATAATAAAACTAGTTTTTTAATAAAAGTTTGAAAGATTAGCTAATAATTTAGAAAAAGGAGAACTAAAATGACCGGAACGACTAACAAAAATAAGCCTGTTTATAACAATAAGCGTTTTAAGCCGAGCGAATATAATTTTGATATGTTTATCGGTCCTCGCGCTGGAGAACCTCTCCAGGATTTTACGTTAACCGATTTGAAAACAGGAAATCTTGTTAAACTTTCAGACTTTAATGGTAAATGGGTCGTAGTTGAAACAGCTTCATCAACTTGTTCAATGTACACCAAAAATATTCCTGATATGAAAGATATTGCGGAGGAGATAACTGACGTTGAATTCGTCGTCGTGTATGTTAGGGAGGCTCATCCAGGTGAACGTCTTAGTCAGCATAAAGATATGGCTGAAAAAATTGCAGCGGCGAAGATAATAGCACCTCGTTATGGCGAGCACCGACGTGTGTTGGTTGATAACTATGACGGTGATTTTCATCGTGCCTATGGCGCCATGCCAAATGTAGTTTATATAATTCGACCTGATGGAAAAATTCATTATCGTTGTAATTGGGCGGCACCTCATAAGGTCAAGGAAGCGCTAGAGGATAGAGAAAGTTTACATACTGTAGAGAATGCAGATTTAGTAACTTTACGTGCTTCACGTAAAAAGTTGCATATGTTTCGTACAATGTGGACTGGAGGCGTAATCGCACTTTATGATTTTTTAAAGGGAGCTCCCTATGTTCTTGGTAAACATATGAAGGTTGATGCTTATTACAACAAGCATGGTAAATTCAAAAATCAAATGGAAGATATCTCCGAAGATCCAGGGCCTGCTCTAACTAAGTAATTCAGACGATTGAATTATTATGAATAAATAGGGCCTAGCTAACGTTATTAATAAAGGATCTTTTTTATATAATTTAACTTTCTCCCCAAACTTCTTCTGCAATTTCAACGACTAATTCTAGTTTTTTGGCCTGTTGATCAGAGCTCAAATTATTACCGTGGTGAGTACTTGAAAAGCCACATTGAGGACTTAGACATATCTGATCAGCATTCACAAATTTTGCCGCTTCGTCGATACGACGTTTAATATCATCTTTATTTTCAAGTTCAGGAGATTTAGAGGTAATAAGACCCAAAACCACCATTCTATTGTCAGGTATAAACCGCAAAGGCTCAAAGCCACCAGCACGGTCTGAGTCATATTCCATAAAATAACCATCAACCTTTAATTCAGAAAACAGCCTCTCTGCAACCGTCTCATACCCTCCCGATGTCATATACGTACTTTGAAAATTCCCGCGGCACATATGGGCGGTAACCGTCATTGTATCGGGCCGATCTACAACCGCATCACTTAGAACTTGAGAATATTTGATTAACAAATCATCTGGATCATCGCCACGTTGTCGGATATCATTCCGGAAATCATCGTCACAAAGATACGCAAAACTAACATCATCGATTTGAAGATAACTGCATCCGAGATTTGCCAGTTCCTGTGTTTCAGCGCGATAAGCTGCCGTAAGGTCGGCCCAATACTCTTCAAGGTCAGGATAGGCTGCCTCGCTAATACCGGAGCGACCACTTCTGAGGTGGGTCATACCCGGGCCTGGTATACAAAATTTTGCAGTCATTTTAGTATTAGCTTTAAGAAAATTAAAGTGCTCACGCATATTACCCGAATGTTTTCCAATTTTATCTTTGATCGAAAATGTTGCAACCGTTCCACCTCCTGAAAAGGCGTGACCATAGGTTTCTTGATTCAATTCAACTCCAGTGAAACCCGCTATAAAATCTAAGTGCCAGTAGTCCCGACGAAATTCACCGTCGGTAATCGACTTGAGCCCAATGTCCTCCTGAAATTTAATTATCTCTTTTATGTGTTCATCTTCTAATACCTTGAGACCTTGGGCCTCTAGCTTTCCTTCTCGCCATTGTTGGCGTGCATTCGAAAGATCTTGAGGACGCAATAGACTACCGACGTGATCAGCTCTAAATGGCGGCTTTGGCATAATTTAATTCCTTAACTCAAAAAGCTCTGTTGTTAAATAAAGAAAGAAGTTTAAGAAAATATCACTCTAAAAAATGTTAATACAAGTATTAAATTTTCCCAAGACTAGTGAAGTGATGTTTGACTAAATGATAGTTCATAAGGCAAAAAGAACCAAATTTTTAACGTCTAAATGGGAATAATCTATGCGTTTAATTAGTTTTATAAATTCTAAGGAGCCGAGAATAGGTATGGTTGTCGACGAAGGACAGTCAGTAATAGACCTTTCACTTTTGGCAGCTGATATACCTAATAATATGAACGACTTTATCAAACTGGGTTCTAATGGTCTAAATAGGGTGGCAGCAGCATTTACCTCGTCTGGCGAAATACCAAAGTTAAATCTTAAAGATCTCGAACTGTTAGCTCCCATCCCAGAACCTCTTCGTAATATTTTTTGTGTTGGAAGAAATTACCACGAACATGCTCAGGAATTTCATGACAGTGGTTTTGATGCAACAGCAGGTACTACCGCTATCCCAGATGATCCTATTATTTTTACCAAAGCGACAACGAGCGTCAGCGGACCTACAGATCCAATCCCCTCTTATTTGGATAGGACTAATTCAACAGATTATGAGGGCGAGTTAGCAGTAATCATCGGCACAGAAGGGAGGGGTATTAGTAAGGCAAAAGCATTTGACCATGTTTTTGGCTATACCGTCGCTAATGATGTAACTGCACGTACTCTGCAACATCAACATAAGCAGTGGTTTATTGGTAAAAGTCTAGATGGCTACTGCCCAATGGGCCCAATGATTGTGACGACAGATGAGGCAGGGCATCCAAATACATTTAACTTATTAACGAGAGTTAATGGAGAGATCCGGCAAAAAGCTAGTGTGGCTGATTTAATATTTGATATTCCTACATTAATTGAGTGCATATCAGCCGTAATAACACTAAAGCCTGCGGACATCATCGCTACGGGTACGCCAGTTGGCGTTGGCATCGGATTTGAACCCCCAGTATTTCTAAAAAAGGATGACGTCGTAGAGATAACAATCGAGCCAATTGGTACTATCAAAAATATTGTTGAATAGTAATAAATTTTAATACCATTAAAATAAACTAACGTTATCGGCCTCTTTTTATTTTTATGTAATTCTAAAGCCAAACCTGCATCACATAGTCGAAAGGACCCTCAACATTAGCGATGTCAACACGCTGAAGTTTGATCCGATAGGAATTATCAATTCTCTCTAGACTATGGGTGTATTTGCCACCAAAGTATCTCTGTTTTTCGAGCCGATACTCGATCATATGAAACCGCGAAGAACACACCAAATTGCCGTTTTTCTTATCCTCACTCTCAATCATAACATTTGAAACTACATGGCTCGTACGATGGCCAGCCTTTTGAGAATGAGCATACGGATGTTCAACGCGGCGGATACGCATGTCCATGAGATAACGATCTTCATAAAAAATATTAGGCAGCCCATCACCAGTTTTCTGCTCAGGGTGAGCGGGCATCCAGTATTTGCCATCATTTGTAAATAATTCAAGCCAAGCTTCCCAATTACGTTCATCAAGAATATCTGCCTGCTTATAAAGAAACTGCTCAACATTTTGTTGTACTTCGACAGAAAAATTTAATGTCTTATTTTTCGGCATCTTAAGCTCCAGTGCTCATATATTCTTTCCAAGCAGCAAACATATTTCGCATGGGCTGTTCGCTCATCCCGGTAATAGAGGTTGTAATTCCGTTTTCAACAGTGTCCTGCCCAGCGTTACGATGTAAACTAACCCAATCTCCACCTCCTGTAAGTGAAAGACCATCTTGAACCGCGCGAAAATTATTTAAATCATCTGCGTTAACCATAGTTGATGGTGAATTTACGAGATAATAATAGGCGAGGGAGCGTTCATATATTCCCTCGGGGGCTCCTTTTAACTTAAAGTGCCAGATCTCAGTAAGCGTCTTATTAGCAGCTAAAGGACGAACTGCACGCAACTGTTGTAGTGGTGGCTGAACTGACAAACATGGGTAAACAAGGACATGATGAATATTCGTTGATAAAATTTCATCCATTCGCTTTTTGCCATATGCTTCAGTCAAAACTTTTTCATGGGCGAGGGTCACTGGGTCGCGAGGACGAAGCCCCATATAACCAGCTAACTGGGTGTGGCCAAAAGGATGGCCAATCGTGTCTAAGCTGTCCCAAACCTCATAGGGAAGGGCAAAGTCAGCTAGAAATTGATACCCCATTGGTGGGTCCTCGCCAGTTTCTTTAGTGTAAACCTTTTGCATTTGTGAGGCAGCATCACCAGTTGAATGATGGGTAATAGATGGGTGTACGGCATCCAGTTGATTTTCCAGAAATGTTTTCCAATTTGAATGCTGAATTATTCTGAAACAGTTAGCCACAATTTCACATTCACCGTCAGGAGATCTATTGCAAATATCGTCAAAAGCTGACTTGCCACCGGCACCCAGCCACGTCTCCAGGTCAGGACCATCCTTACATAAGCTGGCAAAAACAAAACCTCGGTATGTACTTTGTCTTTCTGCACGTTTCATTTGCAATTGAGGATCTGTAAGATCGATAATACCCTCGTAACCATCTTTCATGGGAAGATTACGTAGACTTCCATCCATATTAAATTGCCACGCATGATAGGGGCAGCGAAACGCATGTTTATTTCCAGAATTACCTGTATGATTATTACAGATTAACGCGCCATGATGCGGGCATCTATTATAGAGCACATGAACGCCACCCTTATCGTCACGGCATAAGATCATACGTTCCTTGCCTACCCAGGTTGTCCAATAGTCACCCGCATTCAGAACCTGGCTCTCATGACCGATATAAATCCATGATTTATAAAAAATATTTTCTAATTCTTTTTCATAAACAGCTTCATCAGCATAACAAGCTTTATGGACGCGATCATCTTCCACTAGTGTACTGAGGTCGAAGTCCTGATCATATGGCATAAGTTCTACTCCAGTTAAATTGTAATTAATTTTTTTGGAGTGTCTCAAATTTTAAAGAACCGTGCTAGCCCTAATTAGAAGGCATTAGTCTAAAACTACAAAGTTTTTTACAGGGTTTTAAATTAAAAAGTAGTTTTGTAATTTAATGTTCTCCGCTATCATAACTTTCTATTACGTTATTTTTTAAAGTAAAATCAAATCTTTATTACCAGTTTATGACCTAATTGGTTGATTAGGCCTTAGAAATATTCAAAACTTGAATACGGATCATAAACTTAGGAGTAGTAATGATAGATTTATATTTCTGGATCACGGACAACGGGTATAAGGCAAGACATATGATGGAGGAAAGTGGCCTCGAATATGCTATAAAGCCGGTAAATATAGTAAAAAAAGAACAATTCAACTCAGAATATTTAAAAATTAGTCCCCACCACAAGATACCCGCGATTGTTGACCATAATGGTCCAGAAGGCAAAAAAATTTCATTATGTGAATCAGGAGCTATCTTGAAATATATTGGCTCTAAGATGTTAGACAAATTATATCCGACAGATCCTTTAAACCAATTAAAAGTCGATCAATGGTTATTTTTTGGTTCTGCACAATTCACCACATTGGCTCAACAATATGGATTCTTTATGATACGCTCGCCAGAGGATATTCCTCCGGGCAAAAAACATTATGATAACGTAATGCGCGATATGTTTGGATGTCTCGATGAGCATCTAGCATCTAACGAGTATATGGCTGATCATTTTTCAGTTGCCGATATATCAATGTTTGCTGATGTTCACATTTATGGTGATAAAAAATGGATCGGTTTTAACGATTATCCGCATTTAAAGCGTTGGCATGATTCAATAGAGAAAAGACCTGCAGTCGATCGAGCCTGGGGCCCTTACGAATAAAGCGGATTTAACATTTAAATTATAGGGATTTGATTTGTTAGGCACAATTTTGTCGTTAACATCTGCGGCAACATTTGGGATGAATGCCGCCACGATACGACGAGGAGTACTCACCGGTAGCGTAATACAAGGCATGTCAATATCTCTCGGGTTAGGTCTCCCATTTTTTTTAATTATTTCGATTGTCGTGGGATCTTTTGCTCAAATTTGGGAGTTTTCAACTAAAAGTTATATTTTACTAGCCTTAGGTGGTGCCATTCATTTTGCATTTGGACGTTATTGTAATTATCGGGCGACAAAAGCTATGGGAGGTATTTTAGTTCGTCCTCTTCAACAATTCAGCGTTATTCTATCACTGGCCTTAGCAATTTTATTTTTAGGGGAAACCCTGACACCACTGCGTATATGTGGAATTATTTTAGTTTTGTTGGGCCCTTTAATTATGATGCGTGATCACAAAAACTTTACAGGGAAAATGGAACGGCAAAATGCTGAAAAAACATTATCTCGTATAAAGTTTGTGCCAAATTACACAGAAGGTATTATTTTTGGTATAGGATCGGCATTGGGCTTCGGAGTGAGCCCAGTTTTCGTTCGAGCAGCCATTGGTGATTTAAATCTAACTGCTGCCATAGCTGGTGGTGTCGTCTCCTATAGTGCTGCTGCCTTTGTGATACTACTTATAATATTGCAACCATCTAGAATGCGACATGTGCTTGCAATGTCAATTACCTCAATACGTTGGTTTTCTTTTTCGGCTGTCCTGATAGCCATAGCTCAAATGCTAAGGTATATGGCACTAGCTGTAGCACCTGTTAGTGTCGTAACACCAATTCAGCAAACAACAACAATTTTTCAGGTCATCTTTGCATGGATATTTAATAGGGAGCATGAACCATTTGGTGTATGGGTTTTACTCGGAATTTTTTCATCTTTACTTGGTGCTATAGCGCTCTCGGTTAGTACAAATTTTATTTTAACTTATTTTAATTTACCCGAATTTATGGTTTTGTTAGCAGATTGGCGCTGGCCCTAATCTACCCTGTTATTAATTATCTAATATTAAAATATTAAGGGCTCAGGCGTTTCATCCCCGTAATGGAGAAAATCGAAATCAGCACCTTCATTAGCTTGAGTAACGTGTTTTGCGTAGAGAGCTGTATACCCTCGTGTTGCAGGATAAATTGGAGGTTTCCAGAGTAGCCGGCGTTGGTCAAGTTCATTATCTGAAACATCAAGATGAATTCTACGTGCTGGGATATCGATCTCAATTATATCACCGTTTTTAACTAGACCAAGCGGCCCACCAACTGCCGCTTCTGGAGCTACATGCAACACACAAGTACCGTATGCAGTTCCACTCATCCTGCAGTCGGAAATTCTTACCATATCACGTACACCCTTCTCCAAAAGTTTTTTTGGAATAGGCAACATACCCCATTCTGGCATGCCAGGGGCACCAATAGGGCCTGCATTTTGTAAAACTAGAACTGAGTTTTCATCGACATCCAAATTTGGATCGTCTATCCGAAGATTAAGATCAGCATAATCTTTAAAAACAACAGCTTTACCGGCATGCCGATGAAACTTCGGATCAGCGGCTGTTTGTTTTATAACACAGCCGTTAGGCGATAAATTTCCGCGTAAAATAGCAGTACCTCCTTGGGGATAGAGTGGATCATCTAAAGACTTGATTACGTCTTTTCTATAAACTGGCTGATCCATGACAGATTCTCCAAGTGTACCACCTGTGACATTAATTTGTGATAGATCAAGATGACCACCAAGACAGTTCATTAAAGCCCTAATTCCTCCTGCATAATAAAAATCTTCCATTAAAAATTCACCAGATGGCTTTATATTAGCTAACACAGGGGTCTTTTTCGAAATTCTATCAAAACGCTCTAAATCTAGTTTGATGCCCGCGCGACCAGCTATTGCGATTAAGTGAATCATCGCATTTGTTGATCCCCCCATAGCCATATCTACGATCGTAGCATTATCAAAAGCAGATTCTGTCATAATATCTCTGGGCTTCAAATCTTCCCAAACCATATCAACAATACGCCTTCCACACGCTGATGCCATCAACGCATGAGCTGAGTCAACAGCCGGAATTGACGATGCACCGGGCAAAGTCATACCAAGAGTTTCTGAGATAGCCATCATTGTTGCAGCTGTTCCCATTACCATGCAAGTTCCTGCAGAACGGGACATTCCCCCAACAACATTTTCAAGCTTTTCATCGTCAATAATTCCCGCCCTATGATCCGCCCAATAGCGCAAAACATCAGTACCACTTCCAAGCGTCTCTCCAGCAAAATACCCTCGTAACATTGGACCAGCCGGCATATATATTGCTGGGATATTCATTGAAAGTGCGGCCATTAAAAGCGCTGGAGTTGTTTTATCACATCCACCCATTAAAACGACCCCATCTATAGGATGACAACGCATCAATTCCTCAGCCTCCATAGCGAGAAAATTTCTGTAAAGCATTGTGGAGGGTTTTACTAATATTTCACCAAGAGACATAGCCGGCAGCTCAATAGGAAAACCCCCAGACTGATATACTCCGCGTTTAATCTCTTCTACACGATTTCTAAAATGTGAGTGACAGGTGTTCATGTCACTCCATGTGTTTATAATTCCGATACGTGGCTTATTATTTATATCTTCGGGACCAAACCCCATTTGGCGGGAGCGAGCACGGGAACTAACGCCCCGCATATTATTTGGTTCATACCAACGTTGGGATCGTAGATCTTTCAGTTTTTTTTTTGCATAGCTCTTAATCCTATTTGGCCTGTTACCGGTTAAATAACTTTATTCAACTTATTGCCGTCACCCGACGAATTTGCAACCTATAAAGCCATAAGAATTATAATAGTATTTAAAATACCTATTATTCGCAGAAAGCAATGATCCACAACAAAATTGAACAAGGGTTGCTCTTAAATACGAAGAGGGGTATCACCAAATAATGTTTTTTTATGCATCAAAAATACTCTGGCTCTTGGCTGATCCCGGTAATATCTTATTGATTATTATCTGTTTAGCATGTTTCCTAGCTTGGATAAAATGGTTTAACACACTCAGAATTCTTATAACTTTTACTGCTATTTTTGCAGCTTCTATATCTATATTACCAATTGGCAAGACTATTGTTAATCATCTCGAAAATCGTTTTCCCGCGTTTACTTCTTTACCTAAAAATATTGAAGGAATTATTGTTCTTGGCGGCGTTGTAGATCAGCACTTAACACAAGATCGAGAGCAAATCTCGATCAATAGTGCAGTTGAAAGAATAACGGAGTTTGCAAAGCTTGCCAAAATTTATCCTAAAGCAAAATTGGTTTACTCGGGCGGGTCCGGAATTCTTGGGCAGCAAGAACTTAAGGAGGCAGATTTTGTATATCCACTATTAGAAACCTTGGACATGAATCTTGAACGTGTCATTTTTGAAAACCAGTCGCGGAATACTTCAGAAAATGCTTCATTTATAAAGGATTTGGTAAAACCAAAAATAAACCAGCGTTGGATCGTTATTACCTCCGCATTTCATATGCCGCGAGCAATGGCTACCTTTCGAAAACATCGATGGAATATATTAGCGTATCCAGTAGATTATAGAACACCATCCAAATCAGAATTTAAACTTGGATTTAACCTTATATCTGGCTTAGCGTCATTTTCATTCGCTATACATGAATGTATTGGGTTAACATTTTATTGGTTATCTGGTCGTACAAGTGAGCTTTATCCAAAACCTTAAATTTAAGGAAATTATTATGCCCCTTAGTAATCCAGGAATTTATGCTAAGATAACGTTAGTTTCATTGGCACTTATTATTCTTATTTTAAGCCCATACAAGGTCACGGCAAAAGAAAATATAGATACTTGGTTGCAAGAGCTTCGAGTAGAAGCGCTGGGTAAAGGTATTAGAAAAGATACCTTCGAAAAAGCATTTAAAGGTTTTAAACCAATTGCCAGGATCATTGAATTGGATAGAAGACAACCAGAATTTACTCTGACCTTTTCAAAGTATTTAAGTAAAGTTATCCCGAATTCACGCGTTAAACGTGGCAAAGAAAAGTATCTCGAGAATAAAAAGTTATTGGATAAAATTGCTAAAAAATATGGTGTGCAACCTCGCTTCATTATGGCTTTTTGGGGCGTGGAAACAAGCTTTGGGAGACATTTTGGGGGCTTTTCAGTAATTCATTCATTGGCAACACTCGCGTTCGATGGGCGCCGAAGCAAATTTTTCAGGGGTGAACTTTTTCGAGCTCTACGGATTCTAAATCAGGGTCATATCAGTCATGATCAAATGAAGGGATCCTGGGCAGGTGCTATGGGTAATTTTCAGTTCATGCCCTCTAGTTTTGAAAATTTTGCCGTAGATTATGACGGCGATGGCAAAAGGGATATCTGGAATAATAAAGGTGATGCCTTTGCCTCTGCAGCAAACTATCTCTCAAAATCTGGCTGGAAATCAGATCAGACCTGGGGACGAGCAATTAAATTACCAAAAAACTTTGATCGCTCCCTTGTTACAAAAAAAGAAAAGAAACCAAACGAAGAATGGCAAAAACTTGGTGTTAGACGTATAGATGGAGGTGATTTACCGCAAAGAAACCTTCAAGCATCAATTGTAATTGCTATGAATAAAAAAACAGAAGAACTGGGCCAACCCTTTATAGTTTATAGTAATTATAACGTTACATTAAAGTGGAATCGTTCGACCTTTTTTGCCATCGCGGTTGGTTTGCTAGCAGATCGCATCGGAAATTAAAAATCAATTCATATAAGATATGATTTGGAAAGGGCCTGTTAAGGTTTAATCTTTAAACAAATAATACTTTTATATACTTCTATAGATCGAGGCTGGCTTGTATAAAAAATTTACTACTTTAATTATAACATTTTTTTTTCTTGGCGCCTGCGCTCAGACACAGTTATTGGTTCACACAGCGAAACGAATTGGACAACCAGATAAACCAGCCACGGAACAAGGACGTTATAAAATTGGCTCCCCATATCAAATTAAGGGTATCTGGTATTATCCTGCTGTTGACTACAGTTATAATAAAACCGGAATAGCTTCATGGTATGGACCTGGTTTTGACGGCAAAATGACAGCAAACGGCGAGACTTATGATCAAAACGCTTTAACCGCGGCACATAAAACATTACCAATGCCGAGTATTGTCCAGGTTACCAACCTTGAAAACGGACGTTCAATCAAAGTTACCATAAATGATCGAGGACCATACGCATTTAGTCGAATTATTGATATGTCACGACGAGGAGCGCAACTCCTCGGCTTCCATCGGAAAGGGACGGCCCGCGTTAAGGTTGAGATTCTTGCTGACCAAAGTCGAATGCTTGCGCATAGTCTTAAGAATGGTAGGACTTTAGCTAAAATTGGAACTCCAATTCGCAGAGACATAAATGTTGCTAAGCCTCAGGTAGCAAGCGGTCGTTTGGATCCTCCATCTGGCACAAAACGTCAAAAAATTAATCTTAGATATAAACCTAGAAAGATCAGAAGTATAAAGGATAAAGATAAGTCTTCTATATCCTCAATCCCAAAAGAAAAGGTAACTAATCGGCCCATATCACCGACCTATATCTACATACAAGCCGGTGCATTCACAAGGTTTGATTATGCCAATAAAACAGCCGCTAGATTATCTGAACTTGGAAATATAAGTGTAACTTCTTTTAAAATAAAAGGAAAAGAATTCTTTCGTGTTCGCGCTGGGCCAATCAATCTGCTAGCAAACGCCGATGAAATGCTAGAACGCGTTATCAGAGCAGGCTTTAATAATGCTCGGATTGTGGTTGATTAAAAAATAATCCATCAGATACTGTTTTATAGGCTACATTGAATTTTTCTGTCGACCCACAGAATAATACTATGGCAAATATGGCTTTAGGGTAATAGAAACATATGTTAGGTAGGCCATAATGCCTCAAAGAAAGTAGAAATTTGTGTCGGAGTTATAATGATAATTAAGCGGGCCTTATTAGTAACTATTTTTATTCTTATAAATTCAAGTGCAAGCCATGCACTCGAAACAGTTGGTAAACAAGCGATCTTGGTCGATATGACCACAAACACCGTTTTGTTTTCTAAAAATCCTGATAAACTTATGACGCCATCTTCCATGAGTAAAATTATGACTATATATAAGTTATTTGAACAACTTAACGATGGCGGGCTTTCGTTAACTGATACTTATAAAGTAAGTGAGAAAGCGTGGCGTAAACGTGGCTCCAAAATGTTTGTTGGATTAAGATCTCGAGTTAAAATCGAAGATTTAATTCGCGGAATTATTGTACAATCAGGTAATGATGCAGCAATCGTTGTGGCAGAGGGTTTGTCAGGCTCTGAAAGTGCTTTTGCCGATAGTTTGAACTCAACTGCTAAAATACTTGGCATGACAAATTCTAATTTTGTAAATGCAAGTGGCTGGCCTGAACTTGGGCATGAAACTACAGCACGTGATTTAGCAATTTTGACTATTGCAACAATTAAAAACTTCCCAGAATTTTATCACTATTACAATGAAAAAACTTTTACATATAATGGCATTAAACAGAGGAACCGTAATCCAACAATCTATCAAAATATTGGCGCAGACGGCCTAAAAACCGGTCACACCGAGGCGGGCGGATATGGTCTTACTGCAAGTGCCGTACGCAAAGACCGTCGTTTAGTTCTAGTTATCAATGGTTTACCGTCAAAAAAATCACGATCGAGAGAATCAGAAAGGCTCTTGGACTGGGGTTTTAGGGAATTTAATAACTACGCCCTTTTCGAAGCGGGACAGACTGTAACTAAAGCTAAGGTTTGGATGGGGGATCGAGGCTCTATTCCCTTAGTAATTAGAAAAGACCTCCTTTTGACTTTGCCACGTAAGGTCCGTAGTGGAATGAAAGTTACGGTTACTATGAAAACCCCTGTTTCAGCTCCTATCGAAAAGGGAGCAGTTCTAGCTACGTTGAAAATAAAAATTCCAGACCGCGAAGATATCGAGTTACCTCTCGTTTCTGGGGCTAATGTTGGGCAGTTAGGTCTATTTTCACGGCTGAGTAAAGCTGTAGAATATTTATTATGGGGTGAGTCAGAATGACTACAATCCAAATAAAAATTATCCCCGCTGTCAAGTTGTGAACCATGACTAGAGGAAAGTTCATCAGTTTTGAAGGGGGTGAAGGGGGTGGTAAGACTACTCAACTAAATTTTCTGTGTGACACTTTAAAATCCATTGATATTGATGTCATACAGACGAGAGAGCCTGGTGGATCAAAGGGCGCAGAGGAAATCCGCAATCTGTTGGTTGAAGGCCCCCCTGAACGCTGGGATGCTGTAACAGAAACGTTGCTTCATTGTGCAGCCCGCCGTGATCACATTAAGACAACTATTTTGCCTGCACTTGAGAAAGGGCTATGGGTTTTGACGGACAGGTTCTCTGATTCGACGATGGCCTATCAAGGCTATGGACACGGAGTGAATAAAAAAGCGCTACAAAATCTGCAACAATTTGTCGCTGGAACTATGCAACCTGATATGACTATAATTTTAGATCTTCCAGTCAAGATAGGCCTGGCACGAGCAGAAAAACGTGCCACCCAACAAATAAAAAATAATAATGGCCAAGAAGATCGCTATGAACGTATGGGTGCTGATTTTCACGAACGTTTGCGCAAAGGATTTCTTAATATTGCAAAAAATAATCGGAAACGTTGTATAATAATTGATACAACTCGCAGCGTTGAAGAAATTCAATCAACAATCCAACGTCTGGTTTTTAAAAAATTTGGTCTCAGTGAAGATGGATGAGTTTGATTATGAGGCTAGCATACCACTACCGATTGCTAATCCAGATTTATTCGGTCACGCCGAAGCAGAAGCTAAGTTTTTAGACTCATTTAATAGTGGGAGATTGCCACATGCATGGCTTATTTCTGGTCCCCCGGGTATTGGTAAAGCAACACTCGCCTATCGCATTGCTCGGTTTGTTCTAACTCGCCACTCTTCATTAGATAAAACTGCTGGTTTATTTGGTGATAATCTAACTCAAACTAATCCAACCAGTTTAGCTGTAGACATTACTAACCCTATATGTCGCCGAATATTTTCTGGTGGGCATGCAGATTTCCTGAGTATAGAACGTAGTATTGATGAAAAGACCGGCAAGAAACGGAAAGAAATTAGGGTTGATGAGGTTAGAAACAAAAAAGATGAGTTTAGGAACATCGCCCGTTTTTTATCTAAGACCCCTGCTGAAGGTGGTTGGAGGGTTATAATTATTGATAGTGCGGATGACTTGAATACTTGGGCAGCCAACACTGTGTTGAAAACACTAGAAGAACCGCCAAAACGAGCATTGCTTATACTAGTCAGTAATAATCCAGCTAAATTGCTTCCAACTATCCATTCCCGCTGCCGTCGTTTAACTTTGAATTTGCTTCCCGCAAAAACAATTAATAAATTTCTTCAGAAATATAATCCTCAAATGACATCCGATGATCTAAACCAACTAGTTGAAATTGCAGATGGCAGCATTGGGCGCGCATTAGAGTTTTCAAAAGATGGGGGATTAGATATTTTTCGGGAAGTGAATGGTATTTTGTCAACATTACCTCAACTAGACATCCCACGTTTACATCATCTAGGTGATAAGCTCAATCGTGATAAGTCAGGTAAAGTGTCCGAACTTACTTTTGATATAATAAGCCGTTGGCTAGTTAATGTTATTAAAGATTTAGCCAAAAATGATAAGCGCAGGCTTGATCGTTGGATTGAGGTATGGGAAAACACTGGCCGCCTAATTAATGATACTAAGAGACTAAACTTAGACTCTAAACAGGTTATCTTAAATACTTTTATTGCAATAAAAAGTGCCGCAAATCACTGAGGGCCTAAATTAGAATGGTAAAAAATTCCCCTTTTTACATTACAACGCCAATTTATTATGTAAATGATGCGCCCCATATAGGCCATGCGTATACAACTTTAGCATGTGATGTATTAGCTCGTTTCAAACGTTTAGATGGTTTTGATGTAAAGTTTCTTACTGGGACAGATGAACACGGTCAAAAAGTTGAAAAATCAGCACAAAAAGCCAGGATCGATCCGCAATCCTTTACTGATAGAGTATCTAAAAATTTTCAAGATCTCACCCATAAAATGAATTTTACAAATAATGATTTTATTCGAACAACAGAGGAACGTCATAAAATCGCCTGCCAAGATATTTGGAAACGCTTGATAAGCGCAGGAGAAATATACCTTGGAAGTTATGCAGGCTGGTATTCGGTAAGAGATGAAGCTTTCTATGGTGAAGCCGAATTAATTACCGATAAAGATGGTGAAAAAATTGCTCCAACTGGCGCAGAAGTTGAGTGGCTCGAAGAGCCCAGTTATTTCTTTAAATTATCGGCTTGGCAAGATCGTCTATTGAATTTCTATAAACAAAATCCTGAGTTTATTTTACCACTTACTCGTCGCAATGAAGTAACAAGTTTTGTTGAGGGAGGACTGCAGGATTTATCTGTTTCCAGGACATCATTTAAATGGGGTGTACCTGTGCCAGGTGATAGCAAACATATTATGTACGTCTGGTTAGACGCATTAACCAATTATATAACAGCGATTGGCTACCCCGATACAGTTCATGAAGAATATCAAAAGTATTGGCCAGCAGATATTCATATAGTTGGAAAAGATATCCTGCGTTTTCATGCCGTGTATTGGCCGGCTTTCTTGCTGGCAGCCGGTCTTGAACCACCAAAGCGAATTTTTGCGCACGGTTGGTGGACGAATGAAGGTGAAAAAATATCCAAATCATTGGGTAATGTTATAGATCCATTGGAATTGATGGAAACTTATGGACTTGATCAAATACGTTATTTTCTGTTGCGCGAAGTACCTTTTGGGAATGATGGAGATTTTTCCCGTTCGGCGGTGGTTTCACGTATTAATGGAGAATTAGCCAATGATTTCGGTAATTTGGCTCAACGCGTGCTGTCGATGATTAATAAGAACTGCAATGGTCGAGTTCCGAAAAAAGGAGATTTCACTGAAGAAGATAAGGATTTTTTAGCTCGTATAGATGGACTTTTATCAACCGTACGCGAAGCTTTGAATGTGCAAGCATTTCATACTGCACTTGAAAGTATCTGGACAGAAATTCGTAACTCTAACCATTATATAGATCAACAGGCGCCATGGACGCTTAAAAAAGAAAACCCTGATCGCATGGATACCGTACTATATACTCTTGCCGAGGCAATTAGGCAGTTAGCGATGATAACGCAACCCTTTGTTCCGGAAGCAGCTGGAAAAATGTTGGATCAAGTTGGGGTCAATGAAACCAGTCGAGATTTTTCCCTATATGGAATTAAAGGTCGTTTAAAAGCTGGAGCAAAGCTACCCAAACCTGAAGGGGTATTTCCAAGATACGCTGACCAATTAGATTCTTAGCTTCTTTTAGGTTGCCCTCGCTCTATTTCCCGCTATCGTTCTACGAAAATATTTAAATATTTATTGATTATTTTCGTAGGAGCTCAATATCATGTCCTTAATTTACCCCTTGATTAATGTGGAGAATTTGTTTGGAAAAGATCGAGAAAAGTCGGATTTCTTAACACCTATAACCGATGCTCAAGGAAGTTCAACAACCGCCTTTTATTCCATTTCTAAGCCTGGAAATTTACCTCATATATATCGACACAATAATTGTGATGTACTTTCAATTTTATTAAGTGGCAGCGGTGTGTATGGGATTGGTAACCAGCGTATTTCGGCACGCCAAGGCGACTGTGGCTTCGTGACAAAGGGTACAGAACATTTTTTTGCCAATTCCTCTAATGATGCTTCATTGATGGTTGGCTTCTTTATTGGTGCAAAAGATATTGATGCCACCGGTGTTGAAGTTACGGGTTCTATTAGTACAAATGAGTTAACAAACAAAAACGAAAGAAATCAAGTTAAACAAAAAGATGGTTTTATTGTTAATATCGACGACATTAACCCAGAAGATATGGATGAAAGTGATGGTTGGAAAATTACTGATTTTCGATTGCCAATCTCGGCAAAGAATGGGTCTTCATCCACACTATTTCGTGCACGTTTCATGCCGGGGGCAATCCATAAAAAACATTGTCATAAAAATTGTGATGAGATTTATTATATTATTAGTGGTCATGGATTAGCCGGTGCCGGTTCCGACCGAGTAGAAGTTCATGGAGGTCACTTTCACTTCATACCAAAAGGTGTTGAGCATTGGCTCCATAATCTAAGTAAGACAGATCCAATTGAAGTAGTAGGGGTTTACTGTGAGGCAGGTAGTGTAGCCGATACTGGTTACGTTTATATGGGTGATGTCACCACTAAAGATCTTGAAGAACGTACTAAATAAGTGGAGAAGATTTATGTTAGAGACCGCTATAATTGGTTTAGGTTGGTGGGGAGGTACAATTACGAAAAATCTCAACGAAAGCAAAAAAATTAAGATTATTGCAGGTGTCGATATTGACGAGGAACATGGTATCGCATTTACCAAAGAACACGGCATTACTTTCTATAACCATATCAATGATGCCCTTGGAGATCCCCAAATTAAAGCTGTTATCATTGCAACCCCGCATGGCTTGCATGAAGAAATGTTCCTAGCTTCAGTAAAAGCTGGTAAACAAATTTTTTGTGAGAAACCATTTGCGCTTACAAGTAAAGCTGCACGTCTGATGATAAGTGAAGCAGAGACTAAGGGTATTACAATTGGCATTGGACATGAACGGCGCTTTGAAGGGGCTTTTGAGGAAATTAAACGTATTGTTGATACCGGAGAATTAGGTACACTTCTTCATCTCGAATTTAATGCTTCATATAATAATATGGTTAAAGCACCAGCAAAAGGCTGGCGAAAAGATCCAGTTCAAGCGCCAGCAGGCATGATGACCGCCCTGGGCGTCCACCAAACAGATTTCATGCAAACCCTCGCAGGGCCGGTCGATAGAATTAACGCTCAACTTTTCCATCGTTCAGACGACTTTCCAAATGAAGATGTCTTAACAGTACAGCTCTTCTTTAATTCAGGTATCTCGGGTTCCCTTACATCGCTTGCAACCACACCATTTTATCAACGGATGAGTATTTTTGGTGATCGCGGTTGGATTGAAAATAGAGAAATCTCCAATGTTGACATTCCTGACCCCGCGACTTTAATTTGGCGTGGAATGGATGAAGAGATTCATACCAGAACCTATAAAATGGCAGAGACGGTCCGACCAAATCTTGAGAGTTGGGCCGATGCGGTTATGGGTAACGGCGATTACCGTTTTTCCCATCAAGAAATATTACATAATGTTCAGATCTTAGAAACAATTGTTAGATCAATTAAATCAGGGGCTGAGGAAAAGGTCGTTTAAATTTTCTATCCCGATAAAGATGGACATCAGCGATATATCTTAATTATTTTTGTAACTATATTATTTTATCTTTACGAAGATTGTTGATTCTTGCAGGATCCAATCCAACTATTTTCATTAATATATCATCAGTATCGGCACCTAGCAGAGGAGGGGACATGGTCATTTGTGCTGGGGTTTTAGAAAAATTATATGGGATGCCTAGCGTTCGGAATTTACCAGCGGTTGGATGGTTTTGTTCCAAAACCATTTTACTGGCTTTTGCTTGTTCGCTTTCAAGGGCTTCGCTTACAGAATTAATTTTGCTACAAGGAATATTGTTTAATTCAAACAAAACTAGCCAATCGTTCACAGATTTATTTAATAATTCTGCCGTAATGTTCTTTTCCAGGACGACACGGTTAACGACCCGTCCTGAATTTGTCTTATAAAGTTCATTTTCCGCCCATTCTGGTTGCCCAAGACACTCGGCTAAACGAGAAAATTGGCTATCATTACCCACGGCAATCGCAATAAAGCCATCACTACATTTAAAATCACTATAAGGGACAATATTCGGATGGCCGTTTCCATACCGCTCTGGTTCCTGATTCCCAATCAGATAGTTGGCCGCAACGTTAATTAACATTGATAAACTAGTATTATAAAGGGAGAGATCAATACGTTGACCCTGCTTAGTACTATTTCTGGCATTAAGGGCTGCTAATATAGTCATGGCAGCGTATTGACCAGTGCAAACATCAACGATTGCTACACCTAATTTTGCCGGCCCTCCATCCTTATCACCTGTAATACTCATTAAACCACTCTCAGCCTGGAGCAGGAAGTCATAGCCAGGCATTCCCCCTTTCGGACCCGTATTACCATATCCTGTAATAGAGCAGTGAATCAATTGGGGTACGTTTTCCTCTATCCATTTTTGCGTAAAGCCCCAGCGCTCAAGGGTTCCTAGCTTAAAATTTTCAATAAGGACATCCGCATTGACTAAAAGCTCACGTAATATTTCTTTTCCTTCTTCCTCGCTTAGGTTAAGCGTCATACTACGTTTATTTCGATTAATACCCAAAAAGTAAGCTGCTTCACCTTTAACAAAAGGCGGCCCCCAACTTCGAGTGTCATCACCACGCTCAGGCTGTTCGACCTTTAGTATTTCTGCTCCCATATCTCCCAAATTCATTGTGCAGATCGGGCCGGCAAGAATACGGGTTAGATCTATAATCCTTATGCCCGAAAGAGGTCCATTATTCATAAATTAAAACTTTTCGGCTGATTGATTGCGGTTGTTTGCTAAATCGTCCAAGTAGGTATCAACTTTTAACTTACGAGCATATCGGAATTGATGAAAGTCAGGTTTTCTCTTTTCCAAAAATGCATTCATTCCCTCCAATGATTCTTCAGATCCCCAGATTTCAGCTAGCAACTCCATACCTTGTTGCCAGGAAGCATATAATTCATCAGATTCAAAATTTAGTGATTTTTTCGTGGCCCGCAACGTTTGCCCCGAATATCCTCTCATCTGTTGGCACCAAGATTCTGTTTCCTTTCTTAATTTATCCTTTGGCACGACTTTATTGATCAAACCAATTTTAACAGCTTCATCAGCTGTGAAGGTGCGACACAAGAAGATCATCTCCTTCGCTAGACGGTCACCAATTAATCTCGGTATATATTGGGTGGCACCAACGGTGGGGCAGGCCCCAACTTTAGCCCCAGTTTGACCAAAAACTCCATCTTCTGCTGAAATTACAAGATCACACCAAAGAGCTAATTCATGGCCTCCCCCCATGCAAGCGCCATGGACCATAGCAATTACCGGAATTGGGACCCCTCGGATAGCCATAGCTAATCCGAGCATTCGATCATTCCAATGCATAGCATTAGCCCGATTTAATTTCATCATGGCATCAAAATCACCACCAGCAGAAAAAGCTTTATCTCCAGCTCCGGTAACTACGGCAGCAACAATCGATGGGTCTTCTCTAGTCGATTTTATAGCCTCTATTAACTCATCTAATGTTTGTTCGCGAAAGGCGTTTCGTACTTGCGGACGGTTAATTGTAATCCAAGCTACATCATCGGTTACTTCGAATAAAATCTCTTTATAATTAGTCTTTAAGGTCACAGTTTAATATCCTTCTATTCTTCTTCAATTTCAATCAAGGAACCAAGAGTATCCTTTGGGTGCATAAAAAATAAATCTTTGTCATCGTGGCTCACCCCTTCACCAATAACTCGAATATTCTTTAACCTGACTTTTTTAGCTGCGGTTCCTGTATCCGGGGTGGTAAGGCAGAAATGGTGAAGACCTCCAGATGGATTTCGTTCTAAAAATTTTTCTATAGTTGAATCTGGCCCAGTAGGCTCCATCAATTCAATTTTCACATTGCTTAAGATTACATATGCAATTCGCATTTTCTGGTTTGGTAGGTCAATAGGAACTGAAACTTCGCACTCGAAGGTTTCCAGGTAGAATTTAGACGCAAGGTCTAAATTTGGGACAACGATGGAAATATGATCTAATTTACAAATCGGGATTGTGTGTGTTTCATTCATAGTAATTTGTTATAGTCGTTAATACACTTGGTCAAAAGGAATTTTTAATTGCAATTGTTACGAAAAGAATGATGCTCGTCGATAGCCACTGTCACTTAAATTATAAGGGTTTGGTCGAAGATATCGAAGGTACTATCTCTCGGGCTATAAATGCTAACGTTGGTTATATGCTTTCTATTAGCACTAAACTTAGCGATTTTTCATCGGTTTTAGCTACAGCTGAGGCCTTTTCTAACGTTGCATGTACGGTCGGTATTCATCCACACGAATCAGATTCAGAACCACAGACGAATGTTACCTCACTAGTTGAATTAACAAAACATCCAAAAGTTTTGGGAATTGGCGAAACTGGACTAGATTTTTATTATGATAACGCACCTCGCGAAGCTCAAGAAATTAGCTTTCGAACCCACATACAGGCATCTCGAGAAACTCAATTACCTATAATAATCCACACACGTAATGCTGATGAGCGTACAATTGAGATTATAAATGAGGAACAAAAAATCGGTTACTTTCCCGGGCTTATTCACTGTTTTAGCGCAGGTAAAAAATTAGCTAAATGTGTAGTGGATCACGGTATGGCTATTTCTTTATCAGGCATTATAACCTTTAAAACTGCTGAAGATATTCGTGAGACCATTAAAGGTATACCGTTAGAATACATTTTACTCGAGACAGATGCCCCATTTTTGGCACCGGTTCCACATCGGGGTAAAACTAATGAGCCAGCATTCGTAACTCATACAGCAGCTAAAGCCGCAGAAATTTTCAATATAGAACCTGAACTAATAGCTGAGGTCACCACTGATAACTTTTTTAAACTATTTTCAAAAGCAAAAAGGCCGTTGTAATTAATGAAAATTAGAGTTTTAGGTTCTGGACACAGCGGGGGCACTCCAATGATTGGAGAGGGATGGGGTAACGCAGATCCAAAAAATCCTAAAAACTACCGAACCCGGCCATCGATTGTAGTAGAAAATGACAAAACCAGAATTCTAGTTGATACCTCACCAGACCTTCGAGTTCAGTTACTCGCAGCTAACATAGAACATATTGATGCAGTTTTATATACCCATGGCCATGCTGATCATCTGAATGGAATAGATGATCTTAGGTCAGTCAACCGTGCAATGAATGAATGGATTCCGGCTTATACCGATGCAAAAACGTGGTCTGATATAGTTAACCGTTTTAATTATGTACTGGAGCCTCTAAAAAATGACACAAATGTTTTCTACAAACCTTGTCTGAAACGAAATGATATTACAGTGGGCCAGCAATTTGAAATTGGAGACTTTTGTATAGGTGTAATGGACCAAGATCATGGTTTTATGCGAACTTTGGGATATAGAATTAACCAATTTGCTTATTCTACCGATGTGGTAGAATTACCCGAAGAAAGCTTTAAAACACTTAATGGTATCGATACCTGGATGGTGGGTGCACTTTGGGAAGAACCTCATATTACACACGCCCATGTTGATAAAGTTATAAATTGGGCAGAAAGAGTAGAGCCTAATCGACTTATTTTAACTCATTTATCACATAGAATTGACTATGAAACGGTAAGTAAACGTTTACCAGAGTTCGCAGAATTAGCGTATGATGGGATGATATTGGAGCTTTAAATTCCTTAGTATCTTATTAAAGAAACGGATATAATATATTGATAATAAACATTAATTTTATATCATACTATTACTTTCCATAATATACATTATGCGACAATTATAATTATGGTTTAGAGAATAACTTGGAATGCTTATGATCTCCTCTTCTGATTATTTGGATTCTCTAAATATTCACCGGATCTATTTTTGGTGGGTGTTTAAAGCTTTTTTTGTGTATGGATTCCCGTAAAGTACAACTTTATTATATTTTGTATAAAAATAATTCTTTTTCTACCTTTATTCAGGAAAAACAAAAAGCAATGGTTGATTTGAAAACCAAAGGTTTAACTAGTATTGAAGGCCTTAAATACGTTATGGAGCGTTTACGCGATCCCAAAACAGGCTGTCCTTGGGATATTGAGCAAACTTATGAAACCATTGCTCCCTATACTATAGAAGAGGCTTACGAGGTTGCAGATGCGATTGAGCAACGGGATAAATCTGCGCTAAAAGAAGAGCTCGGTGATTTATTACTCCAGGTGATCTACCATACGCAAATCGCTTCGGAGGATGGCGATTTTACTTTCGATGATGTTGCTGATGCGATAAGCAAAAAGATGGTACGGCGTCATCCTCATGTATTTGGGAGTGGCCGGGTTGGAGATACCAATCAGCAAACCGTTGCATGGGAAGAAAAAAAAGCCAAAGAACGTGAAGAAAAAGGAAACGTGGAAGGTGTACTAGACGGCGTCGCCAAAGGCCTGCCCGCCCTGCTCCGCGCCTTCAAACTACAAAAACGGGCAGCCCGGGTTGGTTTTGATTGGCCGGATGTAGATGGTGCTTATGGTAAACTCAACGAAGAATTAAATGAGCTATCGGAAGAATTAGCGCAACCTGCACTAGATAGAGAGAAAATCATAGACGAATTTGGTGATGTCATGTTTTCGGCCGTGAATGTTGCCCGAAAACTTGGCATTGATCCCGAAGCTGCTCTTCGGAGCGGGAACGCTAAATTTGAAAGGCGCTTCTCCTATATCGAAACTACACTCGCACAAATGGGTAAGGATTTTGATGCCATTACGCTTGAAGATATGGAAGCTCTCTGGCAAAAATCGAAAACGAGATCATAAGTATGTTAATTAAGCAAAGAGTTTCCGCAATTTCAACCATTCTGGTTCAGACGTCGTGACGAGTAGAGCCTCTTTTATTGTTGGGATTGGTTTGTAGGGATTTTGAGTTTCAATATAGGCGTGGTATCCGCCTGCTTCGGAAATGATGAGTAAGCCGGCAGCATGGTCCCACGGCTTCAATATACCATATTCCCCAAAATGGATTTTGCCTAGTGCCATATCGGTGTATTCACGTCCAATACACCGATATCTGAGCATGTTTTTCGGTATTTCTTCTCTCGATAAATTTTTCTTGAATTTATCTTGACGGATCTGTCCAAGCGATGCGGTCATATTATTTCGAATAGGAGGTGTTGGAATTTTTAAACACCGATCATTCGCCCAAGCTCCCTTTCCAATCTCGGCAAAATGTATAACTTCGGCAATTGGATCGTAGATCCAACCAGCAATCGTTTTGCCGCCGTGACACAAAGCAATAATAACGCAGAAACATTCTTTACCACTGGCAAAATTATGCGTGCCATCGACCGGATCGATTACCCAGACGGGTTCTTCACCTAACAACCGTTCTTCAATGGTAGAATCTGCATCTACGGCCTCTTCGCCAATGGCCACGCTGCCCGGAAGCAATGCCAACAATCCTCTAGTCAGTCGTTTTTCTGCACGCACATCCGCTTCGGTGACAATCTCACCCGACTCTTTATCGCTGATCTCGTGATCTTTGAGTTTACGAAAGAACGGCAGAATATCGACTGAGGCGGTCTCCCGAATAATCTCGGTAACCTTTTTGGGATCAATTTTTAGGGTCATAATATCACTTTGTTGGGTTAAGATTACTGTGACAGTTCAAAGCCCATTTAGCAATTTTTCTCGTTGAGCAGATTTGATTGTGTAAATTGCCAATTTGCCTGCAAGAGTGCCAGCACTTCTCAAAAATCAACACCAATCTGCTGTTTAACATCTACCACAATTTACATTTAAGGGATCAGTCAATTAAAGATTGTACTATTTCTTCTGCAGCGGTTTGAATCAGATAACAAGAGTATTTTCTGCTCGTAGCGAGCGATGTCTTCTGGCTCTAACCTAATTTTTAATTCAACCCAATCTTCCGTATCTTTTCGCGCTGTCACCTCGCCTCGCTCATAAAGCCAGGCGAGCAGAGCGCCCTCCTCCCAATTGACTTTGAGCGTCACTTCCTTGCGCCGTGCCGTTAGCTCTATATTGATCGAGTTGAGGAGATCGCTAAACCCTTCTTGCGTTATGGCTGACACCAACACCATTCGGTTGGCGTGTCGGTCTAATTGAGTAATCTGATTTACTCGGTCTTCAACTGTCAGCAAATCAGATTTATTAAGTACCTCGATGATTGGGATGGGTTTAACATCTGGAACATCGCTATCTTCCATCACGCCTAAGTTTTTGAGCACCAACTCAACATCTTTCTTTTGGGCAAGAGTATCTACGTGGGATATGTCACGCACGTGTAGCAGTAGATCGGCTTCTAATACTTCTTCCAACGTCGCTCGAAACGCTTCAACAAGTTCGTGCGGAAGATCGGAAACAAAACCAACAGTGTCGGACAAGATGGTGTCGCTACCAGAAGGCAATTTCATACTCCGCATCGTCGGGTCGAGCGTCGCAAATAACTGATCTTGTGCGACGACATCAGCCTTACTGAGAGAATTAAATAAAGTCGATTTTCCGGCGTTGGTGTAACCGACAAGAGCGACGACTTGGTACGGCACTCGCTGGCGCGCATCTCGGTGAAGTTGTCGAGTGCGCCTAACGTCTATCAGCTGCTTTTTCAGGATGGTAATACGCTCATCAATCATCCGGCGATCGGCTTCAATTTGTCGTTCCCCCGGACCGCCCATAAAGCCAAAACCACCTCTTTGCCGCTCAAGGTGGGTCCAGGACCTCACCAAACGGCTACGTTGATAACTGAGCGATGCGAGTTCGACCTGCAACCGTCCCTCTTTGGTGCGGGCTCGAGCACCAAATATCTCAAGGATTACCCCTGTTCGATCAATCACTTTTGCTTTCCAGGCGTTTTCTAAATTGCGTTGCTGAACAGGCGTTAAGGCTGCATCGACGATAATCACTTGAATGTCGTGACGAGTAATAACTCCGCCTAGACGGTCGACTGCGCCACTACCGAGCAAACTGGATGGTTTTGGGCGATTGACAACAACGATTTCACTATGAATGATATCCAGTTCGATGGCTTGAGCAAAACGTATACACTCCTCTATGCGTCCTTCTGGATCGCGCAAGGATTTACAGACGCCGACAGCGTTGGCGCCCAGTACTTTTAATGATGGATGAAGAACTAGGCAGCGGCCACTTGTTAACTGCAATTTATCATCAGAATTCCAACCCAATCTAATACTGACTATTCAGGTTCGGCAGTAGAATCTGCGACATCTTCGTCTAGATCTTTTACCTCAGGCTCAAACAATTGAACTGGGCCCGATGGCATTACAGTAGAAATTGCATGCTTATAAACAAGCTGGGTATGTCCATCTCGCCGTAACAGAATCGAGAAGTTATCGAACCAAGAGATAATTCCTTGAAGCTTAACGCCATTAACTAAGAATACCGTGCAAGGATTTTTACTTTTGCGAACAGCATTTAAGAATACGTCCTGGACGTTTTGCGATTTTCCAGCCATGGGTATATCCCCCTTTTTGTGACTGTTCTATTTTCATTTTTGGAGGTTCGCTTTACCGATCTTCCTAATATTATATTACACTGCTTCTATAACATTAAAAGTATTTGTTTCAATTATATCAAAAATTTTGCCATTTCATATAAATCTTTAAAATGGTAGTGTGGCGGAAAATCTCCATAATCCGCAGTAATAAAAGAATTTTTAATCAAGACGCCAGTTACTCCAGCATTTATAGCGCATTCCAAATCAGTTGGAGCATCCCCGACATACCATGTGTCTTTGCCTGGTTTGATACTCAAGCCTTCTAAGCAAAGAAAAAGCGGGTCAGCAGCAGGCTTATCTTTTTGAGCATCACTTGCACCAATGACATTATTAAAATGATCATTCCAACCGAGATGTTCACATTCAGCCCGCAGTAAATCACCAGTTTTATTGCTAACGATACCAAGAATCGTTTCTGATTTCATGAGTTGTTCTAATAACTCGTTAGCAAAATAAAGAGGTTTCAATGTTTCCAAATGAGTTGAGTGTATATGTTTATAAAATACGTCAGCCGCATCTTCCCATTGATCACCAAACATTTCTGGAAAACTCTCCCGTAATGAACGTCTAACGTTAGATTTTGTTTTCTTTAACGACCACGTCTCTTGGTTCATAGCCTTTAACGCCGCATTTAAGGCACCGTGTATCGATTGCCAATTATCTGCTAAGGTATCATCCCAATCAAAAATAATAGCCTCTGGTTTATTTTTTCTATGTCTCATGTTGGATTTTCCATATGACGTAAATAATTCTCAATAAGTACTTTAGTTACTGGACCAACTCTTCCATCTCCAATTTTTTCTCTGTCAATTTCAACTATAGGTTTAACCAACGCTGTAGAACTTGTGCAGAATGCTTCTTTTGCTTCCTTAGCCTCGACGAGTGAGAAAGCCCGTTCAATTGAATTTAAACCTAATTTTTGAGCAAGATTTAGAACAGTTTGCCGCGTAACTCCAGAAAGAATCGAATTGTCTATAGGCCTTGTAATTAATTTTTTATCCAGTGTAACAATCCAAGCATTAGACGATGTACCTTCAGTTATCATTCCTTGTTCATTGACTAACCACGCCTCTATGGCTCCATTTCTAACCGCAGCTTGTTTAGCCATTACAGCCGGCAGTAATGAGACTGTTTTAATATCACATCGTTTCCACCGAATATCAGGTTTGGAGATAACTTTGTAACCTACACTTGCAGTTTCAACGGTATCTCGGAGTGTTTTTCGAGCATATATAATTAAACTGGGTGATAAATTTTCTGGGTAGGCAAAATCGCGATCTGATGATCCCCTAGTAACTTGCAAGTAAACGCTGCCATTTTTAACTCGATTGCGCTGAACGACTTCACGCAAAATAACACTAAAGGCGCGCCGGGTTGTGGGCCATGGAATTTCAAGTTCGAATAAAGAGCGGTCGAGCCGATCTAAATGGAGCTCGATATCTATAAATTGGCCGTTACAAATAGATATGACTTCATAAACACCATCTGCAAATTGGAAGCCACGGTCTTCGATATGCACCCCGGCGCCTATATGGGGTGTA
Organism: Rhodospirillales bacterium; assembly: GCA_012960465.1. Taxonomy (GTDB): domain Bacteria; phylum Pseudomonadota; class Alphaproteobacteria; order Rhodospirillales; family UBA2165; genus TMED23. The sequence goes on along the minus strand of DUBF01000231.1, from coordinate 19,111 downwards.
TAGCGTCCATTTACATATGCAATTCTTGGCATGAATTATTATTCTTTACTTCTAAAAATATTCAAGACCAACAGAAAATATCTTCTCGACATCGCGCACGGCATCCGCGGCAGCAAAAAGAATGACACGATCATTCGCCTGAATAATAGTTTCACCCCGTGGGACAATTACTTCGTCAGCTCGAACAATAGCACCAATTAAAACATTATCTGGTAGTTCGGTTTCCTTCAAAGGAACGCCAACCAAACTTGTTGTTTCCATAGCTTCAGCTTCAATAATTTCTCCAAAGCCGTCACGAATAGTATGAGCAGAATGAATGCGGCCTCGACGAACATGCTGGAGGATGCTTGAAACAGTGATACTTTGTGGACTAACGACGACATCAATCCCAAGTGATGGAGTTAACGGCAAATAAGTCTCTCTATTGATTAAAGTAATAGCGCGTCCACTTCCCATACGTTTAGCCAATAGCGACGCCATAATATTAGATTCATCGTCATTGGTAACAGCAACAACGGTTTCTGTTGCAGCAATATTTGCTTCTTCTAATATTTCCATATCAAGAACTGAGCCTTGAAGAACTACAGAACGTTTCAGAGTTCGTGCCACATGTTCTGCCCGAATTTTATTATTCTCAATAACTTTTAAATTAACTGATGGAGAGTTAGTTTCAATTTGGCTCGCAAGAGATTCACCAATATTTCCCCCACCAAAAATAACAACACGATTTGCTTCTGCTTCTTCATGTCCAAATGCCGCCATTGTTCGTGTAACATGTTGGCTATCAACAATTAAATAAACTTCATCTCCGGGTAACATGTAATCATCTGCTGTAGGAACAATCGGAATATTATCTCGAACTATTCCGACAACAATTATATTCAAATCTGGAAAAAGTTGAGTAAGTTGTCTCAGTGGCGTATTTACAACCGGACAATCATCTTCACATCTAACACCAGTTAATTTAACCTTATCATCGGCAAGGGAGATCACGTCAAAAGCACCAGGTGCACGAAGCCGGCGAGCTATATCATTAGCTATTTCTAATTCTGGCGAAATAATTACATCAATCGGTACATGGTCGCGTGAATACAAATTAGCCCATTTATCCTCTAGATAACCTAGCTGACGAATACGCGCTATCTTGGTCGTAACACCAAAGAGTGAGTGTGCAACTTGGCAGGCAACAATGTTAACTTCATCTGCTTGGGTAACTGCTATCAGCATATCGGTATCTTCAGCACCAGCTTTTGCCAAAACGTTTGGATGAGAAGCAAAACCGGTAAAAGCTTTCACATCCAATGTATTACTTATTTTACGTATTAGTTCAGCTGATTGATCTATTACGGTAACATCATTTTCTTCATAAGCTAGATAGCGGGCTATGTTGTAGCCAACCTGCCCTGCTCCGCAAATAATTACTTTCATAAGTTACCCATTACAATTACATACTTATACAACACATTCGATTATCAGATTAATATTAGTCTCAATCATTCACCACTCTGGCACGTTCATCGGGTTGAAATCCTAAAGACTTTAATTTACGGTGAAGAGCAGACCGTTCCATACCTATAAAAATCGCGGTTTTGGATATATTTCCACCAAAACGACTAACTTGTGCTTCTAAGTATCTTCGTTCAAAAATCACTCGGGCTTCGCGGAGTTGCAATCCTGCAAACTCTGCACTATCAAGGCCAATCTCGGATAGTTCTTCAGGATCACTTAATTCTGAAGGTATCATATCTGGCAAGATAGGGTCGTTCTTTTCTCCCGGGGCCATAATTAAAACTCGTTCGATAACATTACGTAACTCACGAACATTTCCTGGCCATGTATAAACCTGCAATTTTACTAGCGCATCTTTTGAAAACACCCTTGAAACTCTCCCAGTAGCCATCGCCATCTCGCGCATAAAATAATCAGCGAGTTCAGGTATATCCTCTTTATAATCACGTAAAGGTGGAATTTTTATTGGTACGACACTCAATCGATAAAAAAGATCCTCACGAAAACGACCTTGTTGCATCTCTTCCGCTAAATCTTTAGACGAAGCCGCTATCACTCGCACATCTACGTCAATAAAATTTGCTCCACCAACACGTTGAAATGATTGTTCTTGCAGAACTCGTACAATCTTGCCTTGAGTTTCTAGGGGCATATCGGCTACTTCATCCAAAAATAAGGTGCCATTATGAGCTTGTTCAAAAGTACCTATATCCCTGGGGCTCTTTCTATCTCCCGAGCTTTCCAGGCCAAATAAGCTTATTTCAAAATTACCTGGGTTCAAAGTAGCGCAATTAATTGAAACAAATGGTCCGTCTGCTCGCGCAGAGTGCCTATGAAGAAGACGTGAAGCAACATCTTTCCCAGAGCCAGCTGGACCCATAATCAAAACTCGACTATTAGCGCTAGCAACACGTTTGATAGCTTGACGTAATTGACTTATTATATTTGATGTTCCAATGAGATTGATCTCACCACCTACCCGTTGCTTGAGTTCTGCATTTTCCCGCTTCAAGGTAGTGTTCTCGATTGCTCTATTTACAACCAATACTAAACGATCAGCCGTAAAGGGCTTTTCAATGAAATCGAAGGCTCCTAGATTTATTGATGATACCGCCGTTTCTATATCACCGTGTCCACTCATCATTACAACAGGTACTGTTGGATGTTCGGAACAAATTATTTTTAAAATCTCAATACCCTCTAACGGATCGTTTAGCCATATATCAAGAAGTACTAAACTAGGACGGCGAGACACAATAGATTCTAATGCAGCCTCGCGATCACATGCTCCCCGTGTTTGGTGTCCTTCATCTTCCAAAATACCAGCAGCTAAGAGCCGAATATCATCCTTGTCATCGACAATTAAAATATCATGAGTCATGAATTTAAATAAAACTCGCTATATAAAATTAAAAAAATAATTCTTATCTAAATTTGATTGAGTTACCAACGTTAAACTATTTTATTAAATACTAACGTTACCGTAGCACCACCGTTTTTATCATTACGAAGTAAAATCTCACCATTATGATCTTCCATTATTTTAGTGGCAATGGCTAGTCCCAATCCAGTACCATTTTCACGCGTCGTCACATAAGGTTCAGAGATCCGGTCTATCAAATTTTCTGAAAATCCACCCCCGTTATCTGAAATATGAATAAAAATCTGACTAGGTTTATTTAAGAGATCCAATTGAATTTTCCCTTTAATTTCCTTCTTCAAATTAGAATCATAAATAATTGATTCTGCTGCATTTTTCATAATGTTTGTTAGAGATTGGCTTATTTGTTGTCGATCACCTGAAATAATTATTTCTACTTCTCCAGTATTAATTATATAATCGATATCGGGAAATCTATTTTGTTCTAAAAAAACACTTTGTGTGCAAAGTTCAGAAAGATTCACAGCTTTAAAGTCGGGTTCTGGCATTCTTGAAAATGAAGAAAACTCATCAACCATCCGTTCTATGTCCTTAACTTGTCGAATTATGGTATCCGTGCACATCAAAAATGTTTTTTGGTCTGATTTTATTTCTGCCTTATACTTCCGCTTTAGGCGTTCAGCAGAAAGTTGGATAGGCGTCAAAGGGTTTTTAATTTCATGTGCAATGCGCTGGGCTACATCAGCCCAAGCTGCTTTTCGTTGGGCTGAAAGCAATTCGGAAACATCATCAAATGTTACAACAAAACCAATAATTTCTTGTTTTATTTTCTCCGCCGCTATAGATACGACTAGAGTTTTTTGCCAACCGTTACGACCTAATTTAATCTCTCCATTGACGATACGGCTTGGGTTGGCAATAACCTCATCTAGCAAACTAACCATTTCAGGGATACAAACACCAAGAGGCTCATCTACATGTTCTTCTAATTTAATGGATAATAATTCGAACGCAGATCTATTCGAAAGATGAATACAACCCCTTTTATCGAGGCCAATGACCCCGGCTGAAACTCCCGAGAGTACTACTTCTGTAAAACGCCTTCTTTCATCCAATTGACGGTTTGCTTCGATAAGCCCAAACTGCTGATTACGCAATTGTTCGGTCATTAGATTGAATGAATGACTAAGTTTCCCGACCTCATCTTTATCCTTTCTTTTGTCATAATCAACTTTGGTCGTCAAATCACCTTTACCTACATTATCTGCTGCATCAATCAGTTTTCCAATTGGTGTTGAGATCTTTGAGGCGATGGACCACCCAATCCAAATCGCTGATAGTAAGAGTAAAAAAGCAATTAGGACAAAGACAAACATAAATTTAGTTTGAAGATTGTATATATTTTTTTCTAATAAGAGATACTTGTCAGCTGCACCTGTGGTTTGAGCTATATGCTGAAGTACCTGAGCATCGACGAATTTACCAACTAATAAATATGTATCGAAAAAAGCTTCCAGTTTTACCCCAGCCCGAACAGTGTTACCAAACTGATTTGTAATAATTATCACTTCGCCAGGCCGACCGTTAAGGATACCTTTCAATAAATCATCATTTGAAAAATTGAATCCTAAAGAAAAACTAAGTTGGGATCGAGCTAGAGTTTTTCCACTACTATTAACAACAACAGCTTCTGAGAGATTTTTCAAATCCGATAGAGTTATTATAAATTCTTTAAGTAATCGAGGATTCTGACGCATTCTCGGTGCAGCTCTATTTAAATCGTTCGCCATTGAAAGGGCAATCCCTCGAATATTTTGTTGGTGTTCTTTTAAATATAATTGCGCAACAACCGTTGAGGCATTCACCGCTGTTCGCACACGTTTATTAAACCAAGTTTCTATTCCAAAATTCAGAAATAAACCCAAAAACACAACGACAAGTAACGCAGGAATAATGGCCACCATACCAAATGAAATAACCATTTTTATATGGAGTTTTGAACCTGCTGGACTAAATTTGTTTTTAAACCAAGTATGAATAATTTTTCTAACAAGCACGACACCTAGCAATACTGCTAGACCTAAATCTAGGTTCAGTAAGGCAATTACACTACCAAGATTAGGGTTAAGTGGAGAAAACTCGGATAATATAATAATTGTCGCCAGACCTGATATACATAAAGAAGTAGCAATCAGAATAACAAGCACCTTGGTTAAACGCGGCGAGTTGAACAAACGAGGCATCGTTCTAAATCTCGATTTAGTTTGAACATCTAACATTTAATTGCTCATCTAAAGCTTAATGAATATATATTTAGAGTTTATTATCATAACTGGTTATTTAGGAACGCGGGTTACTGGAATATTTAATTCTCGAATCTTTTTCCGTAATGTATTGCGGTTTAATCCTAATAATTTAGCAGATTTTAACTGATTTCCTCGTGTAAACTGCAGCGTATGCGTAATAAGGGGGCGTTCCACCTCTTTTAAAATTTGGTCATAGAGCCCACCCGCTGGCAAGGTGCCTTTATGTATAGCAAAGTAATCTTGGATATGTAACTCAACTGCTTCACTAATACCATTACTTTTACTCGCTTCGCTTATAGGGCTAGCTATATCTGATAGTTCCGACACAATAACGTCAATTCCAATAGTGTCTTCAGAATATAGCGCAGCTAAACGGCGCACTACGTTTTCTAACTCGCGAACGTTTCCTGGCCAATTATAAACTTGAAGTTGTTCCAATGCTTGCTTATCTATCATTTTCCATGGCAAACCCTCCTCTGCTGACTTTGTCAGAAAATGTTTTACTAATTCAGGTATATCCTCTCGCCTCTCTCTTAACGAAGGCATACGGATTGGAACAACATTTAGACGATAGTAGAGATCTTCCCTGAATAAACCTTGGCGAATGAGTTGGGTTAAATCGCGGTGGGTAGCAGCAACAATCCTCACATTGGTCCGTATTGGCACCCTACCCCCGACTGTCGTGTATTCACCTTCTTGAAGGACACGCAATAGTCTAGTTTGAGCTTCTGCAGGCATATCACCTATTTCATCTAAGAATAATGTACCGCCTTCAGCTTGTTTAAAACGGCCTGATGATTGCGTGACGGCTCCAGTAAACGAACCTTTTTCATGACCAAAAAGTTCACTTTCAATTAATTCACGCGGTATAGCTGCCATATTTATGGCTATAAATGAAAAGTTTTTTCGGCCGCTATAGTCATGCAAAGCTCTGGCTGCTAGTTCTTTTCCAGTTCCAGAATCTCCTGTGATTAAGACTGTTAAATCTGTATTCATTAACCGAGCTAATGAACGATAGACCTCTTGCATTGCTCCCGACCGCCCAATCAAAGGAAGTTGTTCCTCGGCTGAAGTCTCTGAAAATTTTATCCAACTATTATCTTGTTTAGTTTGCAGAGCTCTTTCTACAACAAGCAACAGTTCATTCAAATCAAATGGTTTTGGTAGATATTCAAATGCTCCTCGTTGGGTGGCCTTGACTGCTGTCATCAAAGTATTCTGGGCACTCATCACAATAACTTGCAGATCTGGCCTAAGTTTTTTTATACGCGGGAGCAAATCTAGTCCATTTTCATCTGGCATCACAACATCTATTATAACAAGTTTCCCTTCACCCTCACTAACCCATTTCCATAATGTCGCGGCATTACCCGTTGTGCGCACATCGTAACCAACTCTACTCAGAGCTTGGTTTAAAACTGTCCGAATTGCAGTATCATCATCAGCAATTAAAATCGTTGAGTTAGACAAATAAAATACTCCTTGATCTAATCCGTTTCATCAGGATTAGTAGACATAGGAAGGATCACGCGAAATACTGTTTTGCCTGGATAACTATCAAATTCGATTACCCCACCGTGGTCATCAATCATTTTAGCTACTAAAGCGAGGCCAAGCCCTGTTCCATTTGACTTAGAGGTCACAAAAGCCTCAAATAAATGATCTTGAAGTTCAACAGGTATACCAGTCCCATTATCTTGCACACTAATAACCAATGGTAAAAGGGCCCGCGATACTCTTCCAGGTAGTGCAAAGTGCACACTATGCTGATAGGCCGTACTCAAAATAATTTCACCATTTTCATGATTTATTGCTTCAGCAGCATTTTTTATTAGATTCAAGAATATCTGTACTAATTGATCGTGATCGCCATTTATGGATGGCAACGAAGGATCATATTTCTCAATAATCTTGATATTTTCAGCAAAGCCATTTTGCGCAATTTGACGCACCCGTTCTAATACTTTATGTGCATTTACTGACTTCCGTTCAAGTGGACGCTGATCCGAAAACACTTCCATTCGATCAACAAGTTCGCAGATCCGGTCAGTCTCATCACAAATTAGTTGAGTTAATTCCTGATCCCCACCGGTAGCCTCTTGTTCTAATAATTGTGCAGCGCCGCGGATCCCAGATAAGGGATTTTTAACTTCATGAGCCAGCATTGCGGACATCGCTGATACCGATCTAGCAGTATTACGATGGGTAAGTTGGCGATCAATTTTATCAGCCATCGAACGTTTAAATATATTCAAAATTGCGAACCCAGGATAATCTAATACCGGGGTAACTTGAACGTTTATCAATTGTTTCACTATACGCGGAGTATCAAGCGTAAGGCCATAATCAGAAACACCGCTACCACTTAATTGAACCTGTTTTATTAAAGTCATTAGAGGACTATCAAATGGCAATAATTGACCAATTTCTTGTCCTTTTAACTGCGTTTGACTACCAGCGAAGAATTGTTCCGCCGAGCTATTTAGATAGGCTATATTGGAACGATCATCAATTACTATGATACTAGAACCGAGGCCGTTTAAAATATTATCACTTTTAATATTTAGAGACTCTTCAAAAAAGGGCATAACTATGACTTTTCATAGGCATTTAAGCTACATTGCGTTCAAGTAATGGCAAATAAAAGCTATTAAGTGCTAACTTAGCCTCAGCAATATTATTTATCCGATTAAAAACATCCCTAAATCCGGCTGAACCCGGAAGTCCTTTGGTGTACCAAGCTATATGCTTACGAGCTACTCTTAGACCTCGCTCTCGGCCATAGTGGGCAATTAGCTCTCCATAGTGATTGATAACTATTTCATATTGAGTTGATATTTCTGGATTTTCTAAACGTTCTCCAGTTTTTAAAAAATGATTAACCTGGCTGATAAACCAAGGGCGACCATATGTCCCACGACCAATCATAACACCATCAGCACCAGATTGCTCTAAAAGTACAGCAGCATGATCGACTTTTGTTACATCACCATTACCTATCACAGGAATAGAAACTGCTTTCTTTACGTTTCGGATGAAACTCCAATCAGCCTTACCGCGATACAATTGGTTACGCGTTCTTCCATGGATTGTTAGCATTTGGACGCCAGAATCCTCTGCTATTTTAGCTAATATTGGAGCATTTCTTGAATTTTCGTCCCAGCCTGTTCTCATTTTTAGAGTTACTGGTAATTTGACAGCTTTAACAACAGATTCGATTATTTGACCAGCAAGTTTTTCATCTTTCATCAACGCTGAGCCAGCATGACCCTTGGTAACCTTTTTTACCGGACAACCCATGTTTATATCTATAATTGCGGCACCACGATCTTCGTTTAGTTTTGCAGCTTCTGCCATTAATTTCGGCTCGCATCCGGCCAATTGAACTGCCATTGGAAACTCTTCAGCGCAATTACTAGCCATTTTCATAGTTTTTCTATTTGCATAAACCATAGCTTGACTTGCAATCATCTCTGAGATGACCAAAGCTGCACCATTTCTTTTTGCTAATCTTCGATAAGGCATATCGGAGACACCTGACATTGGTGCAAGAATTACATTGTTGTCAAGTTCAATTGGACCTATCTTGATTTTCACAATTAATCCTTATAATTTGCGTATTTATTAGGCGAAAATGGATAAAATGCAATTAAAAAGAATATAATTTTAAAGTAAATTTTTAAATTTGCCTAAGAAGAAAGCAAAATATCTTTCACAAATTTAACACCTGGGTAGCCAAGAGTCAGCAATAAATATGCTAATAATACAAACCTCATAGCCAGTCGTCCACGTATTCCAGTGTTAAAATGGACAAACAGTATAAAAATAACAATTACAAAAACAATGAGCGTTAAAATTGTTTTGTGGTTGAATGACAGAAAGTATCCAGTTGATATATACAAAGATGCTACCCCAGTAGTCAGCCCGATACTCAACACGATGACACAAGCGATTAATAAATTTACCACAAGTTTTTCACTGGCTGCAATGGATGGTAATTGGCGTGCTAATTTAGTTCGTTTTTTAGTTTTTAATGCCCGCTCTTGAAGCGCAGCAGCGAATGCTGCCAACGCAGCTAACGTTAGCAGTCCATAGGTCCCAAGAGAAACTAAAATGTGCGTTCCAATCCATGCTAAAGGAATATTACCTAAAAAAGGTTGTTCGGGAACTTGGTTCCATATAATAGCCAGTAATCCAAGTAATAAAAGATAGGGGAATAATATACTAGTTAGGCGCCAAGCATCATCCGTAACGTTGGCTATGATAATATAAATTATTAGACATGCTGAAATAGTTAACCATAAAGCCGCAGAAAGGCCAGTGCGCCAACCCTCTGATTGTTGGATATAAACCCATAGTAAGGTGCCGCAAAGAGCAACCAAAATTACCGACCAAAAAAGAGAATCTTTTTTAGCCTCACGCCTCAAATAAAGTAAAGAGGGTGGAATGAGTGTTAAAAAGGCGGTTACTTGAAGCAGGAAAATATTCATACAGTTTTATAACCAAAGATTGTCGTTGGCGCAAAATACTTGCAAAATCTATGTTCTATTCTAGCATTGTTAATGCAAGCTTTAATAACTTCTAAAGACTGGAATAGTTAAAAACTATGAATTTATCAAACAAAGTATCATTAGACTGCGTTGCCTTAGTAGTTGCCGCCGGACGCGGAAACAGATTTGGAGGGGAAATACCAAAGCAATATGTGAAACTAAACGGTCTAAGCTTGCTCACCAGGTGCTTAAATATTTTGGGATCTCATCCTCGCATCAAACATTTAAGGGTCGTCATTCATCCAGACGACATAGAATTATATACGGAAGCGACCAAAGGCATAAAGTTACTTGAACCTGTATTTGGTGGAGATCAACGCCAAGAGTCCGTACGCCTCGGTCTAGAAAGTTATAAAGATATCAATCCAAAATATGTTCTTATCCACGACGCGGCTCGCCCATTTTTTACTGGAGACATTATTGATGCCTTACTTACCTCCCTTGAAGATCACAATTTAGCTTCGATCCCTGGCCTTCTAATTAAAGACAGCCTTAAACGTGTTAAAAATAATACGGTTATAGGTTCAGTTGATCGTACAAATTTATGGCAAGCACAAACCCCACAAGGTTTCAATTATGAGACTATCATGGCGGCTCACAAAGCTACCAAAGGCCTTGCGCTGACTGATGATGCTGCGATTGCCGAGGCAAATGGGGTTAAAGTCAAAATTATCGAAGGATCCTCACAAAACTTTAAAGTAACTACGTGCCAAGATTTAGTGAGGGGTAAACAACTCCTAAATTTAAATAAAGAAAGCAAGATTATACGGATTGGCATTGGGACCGATGTCCATAGTTTCAAAACTGGGAAATCAGTTACATTGTGTGGGATTAAAATTCCATTTAATAAATCACTGAAAGGACATTCTGATGCCGACGTTGCAATGCATGCAATAACAGATGCGCTTCTTGGCGCCGTTGGTGCAGGTGATATAGGTTTAATATTTCCACCATCTGATCCTAAATGGAAAAATTGTGCTTCAGAAATTTTTTTAACTCGTGCAGGTAATGAAATTAACCAACGTGATGGAAATATTATAAATATAGATCTAACAATTATCTGTGAAAGACCTAAAATTAATAGCTATAGAGATAAGATGCAGAATAATATAGCAAAAATTTTAGAAATTACTTGCGATAAAGTTAATATTAAAGCCACAACTACAGAACAACTTGGTTTTACCGGAAGAGGAGAAGGAATTGCAGCTCAAGCGGTTGCTGGGGTCCAAATTTAATTTTTCTTCATTTTCCCATCAAAATTTTATCTAGCCAGAATATTACCCCTCATAGTTCGGGTTGGTAACATTGTTAATCCAACTTAAAAATTCTTTGTTTCCATCTTGGATATCTAGAACAATAACGGCGGGGCATTCGTAACTATGTAACCCGATAATTCTTTTCACTGATTTCTGAACTAATTTAGCTGTAGTTTTAAGGATAAGAATAACCCCTTTCTCTTTAGTTAATTTTCCTTCCCACTGATAGATGGCAGTTGAAGTTCCTAAAATATTAGCACACGCAACAAGTTTTTCTTCAACTAATCTCGTAGCTATTTTGTCTGCTTCTGTTATAGAACCTGCTGTAACATATAGTAATTTTGTTTTTTCTTCCCTATTCAAGATAAGGCTCCCTAATTCCTAGTTTGGACTTTTAAGTATTTTAATCTACTATGGCAAAGATTTCATAAACGTTCAACGGAGGCAGGCTGTGAACGTAAAGAAGTTTGAGACCTCAGAAACCAACTTAGTTAACGGACCGACCAACGTTCAAATTAAATGGTTACAGCGAGGTTTAGATCAAGCTGGGGGAAAACTTCCACTGTTCGATAGTGATGGACAAAAAATTAGTTCGCGAACTATCAATTCTTGCTTGAAAAAAGGCTGGGCAGAACCGTGGTTTAATAATCCAATCAAACCCGATTGGTTAGTATGTAGATTGACCCAAGCGGGACGGCAGGCATTAGTGCAAAAGTAACAGACCCAACATATTTTTGAATGTTAATAGTCGGTAGAAGTTAAAATTATTCAACAAGATAAATTATACCGTTTTCAATAACGGTATCCAAAGATTTTAATCGTTCGCCTTCACAAGGCCCTTCGATACACAGGCCATTATCAATTCCAAATAAAGCGCCGTGTTTAGAACACTGTATATAAGATTTATCTGCATTAAAAAATTTATTAGGAATTTGGTCTATCAACACTTGATTATGAGGACACCAATTTAAATAAGCAAAAACCTGATCTCCCTTTCGCACCACAAATATATTCCGCTGTTTACCCCCAACGAGAGCTACTAGGCCCCTTGCATCTGTATTCAACAAATCATCAAGTTTATAAATTTCGGTTTTTTCCATTTATACTTTCAATTTAAATATTGAACGTTTTTATTTAATATTTCAGGTAAGCCTGAGGAGGTAAAGAAGAAGATTTCTAACCACTACTTCTTTAAAAAATATTTCTGCATTAAATCAAAGATACCATATTACGGTATATTATTAATTCCAAATATAGTTTATTTGCTGGAAGGTAATTTATAAATGTAATAATAATGTATATAAAATTTATGAAAGAAAATAATTTGAGTCCATTTTATTTTTTCCTGCACATTCCAAAAACAGCAGGAACAACATTGAGGCAAATAGTTGATGAGCAATATGGTTACAAAAATGTTCTTACTTATTATAATCAAAACTCTGAACAGCTTTTAGATAATCTAGAATCCCTTCTTATTGTCAATCCAAGTTACAGAGCACTTATAGGTCATTTTCATTTTGGCCTGCATCAGCGCTTCTCGTTTCCATCAACATATATTACCTTTCTCCGTCACCCAATAGCCCGGACAATATCTCACTATAAGGAGTGGGTTATTAACCATCCAGAGCGGCTGCAAGATCGTAATGGCAACATTCAAACTCTCCTAGAAAGTATTAAAACCAATCCAGAAAACTATAGTGATTATCAATGTAAAATGTTGGTTTCAAAAACTTTACGGAAAAAATCTAACTACCCCATTAGTGAAAGAGCCCTGGAAAACCTATCAGAAAAATTTTCAGGCATTGGTTTGGTTGAATATTTTGATAAGTCAATAACCCTTCTCTCCAGTAAATTTGGATGGAAACCCGTAAAATACGATAAACGTAATGTTAAAAATATAAATGTGCATATCACGCCGGAACTAATTGAGCACATCATGTCTATAAATAAACATGATCTAATTATGTACGAAAACATAAAAGAGAAATTACTTATCGAATTTGGTCAAATGTAAAATAAGCAGTGGTAAATATTTAAAAAAATAATTGGAACACTGGTTCTATAAATAGTCAAAAAAAAGGAAATTTTTAATGAGTGGACAGAGAAAGTTCTTGCGTATGTGGGCGAGAACCGTGGGTATGCCAATAGGGAATACTGATAACGATAAACCCGAGTTCCTCCCCATTACTCAATTAGAAGTTAAACGTGCGTTAGCAATGCGAACCTTTTGGATAGCATTGCATATAATAACGTGTTTAATGATTATCGCCGGAAATTGTAGGACACTGGGTTGGATATAGTTTTGATTAATTTGCTATAGTTATAGTAAATCTCCATCTTATCAGCGCCTTATTTAAAATAGTTTTATTAAATATTTTTTTGTATCAGTAATTTAAAAAATAAGACTATTATTATTTTAAGTTGAAATGCTAATCTAAAACCCAGTCAGAAAAGAATGGATTTATAGCAATTGGTTGAAAAAATAGAACATTCATTCGCACAATACGTACGAATACTTGCCAGAGGTAAAACCAAGTCTCGGCCATTCACCCAGGAAGAGGCCAAAACTGCCATGGATATGATTATGGCAGGAGATGTTAGGGCAGAACAACTTGGAGCTTTTCTCATGTTACTTCGATTTAAGGAGGAAACCCCTGAAGAAATCGCTGGCTTTGTGCGCAGCGTTCGCTCTTCTCTTGAATTACCAAATGTACCGGTAAAGGTTGATCTTGATTGGTCTTCCTATGCTGGAAAGCGGCGACAACTACCCTGGTTTTTGCTCTCGGCATTAATGCTTAGCCATAATGGTACAAGTATTTTTATGCATGGAACTGAGGGTCATACGACGGGCCGTATTTATACTCGGGATGCAATAGAAGCACTAGGCTTACCCATAGCTAAGTCACTTAAGGATGCAGCAACTAAAATCGGCAAAAATAACTTTGCTTACTTGCCCCTTGAGAATATTTCGCCACGACTAAAAGAAATTATGGAACTGAAATCAGTTCTTGGCCTGCGATCCCCGGTTCACACCATTGCCAGGTTAATTAATCCGTTTAATGCTTCATGCTTGTTACAAGGAATTTTCCATCGGGGGTTTATGCAAACACACCAACTTACAGCTCAACTATTAAATCAACCCCACATGGCTGTCTTTCGCGGAGACGGCGGTGAAATAGAATGTCGTCCAAATAAGCCAACCGAAGTTTCGACTGTGCATAAAGGCAAATTGAATTCCTTCATATGGCCACCAATTTTAGACAAATCTCGGCAACCTCTTGACGAGAATATAGACTTAAAAAGGTTAAAAAACGTTTGGGACGGTAGTGATAAAGATGAATATGCTATAGGAGCTATTATTGGAACCACTGCCATAGCCCTCGAAACGCTAAGAAAAACTAGCGGACATAAGGAAGCATTAACTATGGCTAGAAAACTCTGGGACGAGCGAGATATTAACAACCTAGGAATGGCCGCTTAACAAAGATTTTGATTACTCGCTCATCCTATTCCGTACCGCTTTTGAAGGAGATTTAATTATGACCGAATCTGTTGAAATTCTTGGTGCTCATCTTGTAGGAAGTGGCCCTTTTGCCAGTGCGGAAGAGATGTTTCGCACATCTATGGCCCACCTGGGCGAGCACTTGAAACGTTTGCCGGACGGCGAGGTGGGAGAGCGGGATACTTGGATCCGTTGGCAAAACAAACGCATTGGCCAGAGCCCGCAAATGCGCCAGCAGGAAGCTGAAAATATTTATGTTCCTTTTCCACCTTTCGAAGTGGTTGAGGGCATATCGACTCCCGATGAGATTGAATTCCCCAACCTAGGCTATGGCGATGCGGCCATCGAGTCCTATCAAACCTATAAACGACTGGAGGCAGATGGCATCATCCCGGATGACAAACGGTTTATGGTCGGGCTTCCAACGCCATTATCTGTGGCTACTTTTTATGTGGCCCCGGAATCAAGGAATATCTTTGAACAAGCATACAGCCGCGCTCTGGGTGAAGAATTTGACAAGATGATCAATACAATACCGGCCGAAAAACTGTCTATCCAATGGGAAGCAGTTAGCGAGTTTTCTCTGCTGGAGGGGCTGTCGGAGAACCATATCGGTGAGACACTTCTTGATGAAATAACCTCTCGTCTAGCCGGACTGGTTGATCTAGTACCCCCGGGAGTTGAAGCCGGTATTCACCTTTGCTATGGCGATTCCGGGCACAAGCATTTCTGCGAGCCTGAAGATACCGCGCATCTCGTTGACGTTGCAAATGGTGTCGCTCGGAAGGTTGCCCGTCCGATATCGTGGATACATTTCCCCGTCCCGAAAGAACGGGACGACGAAGCATACTATGCCCCTTTGAAGAACTTGAACTTGGGAAATGATACCGAGCTTTATCTGGGACTGCTCCATCAGACTGGTGGTCAAGGCGGAACGGAACGTCGAATAGCGGCTGCATCATCGGCCATCGAACGGTTCGGTATCGCCACGGAATGCGGCCTCGGCAGACGAGAACAAACCACCATCCCGGATCTCATGGACCAGCACGCGAGCTTTTGTAACTCGGAATAATAAAATCAAACCGCGGTCCTTCGCTATACAAGAAATGAGTCCGCTTTTGGCTAATAGCAGACATCTAGCGGCTTTAAATTCATGTCTGCTTTACCCCCTAAAGCAGACATAATCCCGCAAAGTAAAAAGAGCCCGTTTATGACCCAAAGCGGACATTGGTCCCATACGGAAAACCAGTAGTTTCGGTACAGCGAGAGTTCAGCTAGCAATCCGATGAAAGCAACAACCTCCATTTTACCATCACTCACCAAAATCTTTGCTACATTGCAGTAATCGAGATCAAAAATAACCCAAAATAACCAACAAATGTTACCAAATTAAAAAAATAACCTAGCCGTTTCCAGCTAAGCCATTGGTTTCTATTGGTCGGAGCGATAGGATTCGAACCTACGACCCCTTCACCCCCAGCGAAGTGCGCTACCAGACTGCGCCACGCTCCGACACATTAAAAAACCTTAATTACCCTATAAAATTCAAGGCTCAACACCTAAGTAATGTAAGTCAGTCACGACATCTAATCAAGGAGTTAACAGGGTTATTTTGTACCTGACTGTGCCACAATTGTGCCAGGCCGATAATTAATTAGCAGTCACAGTCTCAGGATATTCAGATCTCTGGAGGATTAAGATGACCCCACCCAAAGAATTTAGGGAGGCTTAGATATATAAATAAGTCAGGCCAGATAATTACAAAAATAACAGGGTCTGGATCGTCATCGTTAAATCATTAGGCCATGATATCTAATAAGGATCCAACAAGCTCTTCAGAAGTTTCAACTACTTTTGCGTTAGCTGTATATGAGTGTTGAATTTGGATTAAGTTAACCATCTCATTAACTAGGTTAGGAGTTATATCTTTAGTGTTTCTAAGATTGTCTGGGATAGTATTAGCTTTTGGAACAGTGTCTTTAACTTGGACTGCTTTGTAGTTGGATAGACCAGCATTAACAATATTATTAGCCGTAGCTTGAAGCTGCAAAGAGCTTGCATGCATACCGGATACTGCATTTGATAATATGCTTGAACTATTCACTCAAACCACCCCTGATTATAATTATTATAAAAGAGTATCGCTTAAATTTTGGGTTAACGAGTGTGATATGGATCACATCATTACAAAAATAACAGGGTCTAGATCGTCTCCCATCTAATTACTCTTCTCAAACTTTCTCATACGTTCTTTATATCCATCCGTCCTAAAAGGATTAAGCTGATTGATCACATCAGCACGGTGGGATGGTGATCGATATCTCTCCCGATCAAAGGTGGTCATATCAATACCATCTCGAGTGATCTTGGTGATCTTAGCCCCTGTTACTTTCTCAAATGCTGCATACATTCTTTCTCGCAGCTTATCCTCTTGTCCCCACGGTACAATAAATGAATCATGAATGGTTAAGACGGGAATGTCTTCTTCAGTGAACTGGGATATAATAATCTCAGCAATATCCGAATCCTGTCGCATCAAGCGAATACCAGCATCCGAAGCAATCTGGTCTGCAATCAAAGGATGTCTCGCTTTAAAGAATTCAATAACCTCTTTGACCTGTTTGTTTGTAAAGACAACATCCTTCCATTCTTTACGGATGTGGTAAGATGCATCCTTTACGGCAGATGTTAGATTTTCACTATTAATAGCTAATAGAATGATCTTCTTGAGGATGGTTCTATCAAAAGGATGTTCTTCCTCCAGTCCAAGGGAATATGCATCCCCTTCCATTTGTTTATTCTGAGCAGCATAAAGTTGTGCAATTAACATTCCGCTGTAGTCATCTTCAACAGTAGGACTATCATTAATAAGGATCTTCTCTCTCCAGAAGCTGGATATTAGATGCCACCAAGCATTGTAGTATCTTCCCCCCAGATCAAAGCTGGACCGGCTGAAGATACGAGATACCGACTTATTCTGCTGACTGACACGTACTGAGCTTCCATCAGTAGCTTCCAAGACCGCAGTTTTAAGCTCTGGTATGTCAATAAAAGTGCGGTCCAGAAGGTTGTTATAAGCCTCCACAACAGCCCTCATACGTCTTGTGTCTGGAGTATCCTCGTATTCCATATCGTTCTTTTCTTCATCTCGAAGGATGATGGTTTCTTTATTCTCAATCTGATGGATGTCTTTCATGGAGAAAGAAACATCTTCGAATAATTTAATCAGGGGTGGATCTGCCCATATTCGGGTGAGTCTTCCGGGCTTACCTTTTATGGTTGATTGCTGTCCTTTAAACAATCCAATTAGTCCTGCATCATTTAGAACCCTTATTACATCAATAATCTGATGACTGATACTCAGGGCATTGTAACGGCTCTTAGCTTTATAGAACCTCTGGGACATATAGACAGCCAAACAACTGTCCGGATCTTCATACCATGTTGCATAGAGATCCAGCAGGAGAACACCTAAGTTCTTATTGAGGGTTTTGCTTTTATCATCAGGAAAATACTGCTGGATTATCTGATCCATAAGATCTGCAGCCCCTGTATGCGTGCAGACAAGGTGCATATTAAAAGGTCTGCTATTTTGAAGGTCTCTTTCCATCTCAGATTATCCCCCAATACCAGTATAATAGAGGATATCAGCACTAGAATATAAAAAAGTTCACGTATGATAGAGATACTAGGGAACACAAAGAGGAAAAGAAGAAAGTACTAAGATAATGCTTCTTATCCACCTCTTAACAAGAAGAATTACTATGGTCGTTATCTTTTATTCTCCTCCTTCTTAATACCTCTTAACTGCTGTAAAGATGGTCTTCTTGGATAATAAAACTAAGATCATTATCATCATTGAATCATCATCATTATAATTATACTTCTATTGGATAGTTTTCTTCTTTGATGATTCTTGTTTACAATCTTCAATATGAAATATCTAACTGAATATCTTCATTGTGGTGATGGTCTCAAAGATAGTTTCTCCGTTGAATTAGATGAAATCTTTAAC
>DUBF01000231.1:0-582 GCA_012960465.1 Rhodospirillales bacterium | reverse complement strand
CACTGAGTCTATCTTTAGGTGTATCTGGTGGTGGAAGGGAGTCTGGAAATTTACTGACTCTGTATGACTCTTAAAATGACTCACAGAGCATGTTTATGAGGGGGCTATCAATCAACTTCAAATTTGGAAACATGACTATCAAAAACAGATGGGTGAAGCCTATAGCTGATAGAGGTACTTTGTTTGTGCATCTTCACTTTTTAATTCATTACATCTTTAAATCTTCCAGTGAGTTGTGCACATTTTGTTTGGCCAAAGCCACGTAATAGTGCTTCATGGATATAAGTTTTATATTCTTCTGCCGTTTCCCATTCTGGAATATTGTTTTTAATTGCTATGGAACATAGATACTCATTTGTAATTAAGCTCGTATCAAAGAAGTTTACTCGATGATCATAATAAAGACGTTCCGCCTCTTCTAAATTATTTGATAATAACGCAGCTGAGAAAACCAAAGGAAAAAAGAGTGTAGTTATGATCAGTAATATCTTCATTATCTAACTCACCGACTACAGACGGATTTTAGGATAGTTCTATTCACAGAGTTAGGAGAAGGATAGTACCATTTTGGGTTTTTAGAAG
>DUBF01000230.1:967-1682 GCA_012960465.1 Rhodospirillales bacterium | reverse complement strand
GTTCCGAAGCTTGGAACAAACTGATCGACCAAGCATGGAGAATAATGTCCATCGGCCTCAGGAAATGGGCGCATGAGTACTAATCAATGTCGGTTGGTATTACCGCCCGCCAGCCCCGGAAACCATCGTGCCGATGGCAACCAAGCCGGTCATGCACTAACATTCAAACTGGACTACTCAACGGGGCCGACCAATGGGAAATAAAACATTAATTGTTTTTGATTATTCGCCAACCAACGTGCATAGATATCCTGCGGCCGTTAAGGCTGGAGGACTTGTATTTTTGTCGGGTGTTAGGCCTTCTAATAAAAGTGATAGCCGCAGGGGTTTTAATGATATCCCGGTTGGTGGCTATAATAAAAAACAAGGGTTTAGCATGGTTGATAGTTTAGAAAGCAAAGTTGCCTATGATTCTTGGTTTTCTCATAAAAATATGGACGCTGTACTTGAAATGGCGGGTAGTGGTGGCGACCAAATTCTCCGGCAGCATATTTGGCAAAAAGATAAACGATTTTTTCCTATTTATGAGGACATTCGCCAGGTATTGCAAAAGGTACCGTCTCCAAGTAGTGGCCTTGGGGTATCAGAAGTATTCGGAGATCCGTATTTTACGATAGGTATTGACGCAATCGCGGTTTGTCCTGATGAAAATCCAAATTTGCCGTCTCGGGAGGTTGTTGCGGCAATGGATGACGAGGTTTTACCAGCGGCATCA
>DUBF01000230.1:0-956 GCA_012960465.1 Rhodospirillales bacterium | reverse complement strand
CCGTTAGTTTTTACGGCAGGGCATATACCTATTAAAACCTCGGAGCCTGGCAAACCTCTCGTCAATTCCTTCGAAGATTTACCCATGGAAGGCCGTTTTCTTGAGACAGGGCGTAGTCACCCGGACAGTCGAGACGGCCCAATTGCGTCTCAAAGTTGGCATGTCTACAAAGAATTAGAAAGGACCTTGCGAAAGCAGGGGTTAGATTTATCTGATACAATTAATGCAACAGTATTTTTGGCTGATATAAGAGATTTTCCGACATTTCACCGAATTCATAATCACATTTTCCCCGAAAAGAATACAGCTCTTACTGTCTCGGGGTTTGATGAAGTGGGGCATCGTGGTTGTCTTATCGAAATTGAGTTGACTGCCTCAGCATCCACGAAGAATTTCGATAAGAATACATTCGACTGGCCTATTAAAGCGCCCTTTGCGGCCCCCTCAGCGACAAGTGCAGGGGGGTTTATATTTTATTCGGGGGTATTAGGCCTCAATTCAAGTAGTGAAATAGTTCAAAGTTTTAATGATTTTTGTTTTACTCCCGCAGATCTTGGTAAAATACTTGAAAATCATGAGGGACACCCTAGCCTAGTGTGTCAATGTTGGGCGGCATTCGATTTGTTATCAGAAAACGCCGAAAAAGCTAACTCAAGTTTAGATGATCTGGTAAAAATCACTGTTTATTTAATGAAAGCTGGGCATTTTAAGATCTTTGATGAGGTGGCCTCGGAGTTCTTAAGTGAAGAAAATTTACCAGCTTTAGAGTGTGTGCTCATACCAAATCCGGGTCCAGTTCACGATGCAGTGGTCCAAATTGAGGCAATAGGATTTAGAAATTAAAAAATGGGCCCAGCCGATTTGAATCACGATAAGCAAAAATAGGGACTCATGAACCGGGCATGGCTTTGTCACAAACTGGAGTGCGTCAGCAGAGCTGATCCGGTTAAGCTTGC
>DUBF01000229.1:8523-9969 GCA_012960465.1 Rhodospirillales bacterium | reverse complement strand
GTGTCGTCTCCGCCCATTGCAGCGTCCATAGCACCCATGCCAGCAGATTCACCGCCACCGGACATTTCAGCCGCACCTTCAGGAGTTCCGGCAGCCATATCTGGAGCTACAGGAGCCATATCATGTGCAGGATTAGCCATGTCAGGAGCAACTTCAATTTGCCCTTCTCCATTCACCGCAGCCGCATCATTAACTTCAGCGCGAGCCTCAGTCATTTCAGGGGAGGCAAATTCAGGACTACCAGTATCGAAAGCGTCCATTGGAGGCATTGGAGGAGCGTCAACAACAGGACCAAAGTCAGCAGGTGCTGCAGTTCCGCAATCACCAGAAAAATCAGTCATGTCACCAGCTACAGCTGACATATCACCAGTACATCCAGTCATATCACCGGAGCAACCAGTCATATCACCTTCCATACCCGTTACATCACCTGACATTGCAGAGCAATCACCTTGAACAGGGCCCATGTCTCCAGCGATATTTGTCATATCACCTTCGCAACCCGTCATGTCACCGGCAACCATTGAGCAATCACCAGTCATTGTACTCATGTCACCTTCGCAACCTGTAACATCACCGCACATATCGCCCATGTCACCTGTTACAGGTCCCATGTCACCAGTCATGGTGCTCATGTCACCTTCGCAACCGTTCATGTCGCCGTAGCAACCGCCCATGTCACCAGTTACCGGTCCCATGTCGCCCGATACAGGGCCCACGTTACCTTCGCAACCGGTCATGTCGCCTTCGCAACCAGCCATGTCACCGTAGACAGGTCCCATGTCGCCCGTCATTGGTCCCATGTCGCCAGCGCAACCAGTCATGTCACCTTCGCAACCTGTCATGTCGCCTGTAACACCACTCATGTCACCCGTCATTGGTCCCATGTCGCCTTCGCAACCAGTCATATCACCAACGCAACCTGTCATGTCGCCTGTAACGCCAGTCATGTCACCATGACAACCGTTCATGTCGCCTGTGCAACCATCCATGTCACCCGTTGGAGGACCCATATCAGCTGGACCATAATCTCCTTCAGGGAAAGATGTTGGATCACCCATTTGAAAATCGCCTGGCATGTCTGGACCCATTTCTGGCCCCATATCATGAGGACCCATATCGACAGCCTCAAACGTTTCGCCCATGTTTTCAAACATTGGACCCATTTCAGGAGGCATATCCATGCCTTCTGGCATCATGTGATCCATACTATGGCCCATGCAATCGGCCATATCACCGCCATCAGCGTCTGCAGGCATTCCCATCATTGCTGGGCCTACTACTGCACCGAAAGCGTCGCCGGCTGCTTCAAACATTTCTGGGGAAATTCCCATGTCACCCATCATTGGGCCCATGGCATCACCCATAGCGTCAAAAGCGCCTTCCATATCTCCGGGATTGGCCTCCATGTGAGCTTGCATTGCTTCCATTCCACCGCCCATAGCG
>DUBF01000229.1:0-8444 GCA_012960465.1 Rhodospirillales bacterium | reverse complement strand
GAAATTGTGTCATATAAGGCATTTTTTAATTCTCCTAGGTGTTAAAATTAATTCTTATAATATTTGTACAAATATCACGCTACTCCAACTTCAAGTATACAAAACTAGCGAAATGAACTTATTTACAACATCTAATCATATTTTTTGAAGGGATGAGTGTGATGGGCATCACATTTAATAATTTTTTTGAGCAGTTTGTATATTTTAAAATTACATGCGCTTTACATTAGAATTAACAAGAAGTACAACCTCCGAACATAGTGATTTGGCCAATGCGCATTTGATTTGAATAATGTGATTTTTAGGCAGAAGTGATCGTTGTTTTGCGTACGAAACGTATACTCCGAAAGAATTTAGATGTCGAATTTTGAAGGCGTTGTTCCAACGCTTGGCGAAGCGCTGAGTAAACGTGGTTATTCAGTGCTCACCCCAGTTCAAAAGGCTGTTCTGGCGCCTGAACTTAGTTCTGCGGATCTCCTCGTCTCCGCTCAGACTGGATCGGGCAAGACCGTGGCGTTCGGCATATCTTTGGCGCCTGCGCTGCTAGAAGGCCATGAAAGGGATAGACCTGAGAGTTCGCCTTTGGCCTTGATAATTGCCCCAACGCGCGAATTGGCTTTGCAAGTCCAACGTGAACTCGAATGGCTGTTTGAGGTCGCAGGTGCAACTGTTGTCTCTTGCGTTGGTGGAATGGATATGCGCGCTGAACGACGGGCTTTGGGACGTGGAGCACATATTGTTGTTGGCACGCCAGGACGGTTACGTGATCACGTTGAACGCGGTTCGTTAGACTTGTCTAAGATTAAGGCTGTCGTGCTAGATGAAGCTGATGAAATGCTCGATATGGGTTTTCGGGATGAATTAGAGTTTATCCTCAATTCAGCTTCAAAGGAACGGCGGACTTTGATGTTCTCGGCAACGGTGCCGAAATCGATTGTTACATTAGCTAAACGTTATCAAAAAAACGCTGTTCGTCTTTCTACTTTTTCTGACCAAGAGCAACATCAAGATATCGAGTATTGTGCGTATACTGTTGCGGCAAATGATCGAGAAAACGCGATTATTAATGTATTGCGGTTTCACGATGCAAGTACAGCAATTGTTTTTTGTGCGACACGCGCCGCCGTTAATCGTATGACCAGCCGTTTTAATAACCGTGGTTTTTCAGTTGTGGCGTTATCAGGTGAGTTAAGTCAGGGACAAAGAACACATGCTCTGCAAGCAATACGTGATGGCCGCGCCCGTGTGTGTATTGCGACTGACGTTGCAGCACGAGGCATTGATTTACCTAACTTGGATTTGGTGATCCACGCTGATTTGCCAAAAAACCGTGAATCTCTGCTGCATAGAAGCGGTCGGACGGGCCGTGCTGGACGTAAGGGGACAACCGCATTAATCGTGCCGCATAACGCACGCAAACGTACTGAGCGATTATTTCAGAGAGCTATGATTAATGCTGTCTGGTCTAATCCTCCAACGGTCCATGAAATAAGCATGCGTGATGACGAGCGTATTTTGATGGACCCCCTTTTAACAGTTCCTCTGAAAGATAAAGAACAGGAATTTGCGGAACGTTTATTAGAAACTCAAAGTGCAGAACAAATTGCCGGTGCTTTTATTCGACTTTACCGATCAGGTCAGTCAGCACCGGAAGAAATCTTAGATACAGTGTCTCGTGAGCATGGGTCACGAAAGAGAGGTGATTCTGCGGGAGATTCATTTCGCAAGAATTCTAGAAAGGCTAGAGATAGCTCTCGAGATGCGTTCAAGAAAGGGATATGGTTTTCATTATCGGTGGGACGGAAACACACAGCAGAGGCACGTTGGCTGTTACCAGCAATTATTCGGGCGGGTAATTTAGAAAAGCGTGATATTGGTGCAATTAAAATTGAAGAAAGCCAAACTTATTTTGAAATTGCGCCTGAAAGTGCTGATAAATTCATGGAAGCTCTTGGCCCAAGCCGTAAACTTGAAAAAAGTATGAGTGTAAATCGGCTTGGAGAATATCCTCAAGCTCTTTTGGCGGGTGACGGATCTGCGGCTACTAATAATCAACAGAACGGATATAGGCGCGAAACTAGGCGCGAACTTGGTCACAAAAATAACCTTTCAGGAACGATCAAAGAAAAGCATGAATATAAAGGAAAGTTGGCAAAAAACGTATCAGGTCAGCAAAGATCAGAAGAATTATTGGAAACTGCAGTTGAAGAAATTACGCCGGGATCTAAAAAGAGTAAAAATATATATATAGGCAAGCAGAATGAAGTCAAACTCGGTAATAAAAAACAAAAAAAATCTAGGAAAGTGAGGAAAAATAAAGGTAAAAGAGTTAAAAAGACTATTTCTCTAGTCGCTGAGCAAGGATCACCCGAGATTTATAAAGGACCAAAGCTTAAGTTAGCCAAAATAGGGGGGGGGAAGAGAGCTCGGGTAACTAGAAAAAAAATTAACTATCTCGGTTCAGGATCTTCCCCGTTAAAGCGCAAAAGTTAAATGTTAAGGATTACATTTTATCAGCCGAGATAAATCTGTTTTGTTTATATTTCAATCCCATCATAAAGCCACGCGATGCCTTCATAATTTTGTGGATCCTTACCTTTAAAAAATTGGGTCCGGAGTTCAGCAACAACATTGCTGGCGTGATAGATTTGACCATAAATACGGGCTGTTGCTTGCACTTGACCTGTTCGGAGATAACGGGTCTGCTGATAGTCTTTAAACGTTTTTTCAAACTTACAATTATTCTTCTGAAGGAGATCAGCGAGAACAACTGCATCTTCAATAGCCATACCAGCTCCTGCTGCTAGGTATTGAAGCGTAGGATGAGCCGCATCACCCAAAAGTGTAACCCTACCTTTGGACCAGTTTTTAACGGGTTCGCGATCACATAAGACCCACATTTTCCATGAATTAATTTTATTTAACAGCATTTTTACTTCTTCTCTAGCATCTATAAATCGAGCATGAAGTTCTTTAGGGTCGCCAAATGCGTCCCAACCCTCTTCATATTTGTCACTATGGAAAACAGCAACGATATTAAATAGTTCTCCACGGCGTAATTTATAATGGACCAAATGAAACTTTGGTCCTGCCCAAAGTACTACGTCATCATTTTTAACAAAATCTGGGACGTCTTCAATTGGTAATACTGCGCGGTAGGCAATGTGGCCGGAGACTATTGGGTCGCCATCATTAATTACTCTTGATCTAATTTTAGACCATAATCCATCTGCTGCAATTAGAGCGCTGCCTTCAAATTTCCGGGCATCTTTGGTAATTACTTTTACCTGGCCGTCGGCTTCTTCGAATTTGTCTACCTCTGTTGAGGTGAGCATTGTAATCAGGTCTGAGGCTTTGCATGCGTTAACAAAAACATCAAGTAGGTCCCCCCGATGGATAACTCCGTATGGAGCTCCGAACCTTTCACGAAATTTCTTCCCGGTATCAACCTGTGTTATTAATTTGCCTGTGATCCCATCATTCATAAACATATTACGTGGGTAAAATGCTATTTCTTCGATGGCTTTTTGAATGCCGAGGTGTATGAACATCTTATGGACATTCGGACCTAATTGGATACCAGCGCCAATTTCAACGAATTCTTCTGCCTGTTCCATTACAACCGTGGGGTATCCCTTTAGCGCCAATGCGAGTGCCGCGGCACAACCACCAATTCCACCACCTGCAATTAATATGGGTTTTTCAGAACTAACCGTCATTCTCTTACTTTCTCTAATAGGTTGGGTTTAGTGGCTCTAGTAATTATGTTTGCCATTCTATTTGAAGTAATTTTAGTATTTAAAGTACTAAAATTTAGGCCAATCAATCAAGAGCAAGATGCTGGTCAATAAATGTTTGAATTGCATTGATGGTGATTTCTTGCTGTTCGAGATGAGGCGAGTGTTGAGCTTCTGGAATTATGACGGTTTGAGTTAAACAGGTAAGCCCTTTTTCAATTGCTTTGATCTGTTTATTGGTTCCGTATTGGTCATTAGCCCCCTGCATTATTAAAGTGGGGACTTTAATACCAGGCAAAAATTCTTCGAGGTTCCAATGCCAAAAATCCGGATTGAGCCAAGTGTCGTTCCATCCCCAAAAAGCACAATCAACGTTGCTGCCATGATATTTTTTCAATCGCTCTCTCAGGTTTTTTGTTTCATAGGCTTTCTTAGCCTCTCGAATACTTTTAACCGTCAATTCTTCATTAAGCACATGTGCCGCGATTGTTGTGACAGCTATTAAGCGAGGGTCTTTAATGGCCCCGGCATGGATCAGAGAAATTGAGCCGCCATCACTATGCCCGATCAGGATAGCCGAGTTTATCTTTGCTTCATTCAAAACGGGGGAAATTACATTTATTGCTTCTTGGTGCATAAAATCTAGCGGTCGTGGTAATGGTATTGGATCAGAGCCTCCATAACCTTGGCGGCTATAGACAAATCCGCTAAGCCCCATCGTAGTACATAAATTTTCTGGAAAATTACGCCAAAGCTCAATGCATCCAAGGCCTTCATGCAAAAATACGAGTTTTGGTTTTGCTTCTGCCCCATCAACCTCTAGGTGCAAACATTCAAGTGAAACATCTCCGATATTAATAAAACCAGGAACTTTAATTAACAATTTTAAAGCCCGAATAATTTCATAGCATTGCCACCTTTAA
This sequence comes from Rhodospirillales bacterium, assembly GCA_012960465.1. Lineage (GTDB taxonomy): Bacteria > Pseudomonadota > Alphaproteobacteria > Rhodospirillales > UBA2165 > TMED23. The sequence goes on along the minus strand of DUBF01000229.1, from coordinate 3,784 downwards.
TGGCTTTAATCTCATCTGTCGGGCGTGTTCCTATCATTTCGAATAGTTTAGGAACGTCACAGGGCATAGGGAAGTCAGTGCCGAATAGCACTTTTTCTGGGCCAGCAATGTCAATGCAAAGAGCTAATGCCCCCGGATCATATAAAACGGCATCATAATAAATCCTGCTAAAATACTCACTCGGTAGCTTGTCAATTTTTAATTTATTTAGTGTTTCGACTTGAAAGAACATGTCAATACGGCCGTTAACATACGGTATATAGCCGCCGCCATGAGATGCTATGATTTTTAAATCCTGGAAGCGCTCGAAAAAACCGTCAACGGCCATACGGGCAATCCCAATTGTTGTATCAAACATAAATCCGGCACCCGGCATCAATATACGTTCAATACCAAACTCGGCCTCTTTCGAACCAAATGGTGCGGTAGGGTGGATTAAAACAGGTAGTGAGAGTTTATTTATTTCTTTCCAGACAGGTTCGAATAAAGGATCGATTAGGTGTTTACCATTTATGCTGGCAGTAGCCATAACCCCAACGGCTCCTTTATCAATCGCACGATGTAGCTCAATTATGGCTTTATCCGGATATTCGAACGGCAGGGAGGCAAACCAGCGAATTCGGTCTGGGTAGGCTGCCTCGCCTGCCGCCATTTCATCATTGGCAAGACGCGCAGTTTCGCAACTAATCTCTTCGCCGCCCCAGTAGACGTTTGGAGAGGTTAAGGAAACGATTCCGAGATCAATACCGTGGGCATCCATGGCTACGATGCGGGCATCATAATCGAAGGCTTCTTTTTCCAGTGCGCAAGCTGCGGCACCTTTTTCTATTAGGTAGTCGCGGCCATCTTCCATGGTCCCTGCACTATAAGTTGGCCCACCATGCTTATGAAGCATTTCGAGCCAAGAGTTACCAAACATATGAGTGTGTATATCGATAACGGTCATGAGGTTTACCCCTAAAAGTTCTTAATTTTATTTTCTAAACTAGAATTTAAGAGTGATGGATACAATACTAATGTATGTTACTATTTATGTTAGTTATCTTAGGTGAATTATGAAAAAAAAAAGTGAAACTAAATCTATAAAGCACCTGCTTGAAAATCAAAGAGAGGAGCTTTTAAGGCAAGCTGAAATTACTCAGGAAGATCGTAAGCCTGTGGAATTGGATCAGTCTCAAGTGGGTCGCTTGTCGCGTATGGATGCGATGCAAGTTCAAGAAATGTCGCTCGAACAAGAGCGTCGCCGAGAAATTGCAATACAAAGAATTAATGCGGCACTTATACGAGTTGCAGAAGGAGAATACGGTTCTTGCTTGCACTGTGGAGAAGGTATCTCTTCAAAAAGACTTGAGTTTGATCTGGCCACCCCCCTCTGCGTAGATTGTGCTTCGGGCTAAGGACTTAGATCTTTGTTAAATAGTAAAAACGAATACTTGCTAAACCGAGCGAAATGATACTTGCAATCAATATACTTTCAAAGAGCCCCATAGCTCCGTGGCCAGCTTTTAAGGATAAATAGTATCCGAGTGGGATCATAACCAAAATGTAGGAAATAACATGTAGAGCTGCTGGGATCCATGTTTCTCCGCAACCCCGCAATGAATGGGCCATAACGCTTTGTCCTCCGTCCATAATCAATACTATGGCGATAAACGCTATTATGGGGGCTGCTAGAACCATTAATTGAGGATCGTTTGTAAAACCTGCAGCAATTTGCGTGCTGAATCCAGCGAGCAACATTCCTAGAAATAACATGCTAATGATTGTTAGTCCGAGGCCTGTCCAACCGGCAAAGGCCATCTCCCTTTTGTCTTCCCGGCCTTTTGCATTTCCGACGCAAACAGCAGTCGCTGAACCAAAACCAAGCGCAAACATAAACGTAAGCGCTAGCATATTATAAGAGATGGTGAAGGCGCTTAATGGCATAACACCCAATAATCCGGCGAATATGCTCATGGAAGAGAAAGCCCCCGACTCGGTGGCATTGCTTGCACCGCCGCCTAAACCAATTTTTCTAATTTTTGACCACGCTCGCCAACCCCCGCGAAAGATCATATTGGCATGGACACGAATGTTCAAAGTGGAGTGATCTTTTAAGTGCCAAATATAATAAACGATAACGCATGCCATAATTATTCGAACAACAACAGTTGAGAATGCTGATCCGGCGGCACCTAATTCAGGGAAACCCATATATCCAAAAACCCATAGCCAATTTAGGAGAACATTAGCAAGATTGCCAATAATCATTATGTACATGCCAGCCTTTGGCCGCTTTAGCCCCTCCAAAAAAAAGCTACTTGCCACGAAGATCAGCATAGGTGGCATGGACCAGCCAAGGATATTAATAATTTCTCCCCCACCTTTGGCTAAATTTGCTGTTTGTCCAGTTGCCAAGAGAAAAATTTCACCGAAGCTGGATATGAAAACACCGACTATGCCGAGCGTAGCTGCATAAGATATTGATCGCCGCCATATAGGTCCGCATTCATTCAAGTTGTTAGAGCCAAAATAAAAAGCTGTTACAACTAAAACACCGTTCATCAGACCGAAGAAAGTAACTACCAAGAACATCATCGGCGCTAATCCAATGCTTTGATAAGCCAGTTCTTGTGACGAATAATGACCGACCATCGCTGCGTCAACGATCATCATAATTATCATTCCCGCTCTTGCTAAAACTGTTGGTACAGCAAGGCGAAATATATCTTTCGCATGGCGCTTAATTGTTGCTGGCGGCAATTCATTGGCTTTTCCAGCGGTTTGTTGTGTCTGGCTAATGGCTTTAGTCTCATTTTAAGTATTTATTATTTCGCCTTCTCCGCATGACGTCCCTTGCGTTTACGTTCATGTATATCTAGATAACGTTTACGTAACCGAATAGATTGAGGTGTAACTTCAACTAACTCATCTTCTGTAATATAAGCGATTGCTTTGTCTAGCCCCATTTCGATAGGTGTAGTTAAATCAACAGCGTCATCTTTTCCAGACGAACGAATATTGGTCAGTTGTTTTCCTTTTAAAGGATTGACGTCAAGATCGTTGCCACGGCTATGTTCGCCGATAATCATACCCGTATAGACTTTGTCTCCGGGACTAATAAACATAGGACCTCGGTCTTCCATTTTCCAGAGTGCGTAGGCAACTGCCTTTCCTTCGCCCAATGAAATTAAAGTACCATTTTGGCGACTGGCAATGGGACCTTTGTGCGGAGCGTAGCCGAAAAACAATCTGTTTATCACACCGGTGCCACGGGTGTCCGTTAAGAACTCACCATGATAGCCGATTAGGGCCCGTGACGGTACGTGGAAGGTTAGGCGTTGTTTGCCGCGACCTACAGATTTCATTTCAAGCATTTTGCCCTTTCGGGCGGATAGTTTTTCAACGACAATGCCAGAATATTCATCATCAACATCTATTATTACTTCTTCTATTGGCTCCAATTTTTCACCTGTTTCTGTGTCTTCGCGATAGACAACTCGAGGGCGCGATATTGTAAGCTCAAACCCTTCACGCCGCATAGTTTCTATGAGGACCGCTAGTTGAAGTTCGCCTCGACCAGCGACTTCAAAAGAATTTGAATCAGCGGTCGAAGTAACTTGCAAAGCTACGTTTCCTTCGGCTTCACTCATCAATCGGTCTAGTATCACCCTCGAAGTTACTTTGTTCCCCTCAGTACCAGCCAACGGTGAATCATTAATAGAAAACCCCATGGCGAGCGTTGGAGGGTCAATTGGCTGTGCGTCAAGTGCCTGGGTAACCGTTGGCGCGCAAATCGTATCGG
>DUBF01000228.1 GCA_012960465.1 Rhodospirillales bacterium | reverse complement strand
CGGACGACCGAGCAAAAATAATGTTGGAAAGGTGCGGCTTTTCCCCGTCGGCGTCGACACAGCTAAGGAACTGATCTACGCCCGCTTGAAGATCAAAGAGCCGGGTCCTGGGTATTGCCATTTCCCGGCGCATTACGACGATGAGTATTTTCGCCAACTGACTGCCGAACAGATCGTTACCCGCTTCTCGAAGGGTTTTCGGAAGCGGGAATGGAAGAAGATCAGGCCACGCAACGAGGCTTTGGACTGCCGGGTCTACGCCCTGGCTGCCTATGCCCTGTTGAACGCCAACATCAATCAGATTGCCAACCGCATCGACAGGAAAATCGAAACGGTGGAGCCGAAGCCGGAGCCAGTATCACCAGCACGGAGGATCAGACGGGTGAAGCAACAGAATTGGGTCAATGGCTGGCGCTAATTAAATCCTCAACATTTACAGGAAAAACCTTTGGCTAACCTATTGCCCAGTACAAATTGGATTGTATGTTCGAGTTCGGAATAGGCGTTCCTAAAAACTACAACGTTGCAGCTTCATGAGAAAATAGACTAATTCTGACAGATGAGGTTTTAGGCAACGCTTCGTTTAGGTAAGTTAATTAAATAACGGTCTTTTCATTCTGTTGTAGTATATCTATTACCCTAAATATTATGTTCATTTCTTCCAGGATAAATTTACTTTCCTCGACAAATGTCATAGCATTAAAGGCTGAACCTACCTCGAATTTGTTTGATTTATGTTTTACTGAAATTAGAAGATCATTGTCGTAAAATGCGCATGAAACTGTCTTTTCCCCAAAACAATGCTCTAGGTCAATTAAGCTCTCCATAAAAATAGGTGTTAATAAGTAACGTGCTTCAACTTGATCCGATGACCTAACCTCAAATTTTCTTTGGAAAACTGGGTCTTCAAATCCCACCTTCTCAAGCTCCAAAATTTTCGTAGGAAACCAATTTATGGAAAATACCCTAGAATAAACCTTACGGATCCACCCTTGATGGTTTCTGACCGCGGTATGGCTGCTGAATTTTTTATTCATTTTCAAGCGAATGAGATACCCACGGAATACAGTTTGACTCCTCAAATCGTAACGATGCCTAAACGTCAACAATTGAGCCTCTGTTAATTCAATTAAGGCCCCATTATATCTACCTTTTATGTAATCCTCGCATTTCTCTTTGATAAATCTAGGGACGATACCTGCGTTTGAAAATGTTTCAGCCTCCATGAGGCTTTCTGATTTATAGATAAAGTCTGATCCAAAATAGCTGAATATATTGGGGTAGACCTCGTCTTTAACAGATGATTTATAACCTGTGATCGGCGAAAGAGCCCAATACCACAAATACAATATTGCACAAAATATTACACATATAACTGTAAGAGTAGCCAAACCGTCATAATCACCCATCCAAATGACTAAAAAAATTCCTGCGGTTATTATTAGCGGTGTAATGGGAATAGCTATAAACAAATTTGTTCTAAAATATTTTAAGGCTTCTATTCTTCGCTTATCAAAAGTATGTACCTTTGGAAATATTAGTCGCTCATAGTGATCACGAAACGCTTCTGGGACATTTTTGGAAAGAGATTTGGAATCCAAGATTGCGCTATGATTTACGCCCCGAAAAATAGATACCAGTTTTAACAAAGTCATTTACCTCCCACGCCACGCCTTCGGGTGTAGTTTATGCGGCCATACATCAGCCTCTGCTCTAGGGCTGCGTTGTAGACCCAAC
>DUBF01000227.1:8493-10179 GCA_012960465.1 Rhodospirillales bacterium | reverse complement strand
GTGCTTCCTCTTCCTCTACGGCGGCCTTTTCGCTTTCGACCCGTAACCCCGCGCATTCTGACACCGATTTACGCAGCGGCGCATTTGGTGCTAATACGCCATGATAATGGAGGTGCTTCGCATCGCTTTTACGTAAGCCACCGAAAAACTTTTGACCTTTATCAGTATTAAGCTTTAGTTTTGAAAAAAACAGCCCTTGATGATAGACAGCCTCGTCGGAAAGTGACTCGGTGAGTACGACATAGCGTTCACCCGGATCAAGCTCCACACTTAACCCACTTTCAGTCAATCGAAAGCTAGCCGACTTTGCGCCAAACAGGCGCATAATCCAATGCGGCGTGATTTCTTTGTGATTACTTACCATTGAATAGCAGGGTCAAAGAACTATTTATCAAGAACGATAAAAAACAACTTAGTCGCTAGCCCCTCCTATATCGGAGATCGCATCATTAAACTCACTCAATTCAGGCAGTGTAATGTTTTTAGCAAACCGAGCATCAGAATCGCCAACGATAATATTGTTAGCAAATGCAGTCGTACGTAAAAGAGCAACATCACCAAATCTATCGGTAATGGTTTCATCATGCAGTTCTAGTTTTGCCCGTAAAAGGTGTATGAATCTTATCTCATTATCATCATGCTTTTGATCTGAATTGATTATTCTTATGGCCACTTCCAATATCAGAAGCTCCTGTATGGGGTTGAGCTTGTTGTCTCTTAGTGTAGAAAATAACTCTTCGATGACTTTTGCACCTTTGAGGCCTAGCTCCTCAATAAGCTCAGAAAGCTCCCCGGACAAATCCACCCCATCAAAAAACGAGGTGTTTTTATCCATAGCTTTCATTTCATCAATTTCTCTTTTATCAATATGGCCATCGCATGCCATGGTGCAGAAGGCCACTTTAAATAATAGCTTTTTGAATTCAACTTTATCCATAACTAAACCCTTAATAATTAATACACACTAGAGAAATCAACAATCGGTCCCTGGGACAGCCCCTACTATTTGCTTTCAAGTGTTTCTTTGAGTAATTCGTACCTTTCAATTTCTGCGGAATTTACCGACGGGCGTGTTTCAGCTATAACAGTTTCCAAAGTTGCCTGGGTAATTCGCGCTCTACTTTTTAGCGCCGTTCTGGAAGCCTCATCAACAATGAATTTAATATCGCTTGATACATAGTTAACCGTTAGCATTGCCAGCAACTTATAATCAACACCTAAATCGACAGGACGTTTTTCTAAGTACAACTCAAACATTAATGCCCTAGCCTCGTAGTCAGGAGGGGGTAAATATACAATCCTATCAATTCTTCCTGTTCTAAGTATTGCAGGGTCTATTTTCTCTGGCCTATTAGAGGCTGCAATGACAAAAACCCCCCTTTCAGAACAATTAGACATATGAGTCAACAATTCATTAACAGCTGAGGCATTCATTTCATGGAGATCGCCTCCACGACTGGGAACAACAGCATCAAATTCGTCAATAAATATTATTGATGGAGCGTTATCCACTGCACTTTTAAAAATTGCTGCTATTTTTAGCTCTGTATCATTTACCCACTTACTTTTTAAATCAGAGGGCTTCAGCTGTAGAAAGTTAAACCCCACTTCTTCCGAAAAACGCTCGGCAATAACCCAATAGGGTCAGACTCGAATGAAATAACATATTATGCTCTAAGTTATTTT
>DUBF01000227.1:0-8483 GCA_012960465.1 Rhodospirillales bacterium | reverse complement strand
GATAATGCAGATGGGCATTGAGCATTGAACCGAAACGATGGATATAAGTGATTCCGCCATATTTTGCGGTATGTGGTGCATCTGGGCAATGTTCTCTAAGGGTTCGCTCGATCACTCGCAAGCTGATTTGCAATACACGGCCTGTTAATTGACTATCACGGAGCAAAAAATAGCGTAGTCGCTTGGGCAAAGTAATCACCCACTGCCTGACCGGAACCTGAGGAAATCGATGTTCGACCAGGTGAGCGGCCGTTTCGAACATGCGTTTGCTATTGCAGGATGAACAGATACCACGACCTTTGCACGAATAGGCGACAAGGAAGTTTTCATCACATGTTTCACAGCGGACGCGAGCAAATCCATACGCCAGAATACCGCATTGCAGAAACTTGCGCAGATCATGCTCAACATAATAGGCAATAGGGTTCTCATCCGGATGAACCTCACGCGTGGTACTTAAGATCGTATTCTTGTCATGGATAACGGGGAAATTGTTGAAGACGGTACGCATGATGAACTGATAGGCATTAAAAATGGACAATATGCTAATCTTTGGCATATGCAGTCAGGTGGTTTTTTAGGGGTTTAGTCTTTGATTTAAAAGACTAAAATATACAGTGGTTCTTTTCAACTCACTACCCATCTAGGTATTGTATAATAGCTAGATGGGTAGTGAGTTGAAAAGGAATATAATATGGTTGCAGATGCCGTTGAACCACCAGCATGGGAAAAAACTGATGTAGTGGTATCCGATACGGCTATATCACTCTATCAATATGGCGAGCACAGGGAAGATAAAGTCTTTATGTTGATGGGTGGTTCAGGTGAGATTCCAAAAAATTTAGATTTTGAGAATTTAAATGTTCTGGCTAAATCATATGCGTCTGATGGGAAACAGCTTATCATGGTGTCTATGCCCTATTTTGAAGATGAGAGAGATAGCATTCAAAAAGCATCTCAAGAAGTTCTGAATATTCTAAATATAGCGGTGCAATCAGGATATTTACAGTCGGGATATACGTTGATCGGTGGTTCTGCTGGAACATTAATGATATCTAGTATGCTTGATTTTGATCAGACAGCTGAACCATCGCCTTATGATAAAATCAATGGAAATGGTGTAGAAGGACGATTAATCGACAATGTCGGTGAAGTAATTTTATTGGCAGGACCTCACCATAACGCACATTACTTTTTGGATAATGCCCATATTGAAGGTCTGATGGATAGATATAATGTGACGGCATTAACATCATTAGATGAGACAATTGACTTTCAAGATAGATGGGGAATGTACCTTGAAAAACTAGCGCCGAATTTAAAAATTGTGGTGGGGGATAGAGATCATATGATTTGTTCAGATGAAAATGATCCTCAATTACCTTGTTCGCCTGATATGGATGACGCTATCAATTTGTGGGTGGAAACAGTCACAGATGGGCAGTATATTTTGGAAGATTTAGAAGATTTCGGAATAGCTAAAATGATAGAAGGTGAAGGACATAATTTAACGGTAACAAAATATCTTGATTTCATTTTACCATCGAAACCTAAAAAATAATTCAATTATAAATCAGGAAACATCACATCGGCTAGGTATTTTGGCACGGGTTGAGCTTTGCCAATGGCGGGCATGGTGTGCATGGACAGACCGGGGTTTACATTGACTTCGATAATGCCATATTTTGTTTTATTTTGGTCTTTTGTGATGTCGGGGGTAATGAAATCAACGCCTATAATAGGTAAGCCTTCGAAACAAGCAAGGGCCTGCTGGGCAATTTTGATAGCAGAGGGATGAGCCACATCAGTCATATCTGTAGAAATACCGCCAAGGGCAAGGTTTGATGTGAGGCGTAGATAAATTTTTTCGTCTTTTTTTGGTACTGTTTCTAATGTTTTCCCCTGACGGCTAAGAAATTTTCCAACAGTTTCGTCAATAACGATGGGGCAGAGTGCACTACCTTTTACTTTTTTTTGGTAATCCGTTTCAGTCGTGGCGAGTTCTTGTATTGTATGTGAACCATCACCAATAACATGTGCTGGTTCACGTTGTAGAACGGCGTAATCATCTTTAGATGTTATAAAAATACGGTTTTCAAGTCCTGTGATATATTCTTCTATTAGGAAAAGGCTATCTTCGTCAGATTGTTCGAAATAGGTGCAGATGGCTTCTTTTAAATCGAGTTCATTGTGAATATCTGAATGCACGAAAAGACCATGAGACCCTTGATTAGGTTTAAAAACAACGGCGTAATTTAAACTTTCAGCAAAATCTATGGCATCGTCAATATCGTCAAGACTGAATAATCTACCTTTAGGAATAGAGATTTTGGCAATGTTTAATATGTCTTTGGTTAGGTGTTTATCAGCAGATAAAATAGCGGGAACGTAGCTAACGATATGGCTAGTACGATCGATGAGGTATTCTTTTTTACTGTCGTAATGAACCTCTAATAATTCCATTCCATAGTCAATCGCAGACACAGATGCACCACGAGAAGTTAATTCCTGAACAAATAAACGTTGGTTGGTATGTAGCTTATTTAAGTCGAGTTCTGTCACAATTTTAAGAATAGGAATTCCAAGCCACAAAGTCAAGGTATTATGAAATGAATGATAACAATTAGCCTGTCAACTGCATGCAAATAAAACAAAAGAAGGTGAGATTTAATCCACCAAACTAACGTGCTTGAGAAAAAAATAATGAATGGCTCTGAATTTTTCTCTTTCAGATTTTTCAGCACATAGAAACGGCTTGCCTGTTCTGAAAGAACTTGCAGATTCAGCCTGTTATAAGGCTACCAACTGACGGTTTGATCAAACTCATCATCTGTTATCGGCTTAACTGTATTATCATCCCAATACTGCGTTTGATCTATCTCTGCATAGAATACCGGCGGGTCTCGAGACGGGGAAATCGACGGCGCATGATCCAGCTCCCCGATATGACGTAATATTTTTCTGATCGGTTCCGTATCGGTCACAAAAGCGATCATCTTCATTTCGCCGCCGCAGCTTGGGCAAAGCAAGGGATTGATTTCGAAAATTTTACCCAGCAGCATGACCCAAAGGGATGAATAAGTGCTTGCTAACGGTTCTTCTCCGTCTACAGAGTGTGTTTCCTCTTCCTCTACGGCGGCCTTTTCGCTTTCGACCCGTAACCCCGCGCATTCTGACACCGCTTTTCGTAGCGGTGCATTCGGCGCTAATACGCCATGATAACGATGCCGATGACAACGCGGTGGCGGGATCAATAATGAAGGCGCATGGAACTATAAACAGAAGGTTACTGTGCAGGTTCGAGAGAACTTAAAGGGCCAATCTGCCGAGGAAGTCACTATTATTGGATCTGGTGACTTTAAGTGTGCGAAAACAAAGTATGGATATGGCGATTATGTATTGTTTCTTCGTAAAGGAGAAGGATTCTATAAAAGTGCGAATTGGCAGCAGGGGGCGATTAAGATTGATGGTCAGAGTATAATCTGGTTTGAAAGTGAAAATGAAAGATTTAATAAAATTGAAACGAGTTTGCAGGAAGCAAAGAATCAAATAATAGAATTGATTGGCGGTAGCCGTTTTGAAGAAACTAACTAATAATATTTATATTAATTTAATATTTAGTAATGAACCATACAAGCCGCTTAAATATGGACGCGCTTACTAATTACTTAAATATCTGCACCTAGGTTACCCTTTCTTTTGTAAAGCATTTCGCACCATTTTTAGCTCGATTTCACCTTAAATCCGGCCTCAAGCACCAATCCTTTACACTTTCCGGTTTTTTGGTCATGAATTGATGGCGGATGCGTTCAGGCTAGGCCAGTAATGGCGCGGACTCACTCACTCACTCGATTTTCTAAGTTTTTATGGGGGTTAATTTGTACACAACGTGTGAGCGCTAGTTGAGTAGAATTTAACTCAAGTAGAACCCTTTAGTTCATGGCAATTTTATTGCGATAGAGATTGGGACCGGCTATAGAGTTTAAATACGTGTTTTAGCAAATCTTCGGGTTGGGCTCAGGTACTGAGCAGCAACCCGAATAGTTTCTTAATAACCGACTAACCACCACCTTGATGAAATAACCAGTAGTTAACAGGGTCCCCAGGGCACTCCCAGGGGCCACACTCGATGAATGTCATAACAACAAGAAATCCCACGATCACCATTGCAATCCAGCAAATCAGTTTGTAGAAACCACTTAATGGCTCATCACTAATGGCAATGACGTCTCTTGTCAGTAATAGCAGCACCGCGACGCCAAAAATGGTTGCGACGAATATAATAAATGCCCAGGTATAAAAGTGGTAACCAAAAATTGGAGAACCATAAGCCCCTGTGCCGGGAATAGCGTGCATTGCTATCTGGCGTAGTGACATAGTGGCACCAAATAGGGCGCCCACTAAGACTACCCCATAGTTGATGGGTTTTGCACCTTGCATAACATTCAACATAAATCCAATCATAACGAACACAAACCCGACTCTTTGCAACAGGCACAGAGGGCATGGCAGTTCATCATAGAGAAACTCAATGGCGAAACCAATGTAGAGAATGAGAGAGATTCCAAGTAACCCCAGAGCATTAAGCAGTCGTATTCTTGATGCAGTCATGATTCAACTCTCCTATAGCATAATGTCGAGTGTGTCGGTCGCATGATGGTTAAACCAGAAAAGCGCCACGATAATCCCAAGAGCAAATAAGCTGTAAGCAGCCGGGTAATTCCTTTTAAAGGCCATTACCATAGCGGAAAATTGAATAAGAAAAATGAGTGACATCATAGCTTTCTCTCCCTGGTACCCGGTTAGAGTAAGTGTTGTCAACGAATGACGGTCTAAGTATAGACAAGGATAAATAAAATGCGTATTTCATCAGAAAAACTGATTTTTTCTCAATTTTAGGGTGATATTCAGGGTGGATCAGCCTGTGGGCTCAAGGTTGGATACTCGTTATAAGTAAAGCGCTTGGACAAGCTCATTTCCGGTAAGCTCATTAAAGCCACGTTAGTCTTAGATGCCTAGTTTTGGATTACTGTTAAATTAATGAGGTTCGCGTTTTTTGATATGCCCTGAAGCCACTGCCTAATACTTGTAGTCAACCAGCATCTGGACCTGGTAGGCATTGGAACCCTGGCCATTTACCCATTCGCTCTGTCCATAGATATATTCTAAACCCCAGCCTAACTCTGGCGTAAGTTGCTGTTGTACGTTTAGTGAGCTTTCCCAGACTTGTTCACTTAAGGGGGCTTGATTGGTTGGTGTGGTTGCCCCGATAACGGTATTGGATTTATCGACGAGTTCAACCGTACTGTACATCAGAGTTGTTGATACCGAGGGAGTATAGTTATAAGTGTAGGCAACAGTTGCTCCCCAAAGCTGTACCGTCTCTATATCTGTTCCGGCCGAATTAGAAGCTACATCGGGGAGGTTCGTTCCGTTAAAGTAGGCGCTGCCACCGTCACCGTATAAATACTGGAACATCATCCGGTTCTTGTTATTAAAATTAAAACTTAATCCAAAATTACCTGCCCACCCAAATGCTGTTTGACGCGTCCCCGTGGTATCCCCAGTAATGATACTTGCTTGCAGACTACGCAATGTTAAACCCCAATAAAAGTTTCCCCGCTGAAATCCATATTGTGACCCCCAAACTAAATTCGGTATCACAGCGCTATTATTGCTATTGGTTGTTCCTGCTGTGGTGTTAGTGGCGGTTGGGACGTTTTCCAACGCAATTTGGTATTGGATATTTTCACCAATAAAATTGGAGTAGCGCGCTAAGTACACTAACTCAAAAGACAGCCCGTTGGGGCCATACCAGTTAACGATATCTGGGTAGTTATCATTGAGTACAAAATAAGAAAATGCGCCATGGTTTAGGCCGAATTCCCAGTGGTCATAATACACATAGGCGTAATAAATATATGATTCAGTGCCACTTGCTATAGTGCCTTTATCATCATCGTTAAATTGTAACTGAAGATTCCCTCCAGCCTTGCCTTTTTTTCCGGAGAGATTAATGGTTGTATACTTGGCTGTATAACTGGTATTGGAATTTGGGTTGTCATCAGCCAACGAGCCCACTGTTATTAAGCTGGGTTGAAAATCGTCGCCAATGGCATTTTCCGGTGAGCTGTACACGCCATAAATCTTAAATGTTCCATCGACGTTGGCTACTGTCCCGTCTGAAGACTCTTCTGCATTTACAAGTTGCACTGTGCCACTACACAAGACGAAAATCAGAATAGTGAGGTTACTGGTAACAAGCGATAGGGTTTTATTGCTGGTTGTTAGCATCATTTAATAACTCGCCGTCCGTTGAACTTTGTCGTGCACTAATGATGGGATGTCTACTTTTTTTAGTGTAGCCCAAAGAACTCCCACTGAGTTATAGGCGCTTAATCAGCGCTCCTAACCGGCCCCAGCAGTGGGCTTTTAACGGGCTTTGCAATTCCGTAGATTACGTTTATCCCGTGGCCACCTCCCATGGTGGAAATGCGTCGTATGGGATCGGTATTATTTAATGCATCTACATTGTCCCAGTTATTCGCACTCCAGACATTACCCGCGGCATCTACAATGTTATCGGTAATTCTTTCGATGATCCCACTTTGGTATATATGAATAATATCCCCAGTTTTTGTGCCTGGTGGGCAAACTGAAACATCAACTCCACACATATGTACGACACCTCTTGCATAGAAGTTCGCTACCCAGACATTATCTTCTCCATCAATAGTCATTCCCCAGGGAACGTAAATCCCTTTCTTCTTCCCAAACTGCCAGCTAACGAGCTTAAGATCGGCTGTTATTAAGGCGACTTGGCCGATGGGGGATTTTTCACTGGTATGCTTTTGTACGTAGTCTAGCCCTTGCAAAAATTCCTCCATAATTGACTTGGGCTTAGGGGGGGCGAAAAGGACGTAGTACCAAGGAAGTTTTTTAAATGAGGTTTGCTGTGAAATCCAAGCGTTTCCTTTTGAGTCTATTGCGATGCCTCTCTGGCCCAATGCAATCTCAATTTGATGAACGTCATTGGGGTTGTCAGCGGAAAAAACTGTAACTTTATTGATTCGACTGCTGGTTACCCAAACACGGTTTTGACCGTCGACAGCCACACCAAACGGCGCAACCAACCCCGGAACTTTAACAATTTGAGCTTTACTGGGGTCGCCTTTAGGAAACAAGACCATTTGATCTTTAGTATTATCAGCTACCCAGACATCATTATTTCTAGAGACACCTAACCCCTGAAATTGACCGGTTTTACCACCGAACTCAACGGGGCCTAGCGGGTTACCCTGAAGGTCGAATACTCCCACTGTTTTGTTAAAGGTGCCTACCCAGACCTTATCCTGGGACACGCCGGTCCCCCAGCCAATACCGTTTATATTCTGACTATTAAATCCGAGTGGGGCCGGTGATAAAGGTTTTCCTCCCGGACTAAGTTTGGCGACGCCACCACCGAGATCGTTGACGACCCCAGATTGTGAGCCCGGCATCCAGTTGTTACCCGTCCATAAATTACCATCTTTATCGAATAAAATTTTTCCTGGTGCATAAAGGCCACCACCAGAAAACCTGATCATTAGAGCAAAGTCGGTAGGTTCGAATAACAAATAAGGTAATACAGCGCCCGCTCTTAACCCAGTGCTTGCATCAACTGGGTAAAATTCAACAAAAAGAGTGTATAGCGCCCTCGTATTCTTCCAGGGGGTTCTGGCCACATTTTGCAGGGCCTCCAAGGTGTTATTGGCAACCGATAATTCAAGAAACTTGATACAAACAGGTGTTTGATTTGGATTTCCACACAAGGCAATAAGGCTAGCTAGGGTGTTCATTCTGGCCATGGTTGTAGACTTGGACAGATTAGCGCCATTGAGTAAAACCGAACCATAATTTCCCGTTGAAACATCTACCAGGTTAGGGACCTGAGCAGCGCCAACGGTCAGACCAACAGCACTACCCTTTAATTGAGTGTCATTGAGTAATTGAGCGTTGGGCCATACAGAGCCGATGGTGGTAAGTTCATTGATTACAACGCGTGCAAGCAGCTTGTGGCCAATAATACTCATCAGGGCCAGGTTTTTACTGACAGCACCATTGACGGCCCCTCCAGCACTGGTTACGTAATACACCGCTCCTGTTTCCTGACTAGCGGGCAAGGAAAAAGTAAATTGCCCCTTGGCGTTGGATGATGAGGTACTCAGTTGACTGGGGGCACTGATACCGTTTGTTTGCCAAAGCGTGATTTTTGCCTTGCTGACGGGTTGTTGTAGTAGCTCGATTGTCCCAGACAGAGCTGCCGCTTGGGTAATCATTGCTATGCTCATTAGCCCTAAGCCCAACACGAACTTTATCAGTGAGTTACCCATGTCATTGCCTTGTGTGATTATTGGTTAAGAATAGGAATTCCAAGCCACAAAGTCAAGGTATTATGAAATGAATGATAACAATTAGCCTGTCAACTGCATGCAAATAAAACA
>DUBF01000226.1:7432-10185 GCA_012960465.1 Rhodospirillales bacterium | reverse complement strand
GTATTAAAACTTGATAGACGAATGAGCTTCTCAGTGTATAAACCTTCATCTGAATTAACTGGCGAAATAAAATTATCAGTTATCAAATAATCCGTAGCTTGAAGGCCTGTCGTTGATACTAGGTTTGTACACGCAATCTGAATTGGTGCTGCGCGATAAGCAAGAATATTACGATATCTAGATTTAAACGTACACGGGTGCAATAAAATATCAATTTCATCACCACGCATAATCTCAGCAATTTCCGCTACAGTAAATTTACTAATATCTATCCAACGATCAAGTACGTCAGTAATCTCCGATGGGGGTAACTTATTGTCAGTCCTATTACCATAACCAACTAACTCAAATTTAACTTTATCGTGAACGGCTAAAATTGGACTCAAATATCTAACCGTTACGTGCTTATCAAGCTCCGGCAAATAATAGCCGAGCTTTAAACGACGGTTTGAATATTGATGATTTTGAAATTGAGGCTCCGCTTTAATTTGTTTCTCAAGTAATACACCCCACTTTCGATTAATTTTATAAATATCTTTAGGGGTTGCCTTCTCGGAAAAATTAACCGCAAACAAATAATTAGTCCAAAAAGTTTGATTATTGGGATCTAAATCCAAAGAACGCTTAAAAGCAGCAATCGACTGGTTAATATTTCCCTCGGCAAATAGTATAATACCCAGATTATAATGCGCCTCACTCATATTAGGGTTAAGTTTTATAGCTACTTTTACATGCGACTTCGCAAGGGCGTGCTGGTTCGACGCCAAATATATAGAAGATAAATTTAGATGATAATCAGAGACGGTCGGATTTAATATAACAGCCTCATTGATCAACCGAACCGCTTCTTCATAATCTTGATTAGCAAAAGCAACCATACCCAACAGATGGATTGCATCAGGTTGCTTCGGCTCTATTTCAAGGACTTGGTTATAAATTCGTGCGGCCTCTTCTAATCTACCCTCACGTTGGCAGGAAAGAGCCGTTTCAATGATGTATTCAATATCGCTCATGATTTTCAAATTTAGATATAATATAAAGTAAAAAATACATGCGGTTTGAGCCTAAATGAATATTACTATACCAATATATCAGTCTAGATGTTTAGCAATACACTAATTAAACACAAAACCAAGGTAAGGCTCTCGGATTTAATATATAATGAGTATTTGGGGTAAAATAATTGGAGGTGTCGCTGGCTTCGCAGTAGGCGGGCCTCTAGGCGCAATCGTAGGCACAGCTTTTGGTCATGCCGTTGACCGCCAACGTTCAAATAAAATTTTTGAGTTCAATCCGGACAATTTACAAACACGCCAAACAGCTTTTACAGTAGCTGTCATTGTTCTATCAGCAAAAATGGCTAAGGCAGATGGCCATGTTACACGTGATGAAATTGATGCTTTTAAACGGATCTTTGAAATTCCAGAAAACGAAATTTCTGATGTCGGTCACTTATTTAACGAGGCGCGTCAAGATGCCGAGGGATATGAGCCATATGCTAAACAAATAGGTGAAATGTTTATTCATGATCAAGCGGTACGCGAAAACCTTTTAGGTGGTCTATTCCAAATTGCACTTGCTGACGGTATTGTACATCCAAAAGAGCTTCAATTTCTCCAAAACGTGGCATTTTCCTTTAACCTAGATGACGATGATTTTAAGCGTATAAAATCAGCTTACACAGGTGCAGGTGGCATAGATCCCTACCAAACTCTTGGTGTAGACCGTAATGCATCAAATAATGAATTAAAAAAGAATTACCGAGAACTGAGCCGAGAAAACCATCCAGATAAGTTAATTGCCAAAGGCATGCCGCAGGAATTTATTGATATTGCTAATGAAAAAATGGCTAGCATAAACGCTGCTTATGACCAAATTAGCAAGGAGCGGTCCCTTTGAGTATAATTTAACTTTTTGATTACTTTCTCATTTACCTAAAAATAATTATACAGCCGCACTTAAACTATAAGATTGATAAGTGTGCCTTCCACAGCATAATAAGGCATTAATGTTGAGTTGTTTGGGTAATTATGTCCGTTATAGCTTCTTACTATATATACAACCGAGAGAAATTTAATGAATAAGATAATTAGCTTTCCCTCTCCAAACTATAATGATCGTCCGCCTGGAACTGAAATTGATATTTTAGTTTTCCACTATACCGGCATGCCTAAACCGGCACAGGCACTTGAGCGCATGTGTGACCCGGATGTCAAAGTTAGCGCCCATTATTTGATTGATAAAGACGGACAACTCTTTCAACTAATATCTGAAGAAAAACGGGCTTGGCACGCAGGGATATCGTCTTGGCGAAACAATTATAATATTAATGATCGCTCAATTGGAATTGAATTAGCAAACCCTGGACATGAATTTGGCTATCAAAAATTTCCAACACGCCAAATTGATACACTAATCGAAATAGCCAAAGACATTATTAAACGTCACCCCGTCCCCGCGAGAAATATTATTGGACATTCTGATATCGCTCCAGCTCGAAAAAAAGATCCTGGAGAGTTTTTTGATTGGCACAAACTCGCCTTAAAGGGGATTGGTTATTGGCCAGAGTCCCTTAAAACAGAAAATATTAATCAAATTAATGCATCGAATTTTAAGTTAGCCCTTCAAAAATATGGCTATGATACTACCGACCTTCCGGCGACAATACTTGCCTTCCAACGCCATTTTTTGCCAACACGCTGTAACAGTCAACCTGATCAGGAGATGTTTAAAATGTTAGAAATTCTTATCAG
>DUBF01000226.1:0-7366 GCA_012960465.1 Rhodospirillales bacterium | reverse complement strand
TAAAGTCATTCAAAAAAGTGCAAATGCAATAAACATCTATAACGTAGTAGTTCAAAATTCATATTCCAATCTTGACTTGCCATACACCAAATGCAAAATCAAAAATAGAAATATTAATAATACTGAGGAAAAATGCCCCTCATTAGAAATACGGTTCAACCCGATCTTTTAGAAGTTCAGAAAATTTATGCTCAATACGTTTTAAATACTTTTGCAACATTTGAGATTACACCGCCGGATCAAGATGAGCTTACTCGGAGGTGGCAAAACATAATTAACGATGGCTTCCCTTATCTGATCGCTGAGATGGATCATAAAGTTGTTGGCTATGCTTATGCATCCAAATACCGATTACGATCAGCCTATGAATATACTATCGAGGATTCAGTTTATGTTTCCCCCAATTTTATCGGTCAGGGTGTAGGAGAGTCTCTTTTAAATAACTTAATACAAAAATGTACATCTCTAGGGTATCGCCAAATGATCGCTGTTATAGGAGACTCTGATAATAATTCATCAATCAGTTTACATAAAAAGTGTGGATTCTATAAAATAGGCATTATGCCCTCCACGGGCTATAAACTAGAACAATGGGTTGACTCGGTTATGATGCAAAGGGAGTTAGGCGAAGGAGATAAAACAACTCCCTCGCTAAAATGAAACTTTTTTGCATATCGTTAAAAAGCACTTTCTGTTTCCGTAATTTACCAATGTACGCTATAAATGATTTAGCCAGACGGTTGGATGACCGCTATATTTAACCATATAAATATAGAGGAAAGTCCGGGCTCCACGGAAGCACGGTGCCGGGTAACTCCCGGCGGGGGCAACCCCAGGGAAAGTGCCACAGAAAGAAAACCGCCTCATTTATGAGGTAAGGGTGAAAGGGTGCGGTAAGAGCGCACCGCGCAGGCGGTAACGTCGGCGGCAAGGTAAACCCCACCGGGAGCAAGACCAAATAGGGATGACATGCTTATCAATTTATTGACGAGCAGGCATGTTTTCGTGCTGTTATCCGGGTCGGTCGCAAGAGGCGTGCAGCGATGGGCGTCCCAGATGAATGGTCATCACCTGCCAGCTTGCTGGCAGCGTACAGAACCCGGCTTATAGACCGTCTGGCACCAAATTACTATAAGTTAGAATTGACTTGACCGTTGAGGCCCGGCATCCTGACATAAGAAAATACCAAACCAAATTTAATGGAGGATATCAATGGGAACACTTGTTGAACTAACAGCCAGTGATGGACACACGTTGAGTGCCTATGAAGCAGAGCCGGCTAACGCACCGAAAGGTGGAATCGTTGTGATACAAGAAATTTTTGGTGTGAATGAGCATATTCGTGATGTGACCGACAAATTTGCTTCGGAGGGCTTTCTTGCCTTAGCACCAGCTATTTTTGACCGCGTTGAACCAGGGATAGAACTAGGTTACGGACCAGATGATAGGGATAAGGGAATGGCCACGCGGGCAGGCGTTGAGTTGGATGATGCGGTCAAAGATATAATTGCCGCTCGAGAATTTGTTGCAAAAGCTGGAAAGGTTGGCATTGTCGGCTATTGTTACGGAGGCACAATTGCCTGGCTAGGCGCTTGCAAAGGTGGCTTTAATGCCGCAAGTGGTTATTATGGGGGAGGCATCCATGAAAATTTGGATCTAGAATCAGGGTGCCCTGTCGAACTACATTTTGGTTCGGAAGATCAGGGTATTCCAATGGAAAATGTGGACTTAATTCGTTCAGCTAAACCTGACATAGAAATTTATGTTTATGAGGGCGCAGGCCATGGCTTTATGTGCGACCATCGACCAAGTTTTGATACTAAAGCCACTGACATAGCTTTAGCTCGTACATTAGAGTTTTTTGGCAAAAATCTTGTATAGGCATTAGTCTTAAAATTCATGAACCAACGTTCAAAATCCGGTATATTACCTTTACAAGAATTAACCGCGGCAATTAAAAGCCAGCTTATATTTTCCGATCAACCAATAACTGACAATCAAATTCAACCAGCTAGCGTTGATCTTAGACTAGACAAAATTGCTTACCGGGTCAGGGCAAGCTTTTTACCTGGCGCTCAGGCAACAGTAAAAGACAAACTAAAAAACATCACAATGCATAAAATTGATCTCACCAATGGTGCTGTTCTTGAAAAAGGTTGTGTTTATATTGTACCAATACAGGAAAATTTAAATTTGCCTCCAGATATTTCGGGAATGGCTAATCCCAAAAGCTCAACTGGGCGACTTGATATATTTACTCGCGTAATCACCGACAAGGCCCTAGAATTTGACCGTATAGCGCCAGGTTATACAGGACCTCTATATGCCGAAATATCCCCACTAACGTTCAGCGTGTTAGTTCATCAAGGTTCGCGATTATCGCAAATCCGCTTGCGGCGGGGTGATTTTAGTGCAGCTGATGGTGTTTCTTTCACTGTTGATCTAATCGGTTTTAACGTTGGCCACCAACAAAATAAAATAGTTGGTTACAAAGCTAAACAACACGCCGGTGTCATTGATATCGAAAAAATTGGCCACTATGAATTAATAGATTATTGGGATCCAATTTCTGCAAGAGATGATAGAACACTCGTATTAGATCCCGATGCATTTTATATCCTCGCATCAAAAGAAGCCGTCAGCGTTCCCCCAGATCAAGCCGCTGAAATGCGCGCTTATGATACCTTAGTTGGTGAGTTCCGCGTACACTATGCGGGGTTCTTTGATCCTGGCTTCGGTCATGAGGCGGCCGGTGGTGGTGGCAGTCGTGCGGTCCTTGAGGTTCGCTCTCACGATGTACCATTTGTATTGGAAGATGGTCAAATGGTTGGACGCCTTGTCTTTGAGCCTCTTACCCAGACCCCAGATATTCTATATGGATCTGACGTAAGCTCTAACTATCAAAACCAAGGACTTAAATTATCTAAACACTTTATGTCAGAAATATATTATGAATAATGAGGATAGTGTGGATATAAATATAAGCCTTTGATATAAGGTGGATTATTATTGATTTTTTTTTATACGACTGGGTATAAGTCGCAAATAAATTGTTGATCAATTAGAAGGAAATGGTATGGCCGATAAAGATGATGTTAAAGAAGGCAAAGAATTTCATATTAATTCCCCCCAAAAAAATAAACCTTTTTTTTTAAAAGGTTCCGGTGCACTCGATTGGGGTATGCAAAATCGCCTGGCTCAGATCTTTAACCCTAAATCAGGTCGCACCGTCATGTTGGCGTTTGATCACGGATATTTTCAGGGTCCAACTACTGGAATTGAACGCATTGATATCAATATCATACCATTAATTCCGTATGCGGACGTCCTGATGTGTACAAGAGGTGCCTTGCGTTCAGTCATTCCAGCCCACACAAATAAACCAATCGTACTAAGATGTTCGGCCGGACAAAGCATTCTAACAGAGCTTTCAAATGAAACCGTCGCTGTAGATATTGAAGACACTATCCGCCTAAACGCGGCGGCAATGGCTGCCCAGGTTTATATTGGCGCTGAGTATGAACATAAATCGATCGCCAACATCATAAAGTTGATTGATACCGGGACACGATACGGCATTCCAACGCTTGCTGTTACCGGTGTCGGCGCAGATATGAACCGTGATCTGCGTTATTTTAGCCTGGCAACGCGGATGTGTGCAGAGATTGGCGCACACTATATTAAAAGTTATTATTTTGAACCAGGATTTGAGAAGGTGGTCGCAGCCTGTCCGGTCCCCATTGTCATTGCGGGAGGTAAAAAACTTCCTGAAATAGAGGCCTTAGAAATGGCATATATGGCTATCGATCAAGGTGCTGCGGGCGTTGATATGGGCCGTAATATATTCCAATCTGATAGTCCGATAGGGATGATCCAAGCTGTTGGCTTGGTTGTCCATAAGAAAGAAAAGCCAAAACACGCGTTTGACTTTTATAAAGATATAAAAGCAGATGAAAATAATAGCTAATTTTTTCTTGGTTTAGGTGGATCACTATAGAAATATAGAACTTGTCAACGTAAAGCTGCAGCAATATTTCCACCATCGACGGTAATAACAGCTGCCGTTGTCTTAGGCGATAAAGCTAAATCAACAAACGCTTTAGCAACATCTTCAGCTGTTACTTCTTCACCTAACAAATTGCCACTCATGTAATCTGCTTCTGACATGCTCCGCGCCCTTGATCTATTAGAAATCATAGCGTCGGTCAGAAGCCCAGAACGTATACGATCAGCATTAACCGCATTGGATGTAATGCCATCCTTACCATGATCAACAGCATATTGTCGCATTAGAGAGAGTGTTGCTGCCTTTGGCAATCCATATGGGCCAAAATCTACACCTGGATTGATTGCTTGTTTAGATGTATTAAAAAGTAACCGCCCACCTAAATTTTGCGCTCGCATCACTCGAACGGCATTTTGAGCAACGCTCTGATGGGCAAAAAAATTAAGCTCAAAACTTTCTCGGACAATTCTTTCATCGACAGTACCAATTTCACCTTGCCATGCTGCTCCAGCATTAGAAACAACTATATCAACTCCTCCAAACGTTTTGCACGCTGCATCAAAAGCACGTCTAACATCTTTTGGTTTAGTTACATCGCAAACCAGAGCGAGACCACCAATTTCCTGTGCAACCAATTCAATCGATTTTAAATTAACATCTAAAACAATGAGAGTGGCGCCCTGTTCAGCAAAAGCCTTAGCTGTAGCAGCACCAATACCTGATCCTGCCCCAGTGATTAATACAACTTGGCCCTGTAAAGGATCCGGCTTCAAATCTTGTAGCTTGGCTACTTCTAGCGACCAGTATTCAATATCAAAAATATCAGCTTGGCTCACAGGCCGATAGCGTCCAATCGCCTCAGCGTTAGTTATGACCTCAACATTAACGGTGGCAAGATCTGCAGCAATACGCGCGTTCTCTACAGTGGCGCCCACACCAAAAAATCCAATACCTGGTAATATTATTACACGGGGCTTTGGATCTCTAATAACTTTTTTTCCGTCATGGCGTTTATTATGTTTATTAAAATAATTCAAATATTGATTTTCAAATTTCTCAACAGCTTGCTGTACTTTTATAGAAAATCCCTGATGAAAGTCAGGTATAGGTAGTATTAATGGTTTTGCTTTGGTCCGGATTACATGATCTGGCGTTACCGGGCCCGCAGTTCCGTAACGGGCCAGTTCTTTTCCTGTAACAAAATTTTTAATCGCGTTATTGCTTCTAAAATCCAACACCCAGCCAGGACCTAATGCCCCCCTGATAATTGGTGCAATTTCTGAAATCGGACGTAATTTGGCGAGTATGGTTTCTGCTTTAAAAACATTTTTTCTATTCTTCTTTAATTCCGATTCAGCCAAGGTTACCAACCTAATCATACGACCGTAAGCTTCTTTTGCTGTTTCCCCAAAAGTAAAAATGCCATGGTTCATCAAAACCAAACCAAGAATATTAGGGGGGGTTTCAAAAAAGGAAGCAGCCTTTTTTGCTAGTCTAAAACCTGACATGGTATAGGATATGGTCTCAACTTTAGGTCCAAATACAGTTTTGCATCGCATAGCACCATCAACTTGATTGGTCAAAGCTAACACCGCATTGGAATGGGTATGCATTACAAATTTATTTGGCAGAAATGCGTGAAGGAGTGTTTCAACAGATGGGATTGCCGCGTCAGGATCAATTTTAGCTAACCTTAGCTCCGCCGTCATCTGCTCATCGGAAAGATCATTATGAGCCTGTAATCTTCTTAAATTTTGTAAAGATAGTGCTGTAAAATCGGAATGTTCAATTGTTTTTAAATCTGCACCCGAACCTTTAATATATAAAGTACCCTCTCCAGACTTTACGGAAGTATTGCCACCACCATGCAAAACTAGCGACGATTCAGCACCTAATAAACTAGATGCATAAACGCAAAGAGCTAAATCAGCTGATATTTTATTTCTTCTAGCTCTATTGATTATAATTTTTGACTGGTTTTCTGAATATCTATTTTTCATATGTCAGAGTACCCTAAAATTTTCTATAATCGAAATAAAAACTATTTTGATTAAATTAATATTTTAAAATCATAAAACTAAGGAAATTTAAGACTGCTTATCTATACGCGGTATGTTTTTCAAATCAAAAACCCAAGGCAAAGCCGAGCGACACCAAACCTGTTTCGTAGGATTAAACTGATCTTTCTGAGTAACAGAACCTAAGCGAATATTAAAAATGCGATTGCCAATATTATCTATAGAAGTTGCGTAAATGTGAGAACCACATTCAGGACAAAATGCCTGGATACGGGGCGTCCCATTATTTGATTTTTTAATATAATCTTTAG
Source organism: Rhodospirillales bacterium (assembly GCA_012960465.1). Lineage (GTDB taxonomy): Bacteria > Pseudomonadota > Alphaproteobacteria > Rhodospirillales > UBA2165 > TMED23. The sequence continues at coordinate 1,031 of DUBF01000226.1, read as the reverse complement.
GTGAATTATTTAGTAACTTAAAATTAGCTTCCTCAGAAGCTATTGCAACTCGATAAGCGCTCGCTGATAGTTTTTGACAATCAGTACAATGACAAATATTTACAACGTCCCTACTTACAAAAGCTTCATATGTTACCCACCCACAATGGCAGCCACCATCGACTTTCATTAACTCTCTCCTTCTACAATAGTGAGACCCTATTTTGGATTTCTGGTCCATTAACGTCGTAACGATAGGCGCGAAAAACATTATTATGGATTGGATCTTCCGTATTTTGCGTGGTAAAATACGGAGAAATATATTCCCACACTATCTCTTTATCCGGCGTAACCTCAAACATACGCCCCCACATCCCCTCACAAATTAATGTATTCCCGCTTTTAAGTCGCTGAGCGCCGGATATAAAAGGGCTATGAAAGGTATATCGGGGACTTCCAACAAATTCCCAGATGGTTTCTTTAGTTTTGGGATCAAATTCTAGTACCTTTGAGCCCTCACCAGGAGGACCAGGATTTTGATTAACAAAAACCATGTAGTGTCCATTCTCTAATACTTGGAAATCGTGTTGGTGTCCGAGCTCAGACCCACACCACTCAAAATTAAATTTTCCAGTTTTTTTATCAATTACCGCTATCAAGTTATTATGACGCCAGCTTACCATTATATCACCATTGGATAAGAGCATCAACGAATTGGGGTGGGCCCATTCGCGTCGCCCGGCCATTGGAGCATTTGGATATTTTTCAATTTCTATATTTTCCCACATACGCCATTCCCAAACTGTTTCTCCGTCGACACTAACTTCACGAATAATGTCGCCCCAAATTCCATCCGGATGAGTTAAGCCATGCTCTCCACCACTCACACAGGCAGCATAGTCCTTTGGCATTAATTCCCAACCAAGGTAAATTGTATTTCCATTGTCACAGCGACGAAAATCGTGGTGTTGATAATCGTCTTGATGTTCCCATACAATATTTCCACCCCAGTCAAGCTCCTGTATTTTACCGCCACCTGCACGAATATTTGG
>DUBF01000225.1 GCA_012960465.1 Rhodospirillales bacterium | reverse complement strand
ACAGCGCCTGAACGATGGAACGAGGGTGTTTTTAATATCCTGGTGGCTAGTTACGATCGAACTCGTAAGGATGCTCCGACTCTTGGAAGTATTTGTTTTCAAGCAAAGAAAGGGGGTTGGAATGGGTAATGTTAAACGTTTAAAGTCTTCACCTGTTGCAGCACCTGTTGCAGCACCTGTTACAGCATTAGAGTACATACAGAAAGCGTTCGCCATGATAACTTTCTCAGGGGAAGTGAGATATTTGGACAAAAAACAATTACAAGACATTTTGAGTGGGAGCGATGCAGGCCCATTAGATTTTTATAAGTGGGGAGACTTTCAAGTTTTGATGAGGCGAGAGATCGAAGTGTTACCCGTTGATTGTAATAAGAAGCAAGTTTTAGCAGATTTTAGGACTAGCCCAAAGACTGATTGCTTTAGTGGGGTAGCATTTTCTCCAGTTAAGCAGCCCAGCGATATAATAAATTGGTGGGTCGGTGCAACAGTGAAGCCTTGTAAAGGGGATTGGGCAGTTATTGAGAGTTACTTGAAAGAAGTGATTTGTGATAATGATCAAGCGTTGTATACGGATTTAAAATATCGGCTAGCCCATATGCTCCAGAAGCCAGAAGAAAAGCCAGGAATCATGGTGGTACTGTTAGGCGAGCAGGGCACGGGTAAAGGCGTATTCTTTTCACTTCTTAGAAAGATTTGGTCTAGGACATTTTTGCTCGTTTCTGATGTAGACAGTGTTGTCGGGAGATTTAATGCTGGGTTAGAGAGAAACTATGTGATTTGTTTAGATGAAGCTCTTTTTCATGGCGATAAACATAGTATGGAGAGACTGAAGTCACTAATAACCGAAGATACAATTGTAATTGAAGAGAAGTATAGTCCCAGTCGTAGTATTGACTCGTACCATAGGTTTTTCGCAGCAAGTAACAATGATCAGTTTGGACATATTGCAAGCGATGACCGTAGGTTTTTATTTTTGCGAGTTTCATCATCAAAGAAACAAGATACGAATTATTTTAGTACGGTGGTTGGTGCTATTAAGGATGATTTGGTAATCGGGGCGATGGTGGATGAATTAATGAACGTAGACTTATCTGCTTATAATGCGCGACAACGGCCAATCACAACTGAACATTGTAGTCAGAGATTACAGTCTCTCATAGGGTTCGACCGTTATTGGTTTGAAGTGCTTTTTCATGAGGATGTAAACTTTGTAGGTGATCGCATGTATGTTAGAGGCCCTGACTTTGAAAAGCTGTTTGTTGAAACAAAAGATCTTATTGGTAATTTAGAAAGATTCGAAAAGAGTGCAAGTCGTTTTAACGGAATCCAGGCTCGGGGAGTGAATGCGGCGATAGGTAAATTATGCCCTAGCGCCATCCCCAAAAGGGAGCATAATAAGCGGGGATTTCAGTTGCCGCCTATTGAGGTTGCGCGTGAAGAATTTGCTAAGGCCATTGGGGTTAAGGTTGACTGGGATACTGGAGAAGCAATAAATGATTGAATGAAAAATGCCAGTAATGCCAGCACACTGCCAGTTAATCAGGGGGTGTCTGGCATAAATAATATCTTTAAAAGCAATAACTTATGACCATAATTGCCCTTTATTCCACTTATGCCACTAATTCTAAGAAAGTAATATAAAAAATATAATAAGAGTTTTTGGAAAATCACTGGCATAAGTCGGGGCGATCCGTTCATGAGGTGCAGCGCACGGGGGTGATTTAGCCCCTTCTTTTGTTGGTGCG
>DUBF01000224.1 GCA_012960465.1 Rhodospirillales bacterium | reverse complement strand
ATCAATAACAACCCCTCCCATGCTGTGGTGGGTTTCAACTCCATATACTATGGGGTCCCAACTGTTGCTAGATCGGTGAAACTTACTGACAATGGCAGCGGCTTTAAGTCTACTTTAATAGTTAAATCGTTTCTCATCGTCACGTAAGGAAAAGACAAGACAAGGGGAATACATAGTGACAAACACCCATTCATGTAAAAGCATGGAACACGGCGAAGTGTGGGTCGTGGAAGATGATGATGAATGGCATCTAAACATTAACCATGTGGCAACAGAGCAGGATTTGGAAGAAAACTCATATTTAGAAGAAGAGGGCCAAACGATTCACAGCGTAGTACTAAACATCCTGTATTGTCCGTACTGTGGTAAAAGTTTAAGTAAAGAGAAAGATGAGATAATTCCTACATTCACATTTCATGATTTCTCAAAGTGGTGATTGAAGTCTCATCCATGTGAACAGGTAACCCAAATCCCTCTGATTGTTGCTGTATCGGATTTAAACAAAACGGTAGAGTAAGTATCACCAAAGTTTTATCACACTCATGTAGCCCCTCAAGGCAGTTTGTTGGCGTTTAGTTTTTCCCCTGAAACATTCTCAGTTGATTGGACGTACTGCTTTATCAATTTGATATCCAAAGAATGTAATACAAAATCAGTGTCTATAGAGTACGCTGTTACTCAGTGTAAATTTGGTAAGTACTATTCACACAAGGACTGCAAAGCCTACAACCTATGTTTGAGGCGTTGTACGTCAGTTACGGATTTAAACAATGGAAAATGAATTTAGAAATTGGCTAGTAAAAATAGGGCTTTCTCCAACCGGTGCAGCAACTAGTTATTCGCGTGCCATTCATAAAATATCAGAGCATTACACACAGAATACTGGTGATAATATTGATATTTACTCAGTTACAGACCAAAACATCATCAGTCAAATTTTGCATGATTATAGCCAAACCGGCAGATTTTCAGATTTTGGTTATGAACAACATGGGCGCTTTAGAGCGGCAATCTCAAGGTATTCTGAATTTTTTGTACAGCGAGGTCACGAATTAAACCCAGACGAAAATACTCCAAATGCAGAAGAAAACCCCACTCAAGAGCAAGAAGTTTCTCAGACAAACTTTGCTTATGAAAGAGACCTTCAAACTACATTATGCTCGCAAATATCAGAATTGTTTCCAAACTACCGTATTTTTGGTGAGCTTAACGAAGGCATTGAATACTCTATTGATAGAAAACGAATAGATGTACTGTTGGAGCATGTTACATCTGGCGACCTTTTGGCTGTTGAGCTTAAATCTGGTGTTGCTGACTACAGGGTGTTTGGACAAATATCTATGTATCTTGGCTTATTACATCGAGAGTTTCCAGACAAATCCATTTCTGGAGTTATCGTTGCAGGAGCAATAGATGAGACTTTGCGATACGCCTGTCTTACGACTGACAAAATCAAGCTAAAAATTTATAGAATGAGTTTGGAACTTGAAGACGTATAACGAGGCTCAGACATCATCCAGAAGATTTGGGTCATCTCGAAGCACGACTACCACATGCAACAGTGAGCTATAGAGGTAGAAAAGTACTATAAACGACAAGGCAGAAATGATCTGGAGATTCTATTGCTTACTGCGAGTCATCCTATCTTTGGGATTTACGCTGTCGTCCAAAAACATTGCCTTATAGTCATATTCCTTAAAGCCATTTTCGTCCTTCCAGTCATCATAATCCTGATTTGATAGCGGCCGGTTTGGCGACTGCCCACCAAGACTGGTCTGCGGTGTCGTAGGCTCTACATGTGAGAGATATGCTTTCGCTTCATCCTCTGATTCAAAATGGTCAATCTTATAGAGCTTGTACCTTGGTGTATTTTTGAACGTTGCTACGCTCCAAATAAATCCTACGGGTACGTCTTCATGATGGATCGTAGTCGATACAGAGTCATCGTCTTCTTCGATGGTGCATTTACACAGGTATAGGACGAACATTCTGTCGTCATTATAGAGTTCGCCCTCAAATTCAATTCCGGTCACATACTACTCCTCGCCAAGATTCGAAATTCTCTGGTTAAAATATACACTAGTCATTGAGGCTCTTTTCGATTTCCGTGATTCTCATATTGAGTAAATTCAAATTTAGGTTTGTTTCTTCGGCATTAATGAACTGCAAGCTTTTTGAATTTGACAGCGAGTAGAAAATATACTGTCCTTCGCAATTACTCATACTCATTGCTGCCATTGCCTTTCGGGCATTTCCAGTTTAGTGTTTATTGATGTTGTTTTTGATCCAAATGATTCGTAATCAATTCACCCGAAAGTTTAACATTGTCGCCTATTTGACGGCTGAGAACCTTGCACTTCGTCATCAGCTGATCGTGTTGAATCGAAACCATAAAAGGCCGCAACTGAAAGAGCGTGATCGGGTGTTTTGGAAAGTATTGTCTAATGTTTGGCCCAGTTGGCGCGATTCGTTAATGATTGTACAACCAGCGACAGTGATTCGTTGGCATAGAAGGGCGTTCAAATTGTATTGGCGCCACAAATCTAGAGGAGCTAAACCCGGGCGGCCAAGATTGGATGCGGAAGTGAAGTCGTTAGTACTGAAATTATCTTCATCTAACCCTTTGTGGGGTGCTCCTCGAATCCATGGTGAGTTGCTGAAACTTGGCATTGAGATATCAGAGCGGTCAGTGTCAGGGATCATTAAGCGAAACAACCGGAAACCGCCATCGCAAACTTGGAAGACCTTTATAGGCAATCATATGACAGATATGGCAGCGATCGATTTTTTGGTTGTGCCGACGATTCGTTTCAAGATGTTGTTTGTGTTTCCTGTACTGAGTCATGATCGGAGAAAAGTGATTCATTTCAATGTTACAGCGAATCCAACAGCGCAATGGACTGCCCAACAAATTGTTGAAGCTTTCCCATGGGATACCACACCAAAATATTTACTGCGAGATAGGGACAAGATTTTCGGCAAGCACTTTCAGCGTCGCGTTGGGTCCATGGGAATTGAGGAAGTTTTAACTACATATCGTAGCCCCTGGCAGAATGCTTATGTTGAACGACTAAATGGAAGTATTCGACGGGAATGTACAGATCACATAATTGTTTGGAACGAACGTCATTTGAAAAAGATTCTTCATGGGTATTTCGATTACTACAATAATGATCGAACTCACTTGGGCATCAAAAAGGAGTCGCCAACTGGTCGTCAGGTTACTAAAAAGACTTCGATATCTGATCATTTAGTGGAACTGCCAAAAGTAGGTGGGCTCCACCATAGATATGAGTGGCGAGCAGCTGCTTGAATTTGTATGGATCAATATTTGCGAAGGACAGGAATAATATGAACATTAAAGCCTGCTGGAATTTCACCCTGCCATTCCATAACATAGACATCAATTTCATAACCACGTTGATGACAAATCGTCATGATCCGTAAGAAATCACGAGCAAGCCCACCAAAAGGGAAATATTTATATAAACAAACAGCAATTTTCATCAGGTCGTCTCTTCTTTAAAAATCACTGTTCTAGGATAGCTAATATTCGTTGAAAAATAACCGTGATATCGTACTGCTCTATAACGCGTTCGTAGCCAGCACTTCCCATTGAATTACGCAGCGCTCGATCCTTTAGTAATTTATCCAAAGCAACAGCCCATTCATCTGTAGTGGAAACCAAATATCCCGTCTCACCATCGATAACCGCTTCAGAATTCACGCCTACATTTGCAGAAATTACAGGTAAACTAGCAGCCATATATTGTAAGACTTTAAGTGCACATTTTCCCCGAGTCCAATCATTATCTCTCATCGGTGCAATTCCGATATGAGAACAGGCAAGTTCTTTAGCTTCCGTTTCTTCACTCCATGGAATTGTTAACACAGGAATTTTTACATCCTTTAGATCGAAGTCTGCAATTATTTTTAGTCGTAAATTTGTATGTTTTTTAGCGATATCTTCCAACATAGGTAAAATATCTATTAAGTATTTTGACGTAGACTGGCTACCAATCCACACTAAATCTATAGTGTCATCTGCCTGCTCGGCGACTAACTTATATTTCGAGACCTCCAAACAGGTAGGGATGACCGTCACGGCCTCAGTAAACTTCAAGGAATTCTCAGCTAAAAACTGATTACCTGCAAAAATATGATCACTGTGTTTACAGATAAATTTAAACCGATCCATCCGTGTTTTTGACAACGAGCCATCACTCCGACAAAAAATCGCATCATCAAGATCAAAAATTAACTGCTTTGAAACGATTCCTAGTAACCATGAAATAACAAGAGGAAACGTTTTACGTAATAAAATCACTTTATCAGCTTGGCTGGCTTGCCAAAGAGTATTTAAGATTGCAAGCAGGCCGCCTGATGCGGTGACATGGCTCACATTAAAACCATGTTCTTGCAAATATGAGAAAAATTGAAAACCCCGATAGCGGCTAGATGCGGAATCAATACCTTTCGATATAAACAGGATTTTTTTTGATCCCATTATTTGGTAAATACCGAATGAATTTCATCTCCACGATTTGTATAGCGAGCAAGCCACATATATAAACGTGAAGCGGTTCGTCGCCAACGAATTTTACTCGACGATTTACCCGTGTTTTTTATAATATAATCAATACTGTTTAAAAATATTTTAGGAGTAGAATTCAGAATGAGTGATTCACTTTTAAGACCATATTCCTTGGCTAATCGAACTAAATTATCAGGTGAAAATAATATTAAATGTCGAGGAACATCATTGGCATACCAATTGGCTCCAAAAATTGATCTACCAATAGAGTTACCATTTGGAGTGTCAATAATCAATTTTCCACCAGGCTTTAAGAGCCTTGCAAGCTCAGTCATAAGTGCTATAGGCTCAGGAATATGCTCAATCACATGTCTAACGGTAATAACATCAAAATAATTTTCTGGCAGTTGTGCAGAACGTAGATCACCATGATGCACTTTCAAATCTGCTGAACGACAAACCCTAATTCCATCTTCACTAAAATCAACACCTTGGACATCCCAACCCAGTGTTCGCATTGTGGATAAATAACGTCCATTGCCACACCCTACGTCTAATAACGTTCCATTTTCAATATAGTTGGGTTTATCCGCTCGATAAAATCGTGCCAATAACGACGCCAAAACATCATAAACCTTTAATATCTCAAGATTAATATAACCATATTTATTTTTATATATTGCACGTTTGAGTTGGCTAAGCTTTCTATGATGATTTTTCTCATCGTATACCGAATAGTCAGCGGGATAAAAACTCGCAATTTCATCAGCTGTAGGCATGGGGTATTGAAAAATCCCGCTACACTCCGTACAACTAAAATAATCATACCGTGTATAACCATCAAACATTAAATCTCGTCCACTAAAGTCAAATCGAGCCTCTGAATGACATATTGGGCAAAGTACATTATCAGTATTTATAGTATTCATAACAGTAAGAATTATTTAACCTTTTCTAGACTAGATTTAGTAGTAAATTATACATTGAGTGCCATAAAAATAGCGTTTATTTTTGGGTCCTGCCAATTGCGTAAAAAACGTGCTTTATCTTTAGCAAAAGCTGCGTGAAAAGAATCCAGATCGTTATATTCCTTCATAGCGTCCAAATCAATTAATAGCACTCTTCCTTGTTCATCCAACAGTAGGTTTTGAGCTTTTAAATCTCCGTGAGCAATTTGATACTGCTGTAATAGGCTGAAGATTTTTTTGATCTGTTTCAGCTCATCTTCTGTTGGTTTTTTCTGCTGATAGATATTCAGCAATTCTTTTGCAGGACTATATGCACTCATAAAATAAGCGGTATATCGAAGACCCAAAAACCGTTTTTCAAAAAAACCAAACGGTGCCGGAGTGGCAACACCTATTAATTCCAATAAATTAGCATTTCTCCACGAAACAGCAGCTCGACTTGGACGAAAACATCGCTTAATGAAGTGCCAAAAACTCTTGATATTATATCGTTTAATCACTAAATCAATACCGGCATAATTCACTCGAACAACTGTGGCTGAATTACCGTCTTTAAGCATCTCACCTTGAGACATCAAGCCTTCAATATTATCAATAAAGTCCGCACCGGTAGCTTTAATAAAAGCATCCCGAAAGCCATATTCATAAGAAAAAGTCTTGTTATACCGTGTCATCGTGCAGCTTCGGAAACATTTACTAATATAATTAACTTTACGTTTCAACCATGCTTTATCAATTGCTAACTCAATTCTGTTTTGCTCGCTCTGATCAAATGGCCAGCCACGTTGCTGATAATAACCTTGAATATTTTGTCTTAAATAATGTTGTTGCAAGCCTTTAAACTGAGCAATTAACAATGCTAAATTAGCTAGACTTTCATTTTTATCGAGCTGTTCATTTTCTTGTGGGCATTTAATCGAGGCCAAATCAATAAGAAAATATTTCTCATCAACAATAAGAATATTATCTAAATGATAATCACTTTGATAACATCCTGATTGATGAAGTTTTGCTGTTAACTCAAATAATAAATCACTAAGCTGTTCAAGTGACTCAAGTGGGCTCCCACTATCAACAGGAAGGGCTTGTTCTAAATACTGATAGGCAACCGCACAGCATCCAGAAAACTCTTCCAGACTAAATAATAATTGTGGTGTCTTCACTCCAGTCTTTTCGACCCGTTGATAACCCAGTAATTCTCTTACTAGCTCTCGTTCGCCTTTTTTATTCTTAGCAAACAGCTTAATCACTAATTGCTGATCACCAGAATGAGCTTTAACAACAAGTCGCTTGGTCGGTAACAAACGTAACACTTCCGTACAAACGTAACGTTTGCCATCAATGTCTAAGTTAAATGGCAGATCGTGTAAATTTTCGCCATTAATGAATAGAGTAAGTTGTCTGTTAGCTTCCATGATTATCATCACCACCAATCTGAGCTTCTCTGAATGGTCAACCGTGTTTGGTGATGAAAAGATGACGACGGCACTCCTGGATCGGTTAACACATCATTGTCATATTATCGAAACCGGGAATGACAGTTATCGCTTCAAGCACTCAACCGGAAACAAGAAAAAGGGAAAGACTGGCAAAAAGAAAACAACATAGGCCATAATCTGGCCTCAACAGGTGGGTCAATTTTAGATGCAAATCCTGGGTCAGTTTTAAGTGCAAATTAACAGCGGGACGTTGCGACGTAAAAAGACACGAGTTATCGCGCCGTGTAACCGCCGTCGACGATGAGTTCCGTACCCGTAATAAAACTCGCCTCGTCGGAGGCCAGAAACAGAATGGCATTGGCGACTTCTTCCGCACGGCCCAGTCGACCTAACGGAATGCTCTTTTCCCGGGCTGTGATGGCGCGTTCGCCATACTTTTCCTTGTCAGCGTCAAGAATGGGGGTATCAATCGAACCGGGATGTACCGAATTGGCTCGAATGGGATAACCGCGTTGTGCACACAACATAGCGACCGACTTGGTCAGATTGCGGACGCCAGCCTTTGCTGACCCATAGGACGCATAGTTGGATGCGCCAATCATGCCCGCCACCGAGGAAAGGTTGACAATGGCGGATGCCCGACTGCGACGCAGAAGACCGAGGCCGTGTTTGCAGCCGAGCGCAACGCTCTCTGACACGACCGAATGGACGTGGCGCCAGGTCTCCAATTCAAAATCTTCGATGGTATCATGGGGCGATATGCCTGCATTATTGACCAGAATGTCCAGACACGGGTGAAGTGCTGCAATTCGTTCCATCGTCTTTATCCAGGCAACTTCGCTGCTGACATCGAGCGGTAGAAATGCACCGCCGACCTCTTCAGCGACTTCGGCACCAGCCGCTTCATTGATATCTGCGACAATGACGCTTGCACCTTCTGCTGCAAACAATCGCACCGTGGCTTGGCCAATACCCGAGGCGCCACCTGTCACCAACGCCGTCTTACCGGCAACTCTTCCTGTCATCTTCAAGCCCTTTTCTATTATCTGATAATGCGTGGGCTGCCGTGAGCGTGTCAACCATCGAAAGGAGGCACTGTCACTCTGCTTGAAAAAGGTAGGGTTCGAGAGTTTCCTGGGCGGCTTTGCGCCATTCATGCCAGCGCTCCCCACCGCCATAATAAGCAAGACTTCCCGGCGTTGCTGAACCATCACCGTTGTAATAGGAGTAGCAGTCCCGCAAAGGACGCGATTGCAAATCGACTTCCTGACAATGAGTGGCGTACTCAGCCTCACTCTCCTTTTTAACGTCGACTGTCTGTAAGCTGCGCTCACGCATCAATGTCAGCATCCATGTCACATAGTTCGCGTGCATTTCACACACGCGGGTGAAATTGAACTGTCCGCCACCACCTTGTGGTCCCGTCATAATCAACAAATTGGGAAAACCATTGCTGTGCATGCCGAGAAAAGTTTTGGTGCCTTCCTCGTTCCATTTTTCTTTCAGCGTCTGGCCTCCAGTGCCGGTTACCATGTTAAAGGTAGAAGTTGCCATCCACTGGAATCCTGTCGCGTAAATCAACACATCAACGGGATATTCAACACCGTCATGTACAACACCACGCCCATTGATCTGACTTACGCCCAACGGCGCCGTATCGATCAGGTGGACCTGCGGCAAGTTGAAAGCTGGCAGGTACTCGTCATGAAAGGTCGGCCGCTTACAGCCATACGAATAATACGGTTTCAACGTTTCTGCGGTTTGCGGGTCTTCAACCACTGCATCAACGCGTGCACGGATTTGTTCCATGATGCGGAAGTTCGAATTCAGCTGGCGTTTTGTGAGTTCATCCGGCGGCAGTGGAGTCGCATGTTTTTTCGGTGGCGTGACATGATCTATTTTTCCAGACAGAAAATCATCATTGGCCTTGAGCGCTGTTCGACCTGCAGAAATGGTTGCCAGGCGCTCACGACGTGCTACCGCCCAACCCGGCTCCTGCCGCCATTGTTCTGCTTCTTTGTCAGTTGTCGCACGCTGGTCACGCACGTCGATGGTAGAGGGGGTGCGCTGAAACACGTAAAGTTCTTTGACCACCTTTGCAATTTCAGGGATAACCTGAACTGCTGTTGCGCCCGTGCCAATGATGCCGACACGTTTGCCTGTCAGGTCTACATGGTAGTTCCATCGTGACGTATGGAATGCTTCACCCTTAAAACTTCCCATACCCTCAATACGGGCAAGTTTTGGTGTGGTCAGAATGCCATTAGCCAGCACGACGAATCGTGCTTTCATCGCATCACCCCGATCGGTCTTCACGGTCCAGCGAGCTGTCTCTTCATGCCATACCGTTTCCTCAACGGTTGTATGGAACAGGCACCGCTCATAAAAACCGAACTTCTCTGCCATTTTCTGACAGTATTCGAGGATCTCGAATCCCGAGGCAAACTTCATGGTCGGGATATATCCCATCTCTTCGAGCAAAGGCAGGTAGCTGTATGCTTCCACGTCGCAGGCAATACCCGGGTAGCGATTCCAATACCAGGTGCCACCCACGTCACCGCCTTTTTCACAAAAGCGCACATCATTAAATCCCGCCTCTCGCAGTCGGTACCAAAGTAGGAGGGCCGCAAAACCCGCCCCGACAACCACAACCTCACATTCGTCAGTCAACCTTTCGCGCTCTATGGGTGCTTCTGAGTAAACATCTTCGAGGTATTTCGCAAATTCTCCCTCCATTGCAATGTAATCAGCGGCACCCTCGCGAGCGTCTTTGAACGCTCGATACTTCGCTTGTTCTTCCGCGTTAAATGCTGCGTCGGGAGGTGGTTCGGGCAGGTTTTTCAGTAACTCATTGGTCACAATCGAATAGCCCTGGCCTTCGATTTTTTCTGTCGCTTTCGCCGCGCGAGTGTTAAATCGCTTCAAGCCTGTTGTTGGATCAATGCTGATAGCCAAGGGTTACCTCGTTGTTTGTCTCATCCAGGTTCAGATGAGTGGAGTCAATTCCTGATATCTGTCGATACCTTCCGGGTGACAGATTATATGCGTATCCACAGTACCGTTAGTAGCAGTGGTGTTACCTTGTAAAATTCTGTTGCGCTGAGCAAGTCAATACTCCCCGGTTATTATTTAGTTGAAAGAGAAAAACACGAGCTGTTTACTGAGATTGCATCAGCAGATGCCCGCGGAGCCAATCACATCAGGAGAAGTGGTCCCCAAATTTCGGACCGTTTGTTAAGGTGTAGTCGGAAGGCAAAAGGAACCGGTTCGACATGACAAA
>DUBF01000223.1 GCA_012960465.1 Rhodospirillales bacterium | reverse complement strand
CAATCTGCGCCAATTTTTATTGAATTTCAATAAAATGGAAACGTTGCGTCTTAACACGTTCCAACAAGCCTATAATAAAAAATCTAACTATCTACTACCCGCGATCCACCATTTAGATAAGTATAAAATTGATCTAAATAAACTTATCGAGGAAACAAATAATTTACCAATTGATCAAATCACCTCACTTGCAAAATTATTTTCCGAGCCCACTTTAAACGTTAACATCGATGATATCACACGTGAATTTTCTAAATCTTCTCAAGAAATCAATAATACAACAGAATCATTAAATTCTATTTCCAGCGAACTAAGTTATGCCGCAGGCCAATATTTAGCTTCCATTGGAGCGGATCTCCAGACCGTTGCAGACACCATTGCTACAGCAATCCAGTCAGGAATTACAGCAGACCTAAATGCCATATCACAGGGCATGGGCTTTTCATCATTTGCCGCAGCGGTAGCAGCCTACAATGCCCAATATGGAACCAACTATACAACACAGCAGGCAAGAGACGCTCTCTCTGGAAAGTAGTAACTATTTTCGATAAACTATAGGTAAGCCGAAGATAAGATTTGATTTAGCCCGTCGTTCAATTCTATGTATAGAGTCCAGGATTTTTACCCGGATTGAAGATATCAGCTCCCATTAAAAAGTGAGCCTAGGGGTTCAGATAGGTTCAGGCAGTTTCACTCCGCAGTTTTCACCGATCGGACGCAGGCGGTCTAACGTCCCATCAGGCAACGGAATTCCCTCAGCTTTACGTATGGCAAGGACCGAATCGCCACGTTCCCCCGGTGCAAAAATTTGATCAACACCTTCTGCTTTCGGTAAATTTCTTATTTGTGCTGCTAATGCATCAACTTGCTCTTTATAACTTTCTTTATCGCCGAACATTTCAACATTAACAGCAATGGCAACACCGTTAATTGGCCGACCTTCCAGGGCCGAGCCAGTTTTTAAAACAGGCTCAATCAATGGATTATTTACAGCCAAACTAGTTAAACATTCAATCATTAAAGAGAGGCCTGCTCCTTTAGCTCCACCAAGCGGAGATAAGACAGCAACTTTGTTAGGATCGCTCGTAGGCTGTCCTTTTTCATTCAAGCCCCAATCAAATGGAATGTTTTTTCCACTATCTTGGGCTTGAAGAATTTTACCCATCCCGACAGTCGACGTTGACATATCCAATAATAATGGGGAATGCTTGTCGCCAGGCACAGCAATTGCTATTGGGTTTGTTGAAACTACATTTTTTGTTGAACCAGGATAAGCCATCATAGGCTGAGAAGCAGTCATCACTAACCCGGCCAAACCAGCCTTTGCAGCTTGTAATGCAAAATAGCCAACAGCACCGGCATGGGTCATATTACATACAGTGCACCAACCAATATTAAATTTTTTGGCCTTATTTATGGCCTCGTCCATGGCGCTGGTCAGAGCAATGGGCCCTGGTCCTAAATCAGCATCTAGCCGGGCTATCGCTCCCGTTAACGGATCTAACTTCATGTCTGGCTGAGCATTAATTATACCTGTTTGGAGATAATCGACATACACCGGGATCCGCAAAACACCGTGCGAGTCAACGCCACGCAAATTAGCCCAAATCAAGACTTCGGCCCACTTTAGAGCATGAGCCCTACTAACGCCGTAATATTGGAAAATTTCCTGCCCAAATTTGAGTAGCATATGTTGGTGATATTTTTTTGTTATTTTAGTCAGGTTAAATTCCAATCCATTAGAATTAATAAGTAAAATTCTCCAGTAACATAAACTATTGGGTGCTTCAATTAATACAGATTAATCGATTGTACGTTAAAGAGATCTATTCTTGAGAATATTTACGCCAAAAGGGTTGTCGCTTCAACGTAGTTGGAACCGAGAGCATCTGCTACTGCTTGGTGGGTAATATGGCCCTTATAAATATTGAGACCGTTTCGCAGGTGTGGATCTTCTAACAATGCAACCTTGTGACCTCTATCCGCGATAGAAATTCCAAACGGTACTGTTACATTGTTTAGGGCGTAGGTCGACGTGCAGGGAACCGCACCCGGCATATTTGCTACACAATAATGTACAATACCATTTATTAAATAAGTTGGATCACTGTGGGTCGTAGGTTTTGAAGTTTCAAAACATCCGCCCTGGTCGATCGCCACATCAACTAATACTGAGCCTTTTTTCATCGCTCTAACCATATCCATAGAAACCAGTTTAGGCGCCTCGGCACCAGCGACTAACACCGCCCCAATTACCAAATCCGAATTGATCACATGATACTCCAACGACGCAATACTTGAATAGACAGTTTTTAGCCCAGGCGCATAGCGCTGCCCTAAACGTGCTAATGTATTAACATTACTATCTAGTACCGTCACATCTGCGCCCAAACCCAAAGCCATGACTATAGCATTTTCCCCAACAGTACCTCCGCCAATAACAGTAACCTTTGCCGGTAACACACCTGGAACGCCGCCCAATAATACCCCTTTACCACCCATTTCTTTTTCTAAGCATCTTGCTCCAGCTTGAATTGATAATCGCCCTGCAACTTGTGACATCGGTGTTAATAAAGGTAACTGATTGTTGTTATCGGTCACTGTTTCATAAGCCAAGCAGATTGCACCACTGGCAATCAGATCTTTAGTTTGAATGGGGTCCGGCGCAAGATGTAAAAAGGTATATAGTATTTGATTTTCCCTTAGCATCATCCTCTCGCTTTTTTGAGGTTCTTTCACTTTTATAATCAAATCAGATTCAGCAAAAACTTTCTCAGAATGATCGGCAATTTGGGCACCAGCTGAATGATAATTTTCATCAGAGCAATTGAGGCCAATGCCCGCCTGAGTTTCAACCAGGACTTTGTGCCCATGCGCAACAAATTGGCGAACACTATCAGGTGTTAGTCCAACTCTATATTCTTCGACTTTTATTTCTTTAGGTACTCCAATCTTCATAATTCTAGCCCCGGACCTTATTATCTTTGAGCTACTAAAATAGTACAAATTTGACTAAAATATCCTTTCAAATTAAAGCGATAATACCTTTAATTTTCGAATATTATTTCGACATATCATCAATTTTAGAATAATATTCTAATTATGTCGTTAGATAATATAGATCGTAAGATACTTAATCTACTGCAAAGAAATGCACGTATCTCTAATGCCGACCTCGCGGACCAAATTAATTTATCACCCTCTGCATGCCTTCGACGCGTACGTCAATTAGAGGAAAGTGGGGTCATAGATGGGTATTCGATGCTAGTTAACCAAGCATCAATCGGACGACCAACCAACGTGTTTGTTGAAGTAACGCTTGAAGATCAGAGTGAAGAGTCACTCATCGCTTTCGAAACTGCAGTTAAGGAATATAACGATATCATGGAATGTTACTTGATGTCGGGTGATGCAGATTATTTGCTCCGCGTTGTTGCCGCGGATACGTCTGACTTTGAACGTGTTCACAAGTTACTGGGTCGGTTACCTAAATTAGCTCGAACCAGATCAAGTTTTGTTTTGCGTACCGTTTCTAAAAGAATGGTTATCGAGGTTTAGATTCACAATCAAAAGAGCCTTCAGTCTATCCAAATGTCGGCAATAAACGTGTGTGTGACCAATTTCGTAGTGCACTCGATCCAATAAGAAAAGGGGTCGAGATTACCATCCCTCGCAAAAACCCTCTTGTTGTAGGGGTTGTTAGTATTTCCTTTTTACGAATTTGTACTAAGATACCTAATTATCCTCTCTGCTGCGCCATGGTCATAAAGGTCATTGTGTCCAGCATTAGGAAATTCATAAAAATCCTTTTGTCCAAAAGCCGAATCAAACAATTTGCGGCCAAACTTAAATGGTATCGTTAGATCTTTTTTACCATGCAATATAAGAAGTCTTGTATCCGTATTGTTTAGTTTACTTATCGAGTCATATTTATCGCGTAAAAGTAAACTCGTTGGAAAGAATTTAAAATGATACTGTGCCGTGTCGGTCATCGAAGTGAAAGGGGCTTCAAGAATTAACGCAGAGATAGCCTGGTTTTGGGCCAACTCAACTGCAATACCGCTACCCAGTGATTCTCCATATATCACCAATTTAGACACAGGAATTTGTTGGCTTGCTAGAAATTGAAGCCCAGATTGACCATCTAAATAAAGATTTTTTTCAGTTGGAGACCCTCGATTTGATCCATATCCACGATAGGAAAGAAGTAAAACCCCATATCCACGATCTAAAAATGGCTTAACCTTGGTCGCACGATGGCCTATATGCCCCGCATTACCATGCAAGAACAAAAGCGTTAAGCTATCAGAATTATTTGGTGGTTTGTACCAAGCTGACAAGGTTTGGCCGTCTTCTGTCTCCAGGCTAACGGGTTTCATCTCTGGTATCCCAAATTCAGCAGGGGATATTTGTCCAACCGACGGCTGATACAATAAGCTGCGCTGAAATATGAACAAAAACAACGCCAACCCTATATAAATCACAAGGGCACTAGAAATTACGAAAACTACTAGTTTCATGGAAACCTATACTTTCAGGAAGCTCTCATAACGTTCCTTGAACTACATCTCTGTATTATAATTAATCCGATCAGCCAGCCAATCACCGCCTGAGATATAATGGTTACTATAATTTATTTAATAACAATTATAATTAACCTATTTTGATATAAGACATTACGAAATACATAGAAGCACGCTGAAAATTATGTCGCCTATCATTCTCCGTGAATTTCCGAAGGTTTTCAGGAGAGTTAGCAAAGAATAATAAGGTAGGCTATAGAATAACTGGCTAGTATGCTGCCAGTAACTCAGAAGAATATTCTGGCCAGCAGGTATACGTTATCATATTCTTATGAGAACAAACGATAGGTTAATAGATGGCTAAAAATAAAGAGATTGGGCTCGCTGTTATAGGTTGCGGTGTAGTAGGGAGAATTAGGGCTTCTTTTGCCAAGGAATATCCGGGCATCGGATGGATTGGTCTCTCGGATAAAAATCGCGAGTTAGGACAAAAATTAAAAGCTGATCTCAATGCTGATTTTTTCTCAGATGATTATATGGAGTTGATTCAAAGACCCGAAGTAGACGCAGTTATAGTTGCTACCTCTACCTGGGCTCACGCCGACCCAACTATTTTGGCCGCTGAATCGGGTCATTATTTATTCATAGAAAAACCCTTAGCTACTGATGCCGTAGAATCAGCTCAGGTTTTAAGTGCAATAGAGGTAAACAATGTCGACGCGGTTGTCGGATATACTCAGCGGTTTCGGAGGCGGTTCTTAGTTGTAAAGGAAAAAATTCAAACGGGACAAATTGGCGAGGTTCGCTCAACTGTAACGAGGGCATTCATGAATAGAATGGCCCCTATGGGTGAGGTCAGATTAACCCAGGATCGACGTTTTTTGACCCCGATGGTTGTTTCCGGAACCCACAGTCTAGACATGTGTCTTTGGTTGATGGGAGATACTGCAAAACCAGTTTCAATTTTCGCTCGCTCAAATGATAGCGTTATGTCCGCACTCGGCACAAAAGATGCTACCTTTGGCGTATTTACGATGGAAGATGGGGCTATATGGAGTATGAATATATGCTGGGCGTTACCCAAAGAATGGCCGGGTGCTGTTTACGGGTTAGAGATAGGCATAGTTGGCACAAAGGGAGTAATTGATATTGAAGACACTCACCGAGACCTAGTAATGGCAACTGAGGTTGCTCAGGGGCCAGCATATAATCCAGATGATTTTAAGATAGAGGTAAGTAGAAATGTTGATTTTCTTACGAGTTTTCCTCCGGGAGATACTTATAATGGTGAACTATGGGGGCCGATGAGGGAAGAGACTAACTCTTGGTTTCAAAGGATATACTTGGGCAAGGAAACGCCGCATGCCACAGCCCAAGAGGGTCATAGAAACCTCGTTCTCACCATGGCTATGGATTTATCAGCAAAGCTAGAGGAAGAGATAAAGTTGCCTATGAAGGAAAAAAAATTAATGGAGGCCCTATCAAACTAGAGCCTTGTTATTTTGGATAAAATAGAAAGTCTCAGTAAAACGTTAGGATTGAGCAATAACAAATCATAACCCACAAATTGGGAAGAGTGTCTGACGTCACTATTATGCATCCTTCCCACATTCGTTGAGTAACACCAATGACCTCTCATATATCTAAAGATAAAGATACTTAAGTTATTATAATTAACTCCTCACGTTAGGGACTGGCGGACCACGGCAGCACCAGCAGCCATGGCTTTTATTTTACCGAAGGCAACCTCCCGGGGCAGATATTTGAGCCCACAGTCGGGCGCAACGATGATTCGTTCGGCAGGGCAATGGGGCAATGCACGGCGAATATTGTCCGCGACAGTTTCCGGGGTTTCCACCTTATGCGTCGAAAGATCGAGCACACCGAGAATGATTTTTTTGTCTGGCAAAGCTTCCAATACTTTACAATCAAGACCTGATTGGGCCGTCTCGATAGAAATACCCTGCACGGCACAGTCCGCGAATTCGGGCAGGAAGGAATAGCCCTCTGGCCTATCGTGCTGGTGAGCGGCGTAGCCGAAACAAATATGAACAGCTGTCTCACCGATGAGACCGTCCAATGCCCGGTTCAGGGCCTCCAGCCCATATTCCCGGGCCGTATCGGGGCGGGCCTGCATATAGGGTTCATCAATCTGTACGATGTCGGCACCGGCAGCGAATAGATCTTGGGCTTCCTCGTTGACGGCGGCGGCATAATCCAACGCCATCTCCACCTCATCATCATAGAAATCGTTTTGAGCCTGTTGGGACATGGTGAAGGGCCCAGGGATAGTCATCTTGATGCGTCGGTCGGTGTGAGCCCGCAAGAACTTGACGTCCTCAACCTCGACAGGATGCTTGCGCCGGATCGGGCCTGTAATCCGGGGGACGGGGTTGGGCTTGCCGGTGCGGTCCATAGCCGTGCCCGGATTATTAAGATCGACACCGTCCAAGGCTGTGGCAAACCGGTTGGAATAGCTCTCGCGGCGCGTTTCACCGTCGGTAATAATATCAAGTCCTGCTATTTCTTGCTCGCGGATTGCGATCAAGGTCGCGTCGTTTTGAGCTTCAATAAGCTGCTCGGGATCGACGCGCCATAGTTCAAGTGCCCGGGTCCGCGGCGGCAACCGACCCCCCAATTTGTCCCGGTCGATCAGCCAATTCGGTTGAGAATAAGATCCCACAAGGGTCGTGGGCAACAAGGTATTCGCGGTATCGTTCATGTTGATCTCTCCTAATGGCTGTCTGATCCGAAGTTTATTTCAAGATTGTTATTAAATTCCCCTTAGTAGGTTGGCGAGTTCACGTGCCGGAGCTAGATCAATGGTATTAATTGTTGTTCTAAATTATTTGGAGGCCCATCCGGCTAACTTTCGGATAAATTCTGAACATTCTTCCAATTGTGCAATTGATATATATTCATTAGGTTTGTGGGCTTGATCTATATATCCAGGCCCATAAACAACCGATGGGATGCCGGCCTCACTAAATAACCCCGCCTCAGTTCCAAAAGCCACGCCCATCATTTGGTTCTGACCAGTCAGTTGACGCAAAACCGCCTCTACTGGATTTTCTTCAACTTGCATTAATGGCGGCACGCTGCTAATTTTCTTAGTTGTGATCTTTACATCTCTATTAATTTCTACAAGAGAGGGTAGTAATTTATTATTACAGTGATCCGAAAATTGTTTAATTAATTCGTCGACATCCCGATTTATGATACTGCGACATCCCCACGTAAATCGGCAACTTCCAGCAATAATATTACCAGCTGTACCACCATCAATAACGCCTATATTGATGGTGTTGTATGGAGGTTCCATTCTTTCGTCTCGTGTTCCATCAATCGTAAAAGCCTTTGCTTTAGAATTCAAAAACACTATACATTCGGCAGCCACCGATATTGCATTCACACCTGCTTGTGTTTGCGAAGCGTGTCCGGGGTATCCTGTGACTTCGGTCTCGAAAAGTGAACCGCCTTTGTGCGCATTTACCAGCTTCATACCCGTAGGCTCGCCAATAATAGCACCCATTGGCATGGGAAGGTCTTTTATCAGACGAGCAATAAGTCCTGGTGCCCCTAAGCAACCAATTTCTTCATCATAACTAAATGCAAGATGCAAAGGTATTTTAAGGTTGAGTGCAAGAATTTCAGGGACGAGTGAAAGTACAACAGCAATAAAACCCTTCATATCGCTGGTTCCTCGGCCAAATAACAATTTATTCTTTTTTATAAGCTTAAATGGGTTGGTATCCCAATCTTGGCCATCCACTGGAACAACGTCAGTATGTCCCGACAATACAATGCCACCTTCAACCATCGGCCCAATCGTCGCAATCAAATCACCTTTTGTCCCCTCATGATTAGATCCAATATTACAAGCGATATTATACCCATTAAGAAATTCTATAATAAAATCGATCATAGGCTTATTTGATTTTGAGGAAGTCGTATCAAAAGAGATAAGCTGAGTTAACATATCAGTTGTGGAACAAACATCTTTCATCATATACCTCTTACAATTGTCAAATCCTCAATTCATAGGTGGTGTGTATATATCTTTGTAGCATTCGTGGGTGTTTATGTCCCGTTATTGCTGCTTATTCCATAATGTTCAATTGGATTTACCAAGTATTTGACGAGGTGTCTCATCGGTCAACTTCGCTACTAAGGCACCTTTGTCAGATCCAAATAAACTGACACATTTTTTTAACTTTCTGATGTACAGCTATTTGTCGAGCCTGTTACCGGTTCAATTTATAAACTAACCGTAAGGGAATCATTGTAAGTATTCCCGAAAACATTAAAGCAACCACCAGTGGAAATTGCGTTCCATCCGATGCCCAACCAAGAATTAATGATATTATAGCCCCACACCCCAATTGAATAAGACCTATTAAAGATGACGCTTTACCAGCTATTGCGGGTAATGGGGCCATAGCCTCCGCAGTTGCTGCCAATACCACGAGGGGGAAGCCAATCATGAAGCCTGCTGCGGGGAAAACGATACTTAAAGGATCGACTATTCCAAACAACGCAAAAATATAAGCTAGCATTCCTGATAGAAAGCAAATTATAGCACCTATAAAAATTAATTTGAGGCTACTTAGAGAGTTAGAAAGTTTTCCAGCCAGTATGGACGCCAACAAGTTTCCTAACATAATTATGGCAAAGTAATAACCAAAAATGGACGTGCTAATTCCCATGAAGTCAATCAACACAGATGATAGTCCAGCTAATATACAAAGTAATCCTGCAAATGGTCCTAGGGTAATTAATGTAAAATAAATAAATATTTTGGATTTGGATAGTATTGTAAAGCTTTTGATTATTTCCGTAGTTTCTAAGGCCTTAAAATCTCGTTTACCCGTCTCTTTTAACCATAAGGCTAGCGATAATGTTAGAACTAGACCAAACCCGGCTATTATAAAAAAGTTAGGTTTCCAGCCTAGTAACTCTGTCACATGTCCACCTATAATAGGTGCTAATATGGGCATTAGGCTACTCCCCACCATTGTATATGCGAACATTTTATCGCTAAAGCCCCATCATAAAGGTCTCTTATAATTGCCCTTACGATTATCAATCCCCCAGCGCCAGTAGCACCCTGAAGAAATCTCGCAAAGCTATGGGAGTTTGGTGTGGCTGTATAAACTGTTACAAAACTAATTATAGTAAAAATTAGCATGGTAATTACAATTACCGGTTTTCTTCCAAACCGATCAGCCAATGGACCATAAATAATTTGACCAAAGGCAGCTCCAAAGAAAAGAAAGGAAAACGTCTGCTGAATTCTACCGGTTTCTACACCATAATATCGAGCAATATCCGGGATTGCCGGTAGACAAATGTCGGTAATGAGGGGCATGATAACCGACAGGCCGCTAAATATCGCTAAAGCTCTCCAAAAAGACATTCTTTATAACCTGTTGTCATAAAGCCCACCTTTTTAATTATACTAGCACTAATATTGTACGATTTAGCAAAGGTTCGGCAAAATAAACCCTAAAAATCTAAGAAGAAGGTGGAGAGGGCGTCCTCCAAATAGCCTAATTTATTATTATGTATCAATCCGTTAAATTCAAGCGGTTATCCTACCCAGGTTAGTAATCTAATTTAAATAACCCCAGGGTCGTCACCTTGGTTCTGAATTTCCTGGGCGACATGGCTTTCCTAACTCTAGCTAGTCAAACCCCTTTGAGTT
>DUBF01000222.1:6282-10287 GCA_012960465.1 Rhodospirillales bacterium | reverse complement strand
ACAGGTGGGAGCGTCAGAAACCCCTCAGCATGGTGCGGTATCAGCGGGCTTCGCCCTAGTATTAATCGTTATTCTCAGAAGGGGGTCGTTCCACTTTCTTGGACCAGAGATACTATCGGTCCCATGGCAAGAACAGTCGCAGACCTAGCCCTCCTGGATACCATTATTACTGGAGACAATGAAATACCAGATATCGAGATTTCTAAATTACGCATCGGCATAGATCGACAATTTTTCTGCACCGGCTGTGATCCAGATATTTATAATCTTTTTAACTCTGAACTAATAAAGCTCTCAAAAGAAGGGGCAGAGATTATCGAAGTTAACTTGATTGGCCTTGAGGACCTTATTAATCAAATTGGACACTCAATTGTAAGATACGAAGTGATAAGAGCACTACCTACATATCTAGAAAGTTCCGGTTTAAATATAAAATATAGCGATTTTATTAGCGAAATAACAGCCAGTGGGTTAGGCCAAGTCCTAGAAGGGATCACATCTACGGAAACCGTATCTGAAAAAATATATAATCACGCAATCAGTAATCTCAGGCCTGCCCTTAAACAGATTTATAAAGACATATTTTTAACGAATAACATAGACGTACTGGCTTTTCCATCTACTTTGGTGCCAGCTAATAAGCTCAACGAGCAGGGGCTTTATAAACTTGGCGAACGGGATGTTCCCTATTTGGTAGCATCCAGCCATAACGTACAGCCTGCAACCTTAAGCGGAAATCCTGGGTTAACAATACCGCTTGGTCTTACATCTAAAGGATTGCCTTTCGCGATCGGCTTTGATGCCCCTCCCAATAAAGATAGAAAATTGCTCGCTGTCGGTATGACATATGAAAAAATCAAACCAAAAATACCACCACCCCAACCTAAGCCATAATAGGAGCTAGTTATGCCAGTACAAAAGCCTGTTATTCATCTTGTCGGTAGCATTCCGCTTGATAACACTGAGAAAGTATTCCGGAATATGAGCAAAGTGCTGGGCGATAATCTGTGCAGATTGCCAGATGGTGAAACGGGCAAACGTTTAGGCTGGATTAAGTTTTTACAGCATTATCTAAATAATCAACACCCGGATATGGAAACCGATGTAGAAGCCCCACTTTTGCAGTGGCGGCAATGGGATGGGGTGCTGCTTCGCGAAGTTCCCATGGCAAAGTTTAAAGATGGTGTAGATCCGAAGGCAGTAACCTTTAATACGGGTTACGCTGACGATGGGATAGCGTCTTTTGCGATATTCGATCGACTTCAATCAGAAGGTACCATTCCAAAAAATATCAAGTTTCAGATCTGTCTACCAACACCTCTTGCACCCAGCTATAATTTTGTATCACCACGCGCACAGGACGATTTTATTCCCAGCTATACAGACCACATAATTGGCGAAGTGGCAAAGATCGCAATGGCATTGCCAAATGATCGAATTTCCATCCAGTGGGATGTTTGCCAGGAAGTTTTGATGTGGGAGAATTATTACGATTATGAACGACCCAATTATAAAGAAGAAATTTTAAGCGTGCTTGCTCAAATTGGGGATGGGGTACCAGAACCCATCGAACTAGGTTACCATCTTTGCTACGGCAGTCCGAGGGATGAACATTTAGTCCAACCCAAGGATACTTCAAACATGGTGGAAATGGTTAGGGGGATTGTATTAAAAGCAGAACGAACTATTCAATTTATACACCTTCCAGTACCCAAAGAACGTGATGACAATGCCTACTTTGAACCACTTAAAGAATTAAAGTTGCCAGAGGAAACCGACCTCTATCTGGGTCTTGTTCACTATGGTGATGAGGTCGGTGATAGAAGCCGCCTCAGCAAGGCGCAAGAATATGTTCATGTGGATGGGATTGGCTCGGAATGTGGTTGGGGGAGAGGCGACCCAGAACGTGTGCCTAGCTTACTGAACTCTCATGCAAAACTGATAGAGAATTTTTAGGCGCAATAACACCAACTTCATAATCTAAAATATGAGCAGAAAATGCCAGCTTTTTTAATTGTCGATGAGTTGAACGTAAGTGATCCGGAGATTATAAGAGATTATATAAAAAACCGGTGTAACTAAAAAAACAACGGAGGCGAATTACTGGCAAGCGGTATTCCCAGAGCCTTACTTTTATGTAAATTAAGATAAATCTTTTAATAAATTTTGGTGCGTTAAATAGTGAGTAGTTTTTTAGTCGACTTGGTACATCTCTATGAAAAAAATGGCTATGAGGTACAGTCCTCACTTTCGCCTTTACATTTTCCAGGGTTTAAATCTGCCTATCTGCCTTTCTCATATATTTATTTGAATGGTACAAAAATGTGCAAAGGCGGGGGATTGGCAATTTCAGAACTCATGTTTGTAAATTGTATAACCTCTATTATTAAACCTAAAAATATTTTTGTCATTGGTAACTCTTTTGGCTGGACAACTTTAGCACTTGGTCTCATGTGTCCAACATCTCGCGTAGTCGCCATTGATGTTTGTTGGAGGCCAGACGAGACTTATGGTATTGAGATAACAAATAAATTGGGTCGACAAATCGAAGCTGAAATACGTGCTATCAAAGCGAAAAGCCCCGACGATGTTTCTGACGTTGTTAAAAATAACTTTAAAGGGGGAATCGATCTTGTCTTAATCGATGGCGGACACACACCGCAGCAACAAACAGCTGATTTTGCAGCCTGCAAATCATCAGCAAATGAGACATGCATATATTTATTCCATGACGTTATCAATTTTCAAATGGTTAATAGTTTTGCCGAGATTGCTGCGCAAAATAACCATTTGATTAGTTCAATATTATTCCGAACCCCTTCAGGTATGGCAATTAGCTATCCAAAAGAGTATGTTGAAAAACTTTCAGGTACTGTAAATGCATTCACCGAGAGCGATGAACGAGTTCGGGCTCTTCATTCAGAAGGAAGAAAAAATATTAGCGATTGACTATGTAATGATCTTATCTTTAATACGCTAGTTTTATTCTTTTTAAATCTATTCTAACTATATCTTTTGATACTGTTATATGTTTAATTCAGCAGTCTTAAAAATTAAATCAGGTGAAGGACCCTAACCATGGCAGAAATAATAGAGACACTTTTCGGAACTATAGCAGATCCTAATAAGATTGCAGTAGGTAGCGCATCTCGAATTACAAAAAGCGGACCATTTTATAACTTTTCCATCCGGGTTGATAGCAACGATATACGAGAATATTCATTTACGAATTTAACGAGGGCGGAAAATATGAGACTTATTTTAATCGGCCATCTTGAAGAAAAACTAAGAAAAGATTTGAAATCTGCAAATTTCAAACAATAAAACTTAACATTTTAAAAAACAATCCGTCATGAAACCGCACCGTAGGAATTGATCGTTTCCAAAGGTGATTTTGGTCAGATTAAAAGTATATTAAATTTTGTTTGTGTAACGTATTAGTTTTTCTGATTATATGTGATTGGAAACAGTTTCCACATCAAAATTGTCCAACCCGCAGCTATACAATATAAAATCATAAAAAATTGGGTTGGAAAATCCCAGTAAATGATTTGTCCAATCCAGTATCCAATAAATGATTTTTGCTGATAAATTCCACGCAAACTATTTTCTATGAATGTAAGCGGACAGGTAATTCCAAATAATGCTTCCAGCGTGACGAGCGCCATCAATGCAAGATGAAGTATTCTTAACTTGGTATTTTTAATCCAAGTCCAACCATACTTATACCCAATTGGTATAAGAAAAAATCCGACAACGATAAAAACCACTATACAAAAGTGAACAACTAAAACTATATCAGCAATCAATGATATTTTCCTAAGTCAGCAAAAAAAGGCGCAAATTCGTTATGATTTATTCGAGGCCTCATTTTTTAATATTTGCTAGAGAAACTGGCTAATTTTATATAAATATTACAAATATTTTCTACAGTGTTTGTCCTTTATTTTAATTTTCAAACAGTTACGATTAAACCTTTTTCTTATTCGCATCCAAAATAATCAT
>DUBF01000222.1:0-6077 GCA_012960465.1 Rhodospirillales bacterium | reverse complement strand
GTGGTGCGTTATTTTTGCTGTTTGGACTGAAGCTATAGTTTTCCTCGGCGCCTCAATATTTTTCCACTCTTTATTGCTATTTGGTGTTTTAGTAACCGTTGATACTTTTGAATTGGCAAGCAATGAAGCAAAAATTGCTATAAAAAGTCCTTCTTGACCCAATTACAGCAAAGTCGTGTAACAAATTAAAAGAGTGATCGAAAAGGATCACTCTTTTTATGTTCTATAAAGTTATAATTTTATCCAATTAGCAACAGCTCCGATTTTGTCAAAAAATTTCTCGAGGCTTTCAACCGAAAGTTCCAAAGTTCGATCATTTACGAGGGGATGAGCGTAAATTCTTTGGCATGTTTTTAGTTCTATATCCAAGAATAAATGTACCTCTCGTTTTACGCCGGTAATCATCGCAAAAGGTGTCACCGCTCCTGGACGAACCCCTAGATTCTCCATAAGTCTATCTGACGAACCAAACGATAGTCGACCCACTTCTAGATTTTCTTTTAATTTCTTTAAATCAATTTTGCGGTCTTGCTCCGCTACAAGTAAAATATTATTTTTTTTGTGATCCCTAAGATAAAGATTCTTAATGTGACCGCCACCTTTATCTTTATTTAAAAATTGATTTTGAATTCGTTTGGATTCGACGACTGTGCTAAGTGGAACATGATTAAAACATTTATAACTAATGCCCCATTCATCCAGCTGACCCATTAATTTATCTGAGGATATGGGCAAACTATCTTGGAAACACGAGGACGCATCTAGTTTTTTATTATCTTTGAACATCAATAACGCTCTCAACTGTAACGTGGTGATTTTAAAAAGTAATTTTAACGGAACCTATCCATAAATTGCCAACATGCTTCATATTATAGAAACCTTATAAATCATATGAATTTTAGGATCCACAAAACAATAAAACTTGTTCAGATGCCCATGTAGCTCTCTCTTACTTTAGGGTCGGTTAAAATTTCTCGCGCAGTCCCCTCCATAATGCTGACACCATTTTCTAAGACGTAGGCATTATCTGCGATTTGTAAAGTCCGATTTACATCCTGCTCAACAATTAAGATAGTTATTCCAATCTGTTTAAGGTGGACTACCATCTCAAAAATTGCATCTGAGATTAAAGGAGCCAAGCCCAAAGTTGGCTCATCCAGCATCAAAAGTCGCGGGCAAGCCATCATTCCCCGGGCCAGAGCAAGCATTTGTTGTTCTCCACCTGATAACGTCCCACCAAGTTGGTGGCGTCGCTGATCTAACTTTGGAAAAATTTTATATGAATTTTCTAAACTGTCCTCCACTTGGCCTAAAGCACGCTTCGAAACAGCGCCAATCTTTAAATTCTGTTCGACAGTAAAATCAGGAAAAATCAGCCGCCCCTCAGGGACCATCGTGAGGCCTGCTTCAACGCGCTTATGGCTTGGAAGATAGGTAATATCAGCATTATCAAACTCAATAACACCCTGCTTCGCTTCCAATAATCCGGACAAAGTTCGCAAAAAAGTGGTCTTGCCGGCGCCGTTACTTCCAACCAGCGCAGTAATCCTGCCTTCTTCGACATTACACGAGAAATCTCTCAAAGCATAAACTTGTTCATAAGCGACACTCAAATTAGAAATTTTCAGAAAGCTCGGGCTCAATTTTGTTCCCCAAGATAAGCTTTTATCACCACACTATCTTCAGAAATCTGGCCTGGCGTTCCTTCGGCAATCATCTCACCATGATGTAAAACAACTATTCGTTCGCACATGCGCATCAAAGCCTTCATAACATGCTCAATAACAACAACCGTCAGATTATATTTCCGCTTGCAGGTTTCAATAATGGAAATTGCTTCATTAACTTCCCTAGGAGTGAGACCCGCCATAACCTCATCCAACAAAATAATTTTAGGGCCAGTTGCAAGAGCTTTCGCCAATTCCAATCGTTTAAACCCTGCCAAGGTCAAGCTACCGGCGAGGTCCTCAGCCCTATCTTTTAGCTCAACATCCTCTAGTATTTCACGAGAAAATTTACTGGCATTTTTTATTGATCTTATTTTATGTGCACCATATAAAGCTCCAGTAGTTACATTCTCCAATACAGATAGCCCTCGAAAAGGGCGGACAATTTGATAAGTTCGAGCAATGCCTAAGGCGCTAATTTGATCAGGTCTCATTCTATTAATCTTCTGTCCCTCAAATATGATTGAACCTAAGGTAGGTTCTTGATGGCCCGCGATTAAGCTGAATAGCGTAGTTTTACCGGCTCCATTCGCACCCATAAGTCCAAGCGTCTCACCGTATCCAACTGAGAAATTAATTCCCTGTAGAGCAACCAACCCACCAAATTTTTTATGTATGTCATTAATTTCAAGTAACATTTTTTTTATTCCCAAAATATTTCTCTGAGAGCCATCCATATATTCCATTAGGAATAAAAAGCACAAACCCAAGTAACAAAATACCAAGGATAATCATATAAACTTCTGGCCAATTGACCCATAATAGTTCCTGCAGGAGAACCAAAAAAACAACGCCTAAAAAAGGACCGGGAGCATCGTCGCTTCCGCCAATTATTGCCATCGTTACCATTGTAAAAGAAACAATTGGCGTAAAAGCATCGCCAGATTGGAAGATGCCGGAGCGCATTATAAAGATGGCACCCACCATAGCTGGGATAACGCCTGATATTGCAAACGCTAACAATTTTAGCTTAGCTACCGGCACACCGATCGTTTCTGCAGCTTCTTCATCTTCTCGTATTGACCTTAATCCAGCCCCAAAACGCGAGCGTCTGATCCAATAGGTTAAACCGGTTGCAATTATCGCCAACAAAAGCATGGCTGTATAAAGCTGATATAAGGCAGGCGCGCCAAAGACTGGCCGCATTGATACATACATACGGGCTTCATTAATAAGGACTAGATTTTTAACCAATTCGGCCAAGCCGAAAGACAAAATTACAAAATAAGGACCACGCACCCGTAAAACCGGATACCCAACAATAAGCGAGACCAAACCAACGACGATACCGGAACAAAACACGCCCAGCCACACAGGCACCAGGCCCCAGATGAGAATGAAAACATAAGCACCGGAGCCAAAGAATACGACGTGACCAAGGGAAATGTAGCCGGTTAAACCGGATAACACGACCCAGCTTTGCGCGAGTGCGATATACATAAATATAGTAAAACCGATACCCAATATGTATTCGTCGGCAAAACCAGCAACTCCAGCCAGAAACACGCATAATACGACAGCGAGAACGAGCTTCAAAGAATTTTTCATCTGGCTGTCTTCCCCGAACCCAATAGGCCTTGGGGTCTAAAAATCAGAATTAGGACAAAAATACCATAGACCAAGACTGAGCGCCATTCGGGACCAGTTAAAGCAACGCCATAAACTTCTAAAACTCCAAGTAACAAGCCCGCTAGAAATCCTCCCCATAAATTACCTAGTCCCCCCAATATAATAATAACGAAAGCCGACATAGTATAGGGAAAGCCCATAACCGGTGAAATGGGTTCCATCATGCTGATCAAAGCGCCAGCTAGCCCGGTGATGCCAAAACCAAAGATCAGGCTCGACATCTGTACTCGGTCAACATTTATCCCAACGATGGCGCTTGCATCCCTATTCTGGATGAGTGCATTCATTGCCAGACCAAACAAGCTAAAACGCAGAAAAAAAACTACAGCCGCTGAAATAACTGCTCCAACTATTAGAACGGTCAATCGGGCTCCAGTAAGACGTACGTCACCAATCTCGACAATAGCACTGAGATATTCATAGCCTCTCCGGTCAGCGGAGAAAAATAAAATAGCTAAATTTTGGATGATGACTGAAAGGGCAAAAAACAACAAAAGAGAGTTCTCTTCAAGACGTGATAATAACTGACCGTTAGACAACAGCCTTTGGAATACGCATTTATAAGAAAGCCAACCGAGGAAACCACAAATGAGGGCAGCGCCAAACATCGACACTAACGGTCCGATATTCAGCAATGAAAAAGCAATAAACGCGACATAGGCTCCAATCATCACCAAATCACCGTGGGCAACATTGAGTAATCGCATCGTACCGTAGACCAAATTCAAACCGAGCGAAATTAGCGCATAAAGCACCCCGGTTATCATGGCAGCGGCTAATAACTGGGGCGATAACAGACTATCCACTCAAATAACTTTCTTTTTAAAATAAAAAAAGAGAGTTCTTCTACAAAAAGAAGAACTCTCCCTCATTAAAAAAGCTTAATTAGCCCAAGCGCCTTTGTCAGCAACCGGCGCTGTTGCGCGGCTTTTTGGCCAAACGACTTCAATTTTACCTTTTTGTATTTGGGTAAAACCAGATGGCGTAGAACCATTTTGTACACCATTAAATTTCACGTCACCATAGATAGTCTTAAACGTCATCGTGTTTATAGCATTACGAATCTTCTCACGATTAAGACCGACTTTGGCAATTGCTTGTTCCAAAATTTGAACTGAAGCATAAACCTCAACAGTATCGAGATAGTCGGGTTCGTGTCCTTTAAACTTTTTCTTATACGCGGTATAAAATTTTTGCGAACCAGTTGTACCTTTCATCCCAGGTGCCCAAGAACCCATCGTAATGATGCCATCCAGATTGCTTTTAAACATTCCTCGAAAAAATCCTATTGCAGGCCCCACCATGACATATTGTGTTTTTGCGTTAATGCCAACTTCACGTGCTTGGTTCATATACAAGATAGAATCTCCGGGATACGAATGAACCAGAACGGCATCTGGATTTTTAGCTTTCACCTTGATCAACATACCGGTCATATCTTTAATATCTGGTGGATATTTTGCTTCAAAATGAATTTTTATCCCAGCCTTTGCCAACGCTGGCTTCAAAAACTGAATATTCTCAGAAGCGAATGGAAGCAAATTATAAAGAATTGCAACTGATTTAACGCCCCGAGACTTCAGCATCGCCGTCATTGCTTTAGCTACATTATCAGGCATCATTGAACTTGTGAACCACAAGTAACCAGGCTTTACTTTCCGGAGGGCGACAGAAGCTGCCGTGTTACCAACCAATGGAAACTTATGGCGCTCAACCACAGGTGCAACTGCAAAATGATGCGGTGTCCCCCATGGTGCAACAACCAAATCAACCTTATCATTTGTGATTAACTTCTCATAAATCTTCGCCGCTTGGGCCGGATTGGATTTATCATCATATTGAACAAACTCAATTTTCCGGCGGCCTTTACCACCAATATCCAAACCTCCTTTGGCATTAACCAAATCCTGCCACAACAAATAAGCATTTAACTGAGATGGGCCTGCCGAAGCAAACATACCCGTTTTAGGAATTGAAAATCCGATTTTCACCGGATCTGCCGCCTGAACTGAATATGCCATACCGAACATTCCGAGTATGACAAAGGTCTTTATGATTAAATGTTTTACCATGTTAATTATCCTTCCTCCTTATTATTAAGTTAAGTATTTTTATTTTTTTAATTATTTTCACCGTAATTATGTGACCATAAACTTCAAGACTTTTTTTACCCAATCACCGTTTAATTCTCCCGTTGCATAATGTGCTTCGAGATGATCACATCCAGCTAACGGTACACGTTCGATATTGGTACCGGAAGCTCTTAGCGCGGTCTCCATCTCTTCTGCTTGAACTATTAAATGCGGGAAGTCGTTCTCGCCATGCGCCATCAGAAATGGGCACGCAGCACCATTAACAAATAATATCGAACTTGCAGCAACATCGTTGCCACTATTAACCGCTCCCAAAAATCTCGGCCATTGACTTAAACCTGAATCCTCACCAAATCGGTAAACACCTGAAACGGGTATACAGCCACGAATTACATCACTTGGTAAACTCAACTCACCTTGCCAATTTTCCTTTACGGCTAGCAGACTTGCATAATGCCCTCCGGCAGAATGTCCGCCGAGGAAAATTCGGCTCGGATCTCCGCCGTAATCAGCTATATTTTTATAGATCCAAGAAACACCCATTGCACAATCATCTAAGCCTGCAGGAAAGATCAGCCTCGGGGCCAATCGATAACCAATCGAGACAAATGTCACACCGTGAGAAGTA
>DUBF01000221.1 GCA_012960465.1 Rhodospirillales bacterium | reverse complement strand
AAAGTCGTCCATGTAACGGATATACCAAATACGCCCTGTGCGGATTTCTGCTTCCATGGTTTTATCGAGGGGCGTTAACATCACTACACCCAATAGCGGTGATAGGCTGCCGCCCGCAATCATGCCTTTACCGGAGTTTCGCTTATCAGGTAAAGCCAAATACTTAGGCGCGCCATGCGCGCGCCTATTGTTTACCAAAACATTGCTTTACCTATTAAATCCGTCATCTAAGATGTTAATCTAAAATTTGTAATACTTTTAACCGGGTTTGGCTATATTAGACTGGATTTTACTGGACATAAAAACCCCCGTGAGCCTTAAGGCTCACGGGTTTCTATACTTTGCCGGACTAACCCGGACTTCAATATGGTGCGATGGCCGGAATTTAATTGATACATAAGCTGTTGTTTTATATATAGCAAAAATACTGAATCACCAAAAGGTAACGAATAAGGGAACAATATAAAATTTTAACCCACTGCTAAAACAAATTAGTTAATTAGTTAATTAATTACTTAATTACTTAATTACTTAATTACTTAATTACTTAATTACTTAATTACTTTTTATTTCATCACCTAGCCACAAGGATGGTGGGCAATTAGTGCGTTAGTCAACAGCTTCAGGGGGTCAGCTGTTACTTATTCAGAATAAACTTGATTTCTTTCCAATGCCTCTATTTCAAAATCATTATAATTCTCTCTACCTCTCCAGGTTTTTATTTTTACGATATCCCCAGGCTTAATCTCCAACTCTCGTATAAATTTAGACCAAGGCGTATTCTTTGTTGTACGCCCATTAATTGAAATAATAACATCTTCAACTTTCAATCCAGACTTTTCAGGTGGAAGTTAATCCCTCGGTTCTTTTTCTTAACCATTGAAGAACCCAAAATGAAAAAATATACCCTAGGAAAAAGAGCAAACGCAGAGGAACTGACAACTTTACCTATTTTAACATGTGTGCCCTAACCGGAAATGAAATTAAAAATAAACTTAAAAACAGAGCAACACATAATTCTCTAAGTTCGCTGCTACCGAGCAGAGTGTTGAATTCGTAAATTTCCATCCATCTTGAAAAACGAACTATGGTAAAAAACATTCCTGCAGAAATGAGCTGAGGAATGGGATGTAGCCAGAAAGATGAAGACATTTGTCTAGGTTTTCTTTGAATTAGACTATAAAATGGCATGATAACACCGCCAATAAAAATCCATAGTTCTACCAGTGCTCGTGGTTTTTGGTCAAACCAGGAGCTGATGTTATGCAGGTTGGTTTCATTTTGATCATTAATCTGGGCAAAATCCTCAGGAGTATTCCATTGGAAAAACCATTGCCCCCAACTGATTTCTTCTCCGGCAAAATAGACGCAGGCTAATGTCCATAAAAGTAACCAGTAGGCAGCCCACCCGGGTTTCATGACTGATCGGAACCGAAAGAACCCATACAAACCCGCAACAATGCCCGGGATGAGTATAATAACGGTAAGGTTTTCAACCAGACCGGCACCCTCTAGGGAATCTCTTGAAAGGTAGAGATTCATCTGTTCAGGGTTGGTTAATGCTATGCTAAAAAAATAAAGGCACAAGCTCCAGGGCAGTACATGTAACAAGACAGAGAACCAGATTGGCAGTTTTGTGATTGACATAATGATATATACACCGGTTTAAAATAAATAGAGTCACCAATTAACCTTTTTATCTTACTCAAATTCTGGTATCGATTCAACGATATCTTCTAAGTCACCTGCCGAAATTAACTTGTTTATATTGCCCGT
>DUBF01000220.1 GCA_012960465.1 Rhodospirillales bacterium | reverse complement strand
AGCAACTTTATCACCGTCAACAATAGTATTTTAATATCTAGCCAAAAGGACTGATTATCCACATACCAAACATCAAGCTTAAATTTTTCTTCCCAACTAATTGCATTTCGCCCATTAACCTGCGCCCAACCCGTAATACCCGGACGCACATCATGGCGACGAGATTGTTCTTCAGAATACAAGGGCAAGTATTCCACTAACAGCGGCCGAGGGCCCACAAGGCTCATATCACCTTTTAAAACACTCCAAAGACCGGGGAGCTCATCTAAGCTTGTACTACGTAGCTTTTTACCAAAAGGCGTTAATCGCTCTGAATCTGGCAAAGCATTACCCTGCTCGTCCACTGCATCACGCATT
Source organism: Rhodospirillales bacterium (assembly GCA_012960465.1). Lineage (GTDB taxonomy): Bacteria > Pseudomonadota > Alphaproteobacteria > Rhodospirillales > UBA2165 > TMED23. The sequence goes on along the minus strand of DUBF01000220.1, from coordinate 1,426 downwards.
GAACGAAACTTTACCATTTCAAAAATATCTCCCTTTAACCCAGGGCGTTTTTGTTTAAATAGAACAGGTCGGCCTAGCTTAAATGCGACGAGTAGATAAATGAATAAGACAAAAGGCGACAGCAGTAAGAGCGCTAAAAATGATACTGTAAAATCGAATAAGCGTTTCATTTCCCACCCGTTACCCATTCAACCCACATATCAGCCAAATCCTCTCGAGCAAAACTGGCTTTTGCCAGCTTCTTCGCGTTCGCACCCATAATTTCTAATTTACCCTTATCCTCACTAGCAGACTCAAGCGCATCAGCAAACAATTTAGCATTTTCAGGTGCTACTGCATAACCGCAATTTTCTTCAGTTATCATGTCGGCTAACCAACCTGGGTAATTATTCAATACGGGTAGCCCCGCTGCAATATAGTCAAAAAACTTGTTAGGTGATGTTCCAAAATAAAAAGCTGGTATATTTGCCAGTAACTGCAACCCTATATCTGCGCCTGACATAAGCTCCGCAAGCTTGGCTTTATCAACAGGCGAACAAAAAATTACATTCGTTAATTCTTCAGCTTCAGCTCTGCGTTGCAATTGGGGTTTAAGCTTACCCTGCCCCACAAAAACAAGTTTAATATCATCTCGCCCTCTTTTTTTAAGCTCTTTTGCCACATCTAAAGCTGCATCTAATCCATTTGCAACGCCATGAGTTCCCGTAAAAACGGCCATTAAATCACTGTCTTCAACACCCTCAGGGCGCCATGATTTAACATCTGTATTAAAAATATTTAAATCACAGCCGTTTGGAATTAATTTTATTTTATCTAACGTTACACCACGCTTTTCAATACCTTTAACTATGCCAGGTGACAACCCAATACAACGGCATGCAGAACGGTAAGAAACATATTCTAAAAATGACATCAAACTAAGAACGATAGGGTTTTTAATCACCCCCATTGCTTTAGGCAGTTCTGGCCATAAATCTCGAACTTCAAACACAAAGGGCTTTCTTCTAAACCAGCGCGCAAAAATGCCAGGAATACCTGCCGTCAATGGAGTTGTTGTTGCAAACACAAGATCATAATTCTCAGTGAACACTAGCCCAATACTTTTTATTGAAAACTTCATGAATGTCTTAGTCCGCTTAAGTAGCGTGTCGGCATTTGAGTAACTCAAGTCAAACTCAATAATATCTATCCCATCAACACTCCCAACGCGCTTCCCTTTAGTAAAATTTCCAGATAGCCCTGTTTTTCCACCACCGTAACTGCCGCAGACCATTGTTACTTTGTGCCCATGATGGATTGATCGTCGCGCCATTTCGTATGACCGAATTCCTGCCGAACCTTTCGGCGTAGAAAAGTGCTGGTGAAAATACAGTATCTTCATTTTTTAAAACCTAAACTCCATTTTTATAATACCTGGCTTATTTAT
>DUBF01000219.1 GCA_012960465.1 Rhodospirillales bacterium | reverse complement strand
CTAACTGATATTATTATCCTTGTTTGTTGCAGACTGTCCCTGTATACCTACTATCAAAGTTTGCGGTACTGAGGGTCCCAGGTTCGACTCCTGCCGGGTGCGCCAGCAATACCAACAGATTACATATAGTTCATCTCCTTCAAATTACTAAATTGTGCCACTTTTGTGCCATTGAGTTTTAAAAACGGCACTAAAATTAATCGATTCCCCACATTTTACTTTCCTCTTTCATACCATTAAAATACAGTCATATTCAGAATAATTTATTACTAAATGGCACAAATTAAATGTGCCAATTAATTTATCCTGTAATATTAGTATTATACTATTTTAAACTTAAGTATTATAATCTTTTGTTGCAAAATCCCCCTCATTACGAGAAATTTAGTCACCACCTCTATGTGGTCCATTTTGGCTAATAATTGGACTTAATTTATTGCGTGGAAATTCAACAAATTCGGGTTATTTGAACGCAAAATATGTTTTTATGAGAACTGATGAATTTTTTAATTTTATATAAGCCATTGATACAATTTATCTTATTATCCTTATTATGCACGCCATTATTTGCGGCATGCCAGATGCAGATGGTAGAATAATAGTTGCGGTGTAACATAACTAAAAATGAACACGAGCATCTATTTAATTTTATAAACTGGAGACAAAACATTATGAAAAAGCAAATAGTTGCGGTGTAACATAACTAAAAATGAACACGAGCATCTATTTAATTTTATAAACTTGAGACAAAACATTATGAAAAAGCAAAAAGTTATATTATTTACGACAGCTGTTTTGGCAGTTTCGGTCGCAATCACGATGCCAATGGGAACGGCCCAAGCGGGTGAACTACGTGTTGGGTATACAGAAGATGCATTAACGCTTGATCCAGCAAACCATCGCGCCCGGACCACACAAACGATCATCCGCAATATGTATGATGGACTTGTAACACGTGATCCGAATATGAAGGTTGTGCCGCAGGCCGCGGAATCGTGGAAAGCAATTGATCCAACAACCTATGAAGTTACCCTGCAAAATGGGATTACGTTCCATGATGGATCACCAATGACATCTGAAGATGTTAAATATACCTTTGATCGCCTAACGAGAGACGGTGCCATTGGAGGACAAACGAGCCCGCGTAAGAGTTTAGTTGGCCCCGTAAAGGAAGTTCAGATTGTTGATGGTCGCACAGTTCGGTTTATTCTTTCGAGCCCTTGGCCACAGTTCATGGCATTTTTGACTTTACATGAGGTTGTTAGCAAAAAATTTACTGAAAAAGTCGGCGCCGATGGTATGAGCAAAAGCGTTATGGGTTCAGGTCCCTACAAACTTGCAAAATGGCGCAAGGGCGAATCCGTTATTATGGAACGCTTCGACGGCTATTATGGTGGGTCACAAGATTTGAAACCTGTTGGCAAAGCCTGCTCTGAAACGGTTATCTTTAAGATAATTCCGGAAAACGCATCTCGTGTTGCCGCCTTACTTGCTGGTGATGTCCACATCATCAACGATCTTCCACCACATTCGGTTAAGCAGGTTGAAAACAATGCAAATACCCGAGTGATGACGGTCAATGGTACCCGTTCAACCTTTATGGCTTTGAATACCCAAAAGAAGCCGTTCAATGATATTCGGGTTCGCAGAGCGGTTGCATATGCGATTAACCGTCAACTCATTGTCGATAAAATTCTGGGTGGTAAAGCCACATTGATCAATGGTATTTTGGGGCCAGACGCCTTTGGCAAAAACAAAAACCTGCCGGCATACGAGTTTGATATTGCAAAGTCAAAGGTATTGCTTGCAGAGGCGGGATACCCGAACGGTCTGGATGTAACACTTGATGTAACTGGCAAAGACAAAGATATAGGTCAAGCGATAGCATCGTTAATGACAAAAGCTGGAATTCGTACAAAGGTTGTGGTTGGTGAATCTTCACAATTAACAGCCCGTTTCCGTACCAAAGGTAAGCCGATTGATGGTCAAATGTATTTGACGTCATGGGGTAATGGATCGCTTGATCCAGTTGGTATCTTTGTTCCAACACACCGCACGAATGATCGCGGTAACTCGTCTGGCTATAGCAACTCAACTGTAGATAAATTGTTGGATGCAGCAAACACTGAAACAGATCAAGCCAAGCGGGCTGGTTTATATTCGCAAGCAGAAGCGATTGTAAACAAGGATCTTCCGAAAGTGTACTTGTGGGTTGCACAAGATCTGTATGGTGTATCCAACCGCTTAAGCGGTTGGCAGCCAAGTTCCGATGGTCGCATCAATCTTCATGATGCGTGTGTGAAATAAGATCGCTAGATTAGCTGGGGAGGCTGACGTGAATTTTGGTAAATTGATCGAACGGCTTGCCCAATTAATTCCTGTATTACTAGGGGTTATGGTTATCGTGTTTTTCATGATGGCCTTAACCCCCGGAGATCCGGTCGATATAATGATCGGAGAACAACCAATTAGTGCTGAGCAAGAGGCAAATTTACGTCATGATATGGGACTTGATTTGCCTCCTGTTGAACGTTTTATTAAATTTCTTGGAAATGCGGTTACAGGTAATTTTGGCCTAAGTTTTTTCCACCGCAGACCTGTTATTGATGTTATTGCAGAACGGCTTCCGGCAACCATCGAGCTTAGTCTTGTTTCAATAATACTGGCAATTTTGACATCCATACCTTTAGGTGTTCTTGCGGCAGTTAAGAAAAATACAATATTCGACAGAGTTTCGACTGTCGGTTCTCTGTTTGGTGTTTCCTTGCCGGGGTTCTGGTTTGGCATTCTTCTTCTTATGCTGTTCGCGGTCCATTTACGCATCCTTCCTGTCTCTGGGCGGATCGGGTATGCATATGAAGTAGATGCAGTAACTCACCTGCTTCTAATCGATTCCCTGATTGCCGGACGGCTTGATACATTCGCCAATGCGCTATCTCATCTGTTTTTGCCAGCTTTGACTTTAGGTCTGCCCATGGCTGCAATTCTAATGCGTGTGACTCGGACATCGATGCTAGAGGTCATGAGTCAAGACTACATTATTTTCGCCGAGGCAAAGGGCATTAGTCGGACCAGGATTCTCATTCGACACGCCCTTAAAAATGCGCTTATTCCGACGGTTACAGTAGCAGCCCTTGAAACGGGCTCCTTGCTGGGCGGAAATATGATTGTAGAAACTGTATTCGGGTGGCCAGGATTAGGCCGCTTGGTCGTCGAAAGTATTTTCGTTCATAATTATCCATTGGTCCAAGCCGCTGTTCTATTTTATGCGGTCACTTATGTGTTCCTCAATTTCTTTGCGGACATCCTCTATACAGTTCTTAACCCTCGGGTTAAGTTATGAGTGAAACCATTAGTAAAATTTATGTTGAAGATAAATCCCCACTCCGTCAGAATTTAAAGCTTTTTCTATCTAGCAAATTGTCAGCATTGGCCACAGCTTTTGTTTTCCTATTTGTAGGGATGGCCATTTTTGCACCATGGATTGCGCCCCACGACGCGAATGAAACGGATCTCTTTTTAAGACTTCAACCACCAGCTTGGATCGAAGGAGGTGACATCTCTTATCTACTGGGCTGTGATGGTCTAGGACGAGATATCCTGTCACGTATCATTTATGGGGCCCGTATTTCAATCTTTATTGGCGTAGCGGTTATAGTTATCGCGACGGGTATTGGCATTATTGCTGGGTTGTCGTCTGGTTATCTTCGGGGCTGGGTTGATATCACGATCTCTCGGTTGGTTGATATATTGCTCGGCTTTCCCTATTTGATTTTCGCTATTGCTCTGATCGCGATGATCGGGCCCGGACTTCAAAATATTATTTTGGTCCTGGTCTATAAGGAATGGGTTATCCCATGTCGGGTTGTTCGCGGTGAAACGCTGGCAGCTCGCGAAGTTGAATATGTTGAGGCGGCTAGGGCCCTAGGCGGATCAAGCCTACATATTATGCTGCGTGAAATTCTACCAAACATCCTATCTCCTGTGATTGTTGTCTCAACCATTCGGATGGCGCATGTAATCATTTTGGAAGCAAGCCTGTCGTTCCTAGGCCTTGGCGTACAGCCACCAACCGCATCGTGGGGATCAATGGTTGCGGATGGACGCGAATTTATGCTTGAAGCATGGTGGGTCAGCACGTTCCCCGGCTTGGCAATCCTGCTGTTGGTTTTGGCAATTAATGTTGCTAGCCAGGGGCTGCGAGATGCCTTTGATCCGAAATTCCATGATTAGGGGCATGAAATGACCGAAGCTCAACCCATCTTATCTATATCTAATTTACAAACTCGTTTTGCTACGCGCTATGGACTAGTTACAGCTGTTGACGGCGTTTCACTTGATGTAATGCCTGGTGAATGTGTTGGCGTAGTTGGTGAATCTGGGTCTGGTAAAAGTGTGACGTTTGCAAGTGTTATGGGTTTGATAAAACCCCCCGGCTGGATCGATGGCGGTTCAATCAAGTTCGAAGGTCAGGAATTGGTTGGCATGAGCGAACGTAGTTATCGTTCTTTACGCGGTAAATATATTGCCATGACCATGCAGGATGCATTGACCGCCCTCAACCCTGCTTTGACGGTTGGCTTTCAAATTATGGAAGTCCTTTTGGCACATGATAGCCAAATATCTGGCAGTGCCCGCAACCGTATACGCGAAGCCCGAGCCCGTGTCATAGAAATGATGATGTTGGTCCGAATTCCATCTCCTGAAACCCGTCTCAACGATTATCCACATCAATTTTCCGGTGGGATGCGGCAACGGATGATGATCGCCATTGCTCTTGCGTGCCGCCCCAAATTACTTATTGCAGATGAGCCAACAACCGCATTGGATGTAACCATTCAGGCGCAAGTTTTGGAATTGATCACCGATATAAGACAAACATTGGGTATGAGCGTCATATTGATTACCCATGACCTTGGTGTGGTTGCTGAATATTGTGACCGCGTTGCTGTTATGTATGCCGGTCAGGTGATTGAATCCGGACCAACCAAGTCTGTTATTGGCCAGCCTTCACACCCTTATACGCAAGGTCTGTTACGTTCAATTCCGAATTTAGCGAATCTTGATAAACGGATACGCCCCATTGAAGGCCAGGTTCCAGAATTGATCGATCTAACGCCGGGATGTCGGTTCATAGGGCGTTGTGATGTACGCGAAGTGGCATGCACCCAGCGCGTAGAAATGAGAAACATAGGTCAAGGTCGCACTGTTCGATGCATCCAGCCCAAAGGAAATGTACAATGAATAAGGCAATGAAATGTACAGCGGGAACTGCAGATCAGTACGTTCTTTTACAAGTCAATAATCTTGTTAAGCACTATGATTCAAGAAGCGGTCTTTGGGGGAAGATTACCGGAAACCCTGGATCACTTGTACTGGCCGTTGATGGTGTTTCACTTACAATAAATCGTGGCGAGACGTTAGGGCTGATTGGAGAAAGCGGATGCGGTAAAAGCACATTGGGGCGTGCCATTTTAAGACTACACGAGCCGACATCGGGATCCGTTACTTTCGATGGTACGGACGTTACGAAATTGGATGCTGACAGTCTTAAAAAGATGCGGCGGCGGATGCAGATTATTTTTCAAGATCCGTACGCATCTTTAAACCCACGCAAGACGATCGAAGATATTATTGGCACGGCTTTACGATTGCAAGGGGTAGCCAAAAGTTCGGATATTCGGGGGTGCGTTACGCAATTACTTGAAAACGTAGGACTAAAACCAGATCACATGACAAGGTTTCCTCACCAGTTCTCAGGTGGGCAACGCCAGCGTATTGGAATTGCCAGAGCGTTGGCGCTTAACCCTGAATTTATTGTTTGCGACGAACCAGTTTCAGCACTTGATGTTTCCATTCAGGCACAAGTGATCCAATTGCTTGATGACTTGAAGCGTGAATTGGGTTTAACTTATCTGTTCATCTCTCACGATATTTCAGTGATTGGATATATCAGTGATCATATTGCTGTTATGTATCTGGGTGACATAGTCGAAACAGGACCTACGAAGCAAATTCTAACAGACCCTCAACATCCTTATACCCAAGCCCTTCTTTCTGCTGTTCCTAGGGTGGATGGTTCTGGCACTGGTGATCGTGTAAAACTGACAGGCGATTTACCCTCACCAATTAATCCACCCAAAGGCTGTAAATTTCATACCCGCTGCCCTTATGCCAAAGATGAATGTCAGCTTAAAAAACCGGAACACCACGAATTGAAAAATGGTTTAACTGTGGCCTGTCATTTGGTGACCGGAAATTAGTCATGAAGTTGATGCCTGCTACACCAATCATTTTAATCGGTTCTGCATGGGATCGTGGTTTCCAACAGTCGCTTCGAAAACCTGAACTGAAACGGGAGTTGTGTTTAGCCGTGAAAGAACGGCTGGACATGATGCGGAACAAACTAAACGATCCACATATAAAGTCCTTCCTAAATAAGCAGTTAAATTTCACGAAAAAATATTCGCCTGAAAGCCTTGATGAAATCAAAGGAATCGCAGAAGGCTATGGTCTTTTATCTGACGATTTATTCACCTACCTTCATCTTGGCGTTATTGATGACTACATTGGGCAGGAAGACGGTTGCAGTGTTTTTGCTTTTGAAAATACATCCTCAGGCCCTATTTTAACAAAGAATAGAGATTACCAGGGGGCGCACAAAAAATTACAACAAGTCTTTCTTTCATCGGACCCCGATTGGGGCGGAAGACAGTGCTTGTTTGTTGGTAGTCTAGGTAGTCCAGGTGCCTTTTCAAGTGGTATGAACAGTGATGGACTGGCGATAGCGGATAATCGAATTGGCTGGTCGCAGCCCGGAATTGGTTGGTTACGTTATTTTTTAATGACTAAAATATTGACGGATTCTGGAACAGTTGAAGAAGCGTTAAACCTTATCAATAGTGTTGAGTTAGTTGGCGGGGGCTCCATTGTTATGGCAGATAAATCCGGCAATCTGGTGTCGGTCGAATTAGGGCACGGTCGGGTTTATGTGGATAGGGGTATGGGTGGTTTCGTTTCACACACTAATCATTATCAAGATCCAGAGCTTGCCAAGTACGCGACCCGTACCCAGAGTGACCCACTGTCAGCAAGTTCACTTGGGCGATTGGATAAAATAAATACAGACCCAAAATGCCATGATAATACTGTTGAATTAAGGTCTGTTTCTGATCTTTTAAAATCACATGAGACTGCAGATAGAGCGCTTTGCCGTCACGGTATTGATGGTGATTCTCTGACGATATCATCTGTGATTTTCTGTTGCAAAACACAAGAACTCTATTTTTGTCCTAGTTTACCCTGTGAAAACGATTGGCAAGTCTATACACTTAACCAGAAGTTGGTTTAGAAAACTAGGAGTGGAAAATGGTATATCAAGGTTTTTTAGTTGGAGAACACGAAAGCATTGTTGAAACCCGGCGCTTAATCTCCCGTGTAGCAAAAAGCAAAGCTAGCACAGTTGTTATTTATGGAGAAACAGGTACGGGAAAAGGTATGGTTGCCCACTTGTTGCACGAGCACTCTACACGCTCAGACAAGGAATTTATTGATGTAAACTGTGCAGCTATTCCTGCCAATTTGATGGAAAGCGAGCTTTTTGGGCATGAGAAAGGGGCATTCACTGGGGCGCTTAGTAAAAAAACTGGGCTTGTTGAAGCGGCAAATGGTGGCAGCATATTCTTTGATGAGATCAGAGAGTTAGATCCTGTTTTGCAAGCAAAGCTATTAAGTCTATTGGATACACAAGAGTTTCGTAGCGTTGGGTCTGTCAAATCCAAGAAAGTAGATGTCCGTTTTATTGCCGCGACGAATAAAATACTATCTGGTGAAGTCCGTGCCGGAAAGTTTAGGGATGATCTTTATTATCGCCTACAAGTCGTCGCTATCAATATACCGCCCCTGCGTGACCGTGGCGACGATGTATTGCTTCTTTGCGAGTATTTTATGCGCAGGCTCAACACTCGATACGAGAGGAATATTCGTGGAGTAGAGTCCGCTGTAGAGGATATTTTTCGTTCCTATCATTGGCCGGGAAATGTCCGTGAACTTGAAAATCTTTTGGAACGAATTTTTATTCTCGAATCTGAAAATCATGTATTAGCTCGCCACATCCCACCTAGAATTATGCGTGAAGTTGAAGAAGGGGTCGGAACTATGTACCCAGAGGATCTGTCAGATGATATTTTCCAGAAGAATAGCGGAGCAATTGAGAAACTTGGCTTTTACGATGCAACTTCCTCATTCCAAAAACAATTGATCAAAAAGGCTCTTTTTAGCAGTAATGGGGGCATCACTCGTGCCGCAAAAATACTTGGCATGTCTCGGCATGCCCTGCGCCACCAATTAAACAAATTGAGCATATCTAAGTAGCTGCGTGCCAACGGCGCCAATTTGCGTACAAATAACGCATATCTAAAAAAGACGTCACAAAAAAAAATCTAAAGTATTGAATTTAAGCTATTAAATCTTTAAATCTCGAGTGGCACGGAAGAAGCACTTTTTACGTAGGAATTGCTCGCATTGGTGATACAAACAACAAAGTGATAATTATGGAATCGACGAAGATTATTTGCCCGAACGGGCACTTAGGATTTGCTCCCTTGAAAACAGCTAGTTTTAGAATTGGTGTTGAAGCTAAGCCAGATTTTATCGCATGCGATTCTGGAAGCAATGATGTTGGCCCTGGGCCTCTGGGTTCAGACACTTCTACCAGCCCCCTTGCTTGGCAGACCCATGATCTTGAAGAAATGTTGCTCGCCGCTAGAGAACTTGGCGTTCCTATGGTGATCGGTTCCGCTGGCGACACCGGAACGAATAGCCGGGTCGACCTTTTTGTTTCAATTATTCAAGACATTGCAAAAAAGCATCTTCTTCCAAAATTTAAAATAGGTTATTTTTATTCTGAAGTGGACAAAGAATATCTCCGAGCGAAAATGCAAAAAGGGACCCCGATCAACGGTCTTGATGAGCGCCCCGAATTGACCGAAGCTCAGCTTAATGCGACAGATCGTATTGTTGCCATGGCAGGCGTGCATCCATTTAAGGTGCTTTTAGATCAAGGTGCAGATGTCATCATTGGAGGCCGTAGTTCCGATAGCGCGATTTTCGCGGCCGCAGTTATGAGCCGTGGACACTCAGAGGCTGACGCATACTACCTTGGCAAGGTCCTAGAGTGTGCCTCTTTTTGCGCTGAACCCTACGGCGGTAAAGAGACTGTTTTGGGTGAGGTTAAATCTGGTGAAGTACTGGTAACGGCGATGAGCCCCGAACAACAATGCACAGTCGCATCCGTTGCCGGGCATGCCATGTATGAACGATCTAACCCCTATCACGAATTTGTGGCTGGTGGCATGTTGGACATGACGAAATGTAATTATGAGCAAGTTAATGAAAAAACAACTCGGATTTCAGGGCAAGAGTTTATTCCGGCTGAAGAATTTAGAGTCAAACTGGAAGGTGCTGGGAAAACCGGTGAGCGGTTTATTGGGATCGCAGGTATTCGCGATCCGTACACAATTGAAAATGTCGATAAAGTGATTGATTGGGCAAAAACACAAGTTAGGGACAAATTCGGTGATAATGGGTACGAGCTTCATTACAATGTCTATGGCAAAAACGGTGTGATGGGTGATTTGGAACCAATTAAAGAGCATTCGTCGCACGAGCTTTGTATTGTTGTTCAGGCTGTCGCTCCGACGGCAGAAATAGCTGAAGAAATCTGCATAACTGGAACACGCCAAATGTTTTATGCGCGTCTTGAAAATGTCAAAGGAACGGCAGGATCTGTTTCCTTTGTCCTTGATGAAGTAGTTCAAACCAGTCCGGCATATGTCTGGACGCTGAACCATACCATTGCAGTTGAAGACTCTCTGGAGTTATTCCCGACACATATGACAGAAGGAGGTGTTTGACATGAGTGCCAATCAAACAACCCGCAAATTGACGGATTTGGCTAAAACCATTCGCAGTAAAAATGCCGGCGTTGATAAAATTACGTTCGATATCATTTTTAGCGACCACGACAATTACGAGCTTGTTAAAAACAGTGGTTCACTGACCAGAGAAACCATTTGCGCCCTTTATGGAATTGAAGATAAGCGTATTTCTGATTTTGTTGAATTTGATCCTGCATTTGCAATTAAGTTTACAATCTACCGTGAAAGACCAAGTGGCTCCGCCGGTGATCCAGATATTTTTGGTGCGCAACAATACGCTCCACTGCTTGGCCTAGATATAGCTATTCCCGGAAATTAACTCAATCAATCACTATATCACTTCTCTGAAATCACGCTGAAGCTCATTCACCCCGTCCGCTCAAAAAGCTCTTCCACTGCTGCGTGACAAGACTGAAAGGGATTATTCCTTTTTTGGATTCTAGCGTTATAACGATATATAAATATATTATGTAAATATAAATTTTATAATAAAAATACAAACAA
>DUBF01000218.1:7334-10561 GCA_012960465.1 Rhodospirillales bacterium | reverse complement strand
GAATATGCCATACCGAACATTCCGAGTATGACAAAGGTCTTTATGATTAAATGTTTTACCATGGTAATTATCCTTTCTCCTTATTATTAAGTTAAGTATTTTTATTTTTTTAATTTAATTAATTATTTTCACCGTAATTATGTGACCATAAATTTCAAGACTCTTTTGACCCAATCACCATCTGCCTCACCCGTTGCATAATGCGCACCAAGATGATCGCACCCGGTTAACGTAACGCGCTCAGTCATTGTACCGAACGCTTTAAGCGCGGCCTCCATCTCTTCTGCTTGAGCCATCAAATGAGGGAAGTCGCTTTCACCATGCGCCATTAAAAAAGGGCACGTAGTGCCATTAATAAACAATATCGGACTAGCTGCCGCTGAGTTTCCTCTATTCTTTGCGCCTAAAAATCTAGGGCGCTGATTTAAACCTGAATTCTCGCCAAATCGATAAACGCCTGAAACGGGGATACACCCCCGGATCACGTCGATTGGGACGTTCAAATCACTTTGCCAATCCTTCTTAATAGCTAATAGGCTTGCATAATGGCCACCAGCAGAATGGCCACCTAAAAAAATCCGATTCGGATTGCCGCCGTAATCGGCTATATTGTTGAAAATCCAAGCAACTCCCTGGGCGCAATCCTCTAAACCCGCTGGAAAAATGTGCATTGGGGCCATACGATATCCAATAGACACAAAAGTAACACCAAGAGCCGTGTAAGCCGGCGCCATAAAATTATTCCATTCTTTGTAGCCGTTGGTCCAACCACCACCGTGGATGAACGCAAAAACCGTCCCGTTAGGATTAAGTGCTCTATGGACACCGACGCTCTGATAGGGGTCACTGCCGAATAAAACATCTTCACCTTCAATGCCAACGGCGCGGCGCACAACCTCCTCGGCATACGGACGAGCAAATTCGGCAAGTTCATCTTGCTCAGGGTAATTTTCAGGTCGCATTGTTTTCCTCTTTGTCTCTTAAAGCATCAAATACGCGCTCGGAAGTCATTGGCAACTTCCTGATCTCAATATTTACGGCGTTCCTTATCGCATTACCGATACAGCCAGGAACAGTAACAATACATACCTCGCCTACGCCCTTGGCACCATAGGGCCCATCCGGTTCAGGATTCTCAACAATTATAGAATGGATGTCATAGGGCACATCCATTGAACCTGGAACTTTATAATCCATCAGATTTGGGTTCGCCAACCTGCCATTATCCCAGACCATTTCTTCGAACAACGCGTAACCTAAGCCTTGCACGAACCCTCCCTCAAGTTGCCCCTCAACAAGTATAGGGTTGATGGCTTTACCAACATCAGTTGCAGACCAAGCCTCCAAAACCTGGCAGTGTCCCGTGCGTTCATCAACCTCTACTTCAACAACCATTGCATTGAAGGCATAAGCACCAATATTGCTAAAGGGCGTCCCTGAAGCTACAGCCCTCTTGGGGTCAATTGTTGGTTTATCATACACCAAAGTATGTGAGCCAACGATTGGTCCACCGACTCTCCAATGCGTAAACTTTGAAATATCAAAGAACGAAACTTCGTGTCCGGGAGCTCCTTTGAGACCAATCTTGCCCCCGGGAACTAGTTCAAGATCCTCAGCGGAGCACTCAAGCATTTGTGATGCCGCCTTTTTCATCTGGACTTCAACATCATTCGCAGCGCCAACAACCGCACGGCCTGTGGTATAGGTCACTCGGCTGGCCGTGGTTCCCCAGTTAAAGGGCGAACCATCTGTATCAGGTGAGGCCATAACAATATTTTCAAGCGGCACCTGAAGCGCCTCAGCTGCCATTTGCGACAACACGGTGTCGGAACCTTGACCAATATCAGTTGCTCCGGTGTTAAGAGCAACCGTGCCGTCTTCCAGAAGACGGATGATCGCACCAGTTCCGAGCAAGCCACTAATATGACCGCAAACGGCAAGTCCAAATCCACGACGCTTGTGAGATTCATCAGTTTTGATTCCATTCCGTTTCGATTCCCAGTCGCAGGCTGCTTTCACCTTCGTCAAGCATTCTTTTAGCCCACTTGATTCAACAATCTGTCCTCCAAACCAGGTGTCGCCAACCTCTATCGCATTTTTTTGTCGCAGGTCCATCGGGTCCATACCTAGTTTACCGGCAATTTCATCAATTTGGGACTCACCAGCAAAATTCACCTGTGGATTTCCAAATCCTCTGAAAGCCGCAAAACGTAAATGATTGGTATAAACTACTCGACCAACAGACCGCATGTGTGGAATTCTGTATGGTCCTCTTGAACACAATATAGAATAACCTAAAACACCGGGACTATCATCTGAGAAAGCACCACCATCCATGAGGATATCAACATCACGGGCAACAAAAGTACCATCGCTCTTGACCCCAGTCTTGATCCTAATTCTAAAAGGATGGCGTGCCCTGATCATTTCGAAATCTTCTTCTCGCGATAAAATGAGCTTAACCGGCAGACCAGTTTCCATCGCAAGCTTAACAACGATCGGTTGGACATGTGCTTCCATCTTATTGCCAAAGCCCCCTCCGATGGACGGAGTTAAACAACGCAATTTCGACATTGGTAGACCAAGCGTTTCACACACATTAGCTTGCACACGAAAAACAGATTGATTGGCCGACCATAATTCAATACGTCCATTACCGTCTTCTTCGGCCAGGGCACCGCAAGTCTCAATTGGCATGTGGTTTTGTGCTTGGGTCTCATAAACATTCTCAACGATGAGATCACATTCATCCCAGGCTTTATCAACATCACCTTCGGACAATTTGGTTTCTGACATCACATTATCATAAGAGACCGCTTCAAAAATTTTAGTGTAATTCTTGAGATCATCATGAATGATCGGCGTATTTTCTGCAATGGCCTCATCCATGGAAAGAACAGCAGGCAAAACATCGTATTTTACTTCAATCAATCCAAGAGCCGCTCGCGCGATCTCAGGGCTCGTTGCGGCAACAGCGCAAACCGGTTCACCAATATAACGAACCTTGTCTTTTGCAATCGCGCCTTCATCCTTAATAAACGGTCCCATAAAGTTATGGCCAAAATTATCACCGGTAATAACAGATTTTACGCCGTGTAGTTCCAGAGCGTCTTCAATTTTGTAAGAGAAAATTTTAGCATGAGCATGAGGACTAGGCAGGATAGCGCCATATAGCATATTGGGTCGGTAAAGGTCAGCGATATATTTCGCCCGGCCTAAAACTTTTT
>DUBF01000218.1:0-7324 GCA_012960465.1 Rhodospirillales bacterium | reverse complement strand
CGTTTCAACTTTTCTTGGTGAATCACCCACACCGCCAACGATCTCAGGAGTCATTTTATTCATGACACACCTGCTCTTGCTTCTATAAGACGTGCAGCTTCTTGGACCGCATCAATAATTTTTTTGTAACCTGAACAACGACACAAGTTGCCGGAAATACCTTCCTTGATTTCCTCAATCGTCGGGTTTGATTTTTTTTCTAGTAAGGCATTCGCTGCCAACATCATCCCACTAGTGCAAAAGCCGCATTGGACAGCGCCTTTTTCCGCAAACGCTTGCTGAACAGGGGAAAGAACTCGATTTTTAGCCAAACCCTCTACCGTGATCAAATTGGCACCATCAAAAAATCCAGCAATAGATAGGCAGCTTCTAACGGCAAAACCATCCACCATAATCGTACATGCACCACAAACACCTTGATTGCAGCCTCGTTTTGTTCCAGTTAGCCCAAGTTGATCTCGCAAAACAGTCAACAAGGTTTCTGTGCCCAAAACGGTGACATCCCGCTTATCACCATTTACTTCTAGGGATATTATTTGCTTACTATTCATGCCGGAGATCTTTGAGCTAGCTGGCGCTGTGCTTTTTCAACGGCTGTTAATAGAAGTTGCGGGATCAATTTCAGTCGGTAGGTTGCACTACCACGAACATCATCTACGGGGTCGCACGCTTCAGACAACATCCGACCTGCCTGGAGAATTAAGTCTTTTGTAAGCGACTTACCGGCCAATAACTTCTCAGCCTCGACCAATCTAACCGGCACTGGCCCACATGCCCCAATAGCAATACGAATGTAGTTACACGTCTCACCATTCATTGACAAAATAACATGGGCTGAAACCGTAGCAAAATCACCTTCTACTCGCGCATATTTTTCATGATATCCAACAGCATTCGGATCGGCCTTAGGCACATGGATAGCTTTAACCATATCTCCCGGTTGTAATGCTGTTTTATACCAATCAACAAAAAAGTCCTGCACTTTAACACGTCGGTTTCCGCGAACTGAGACTACTTCTATTTCCGCTTCAGCTGCAATCAAGGCCGGCGCATAATCGGCGGCGGGATCAGCAAATGCAATAGAGCCTCCCATTGTGCCCATATTGCGAACGATCGGATTAGCGATCTTTGACGCTGCATTTTTAATACCGGATAAGCTTCCAGCCAGTAAATTTGAGTTCGCTGTCTCTGCGTGTCGAGAAAACGCCCCAATCGTAATCGAGCCATTTTTATTTTGAGTAATCCCAGACAGTCCATCTATTCCTTTCAAACTAACTAAACCAGCAGGTTCAATTAAATTTGCATTGAGCATGGCAACTAATGTCGCGCCGCCTGAGATTGGAATTCTATCCTCTTGAGCCACCAACATCTGAGTTGCTTCCTTAACGTTTTTCGGTGACAACAATTTTTCATTGATTGTGCCCGAACTTGTTACCACCTTATTTTGTGATCGACCAAAGTTTAATTCAAGCGCCGCTAGAAATTTCTGCCAAACTGAAAGATCAGTGGACTGGGGTGATATAGATGGTGAAGAAGGCGCTGTTGGATCAATTGCTGTTTGGAAATTAGCTACAAACTCCTTCGCAAGTTTGCCCGTTTGCTTTTGCATCATACCGAGGCCATATTTTCCGAGACGGCCTGAGACAGATACGTCCGAAATATAATCAACGCGAGTATTACCTGGATCAATCGCAACTAAACGAACCAAGTTTTCGGACGTCACCATACTTGCCCGTTTGCCCTCCTGACCGCTTGTACGAGAGTGCACTTCGTTGGGCTCAATCTCTTTAGTGACTTCAATCGTTAGATCAAACCGGGCCTTGATAATTCCAACCGAGACCGCGATGGTCGCATTATAGGTCTTATCGTTAACCTGTTCAATATTCTCGCAACCCGGTATACAACCCGCCATCAAAGAATGGTCAGTAATTTTTTGCCAGACTAAGGATTGTGGCTGATCTATTTCAAAACAACCTTCAAGGCGCATTGGAAACCCTATTAATCATTTCAGTTATTGTATTCATCCCTTCTCCACTTACCGCAATTCCCGCGGTACGATCATTTTAGCGTCTACAAGATGACCCTCTTTGACAACAACCTTACCGTCAAGCTCAATAGTACAGTTACGCATCGGGACATCGTAATGTCCACGCGTTGTGCGATTGCCACCACCTTGAGTATTTGGACCAGTTGAAAACAGGAAATTTCCTGGGAAACAACGAGAAGCCGCGCGATTACGCTCGGATACACCACCATATAGGGCAATAGAATCCCAACGAGCTTGTGGATTTAAACCCCAGCCTAAATGCGATAAGGCGAAAGGATCGCGATCACCTTCAAATTCAACCCCTTCTTCCAACCATTCCTTCATTAGAGCGGCATCCAAGCCACCGTCAATTTCAACTACATGACCGTCTTCGACCGTTAGATAAATTGGATCCACTATATACCTGGTGTAAGGTAGTATAACGATGTCACCCGGCATTATTACAACTTTCCCTTGCGCACTTCCTTCATCAGGAAACGTATGGATATGACCAACACCCCAATGATCAAAACGGCCTGGCTCATCGGCCATGCCGTATTGGCTCATGACGGGATACTCCCCACGAGTAAAATGCAAATCTGTACCTGCCGCACTAGTAACATGTATATTTTCGGTCTTCTCATATATATTGTGGGCATGCAAAACGGCTTCTTTCAGGCCTGGAGGAGATTGAAGTTGCTCAAGATCGTCTGGGGCATCTATAATCATCTGAACACGAACCCCAGCCTGCTGCACGTCGCGAAGCCAACTTGAAAACAGTGGAACATGAAAGATGAGTATCATGTCACACGCCAAAAGTGCTTCAAGCGTACCCTTACATTTCCCGATAGTCGGCACGCCCACCTTAGTCCAACCCGGTATCATATTTACGCACATTTCATAAATATCAAACCCTATTTCGTCGGCAGCGGCAAAGGCGGCCTCAATGTATTCTCTACGTGTCCCCAAATCCGATACAATTGCTACTGTGTCACCTGGATTGACCTTACAGAGCTCAAACTGTTTCTTGAATAGCATCGCCATTTTGGCGGGATTAACTTCCTGAGCCCGAATTCCTGATTCCATTTTCTTACCTTTCACAAATATTATGATAATTTCGTAATCAAAAATTTAGAATGTAATTATTTCCTAGTCTACTTTAGTAGACTCAATACTCGTTTTCTGAGACAAATTTCAATCTTACATTTGTTCACGGGCTTCGACTTCAGCGATCATTTCCGGAACGACATATGCTCCATCTTCTATTATTAACTCATTATCCAAATATACAGTGCAATCTTTCATCGGCAAATCATAGTGACCTTTGGTTACACGCGTTCCGCCACCTTGCGTATTTGGACCCGTCGAAAACAGAAAATTACCAGAAAAACCTCGCACAGCACCATTGGTGCGATCAACATCATCACCATTTAAGGCAAGACAATCCCAGCGGCAATATGGGTTCGTGCCAAATCCAATATGCGAGATTGCGTGACCGTCCCGATCATCCGGCGATCGTTTATTACTGTCCAACCAGTTATTCATGAGACGCGCATCGAGGCCACCTTCAATACTGGTGATGTAGCCGTCTTCTACCGTAATGCGTATCTCATCAGTTACATAGCGATTGTAAGGCAGCACAACGATGTCGCCAGGCTGCGCGATGACGATACCATTTGCCTTACCCTCGTTGGGAAACGTGTAGCAATGACCCGCACCCCAGTGATCAAAATGACCGGGTTCATCGGCAAAACCCCATTGACACAACGAAGGATAGTCACCTATTTCAGCTTGGAAATCGGTACCGGCATCACTGGTAATACGCATGATTTTAGATTTGGCTAATCTATCCGTTACGGCTTTAGTTGCCCGTTTTACTGCAGGTGTAGACATCTGACTTTTTAAATCATCGGGATGATCAATAATCATTTGGACCCGCGTCCCGGAAGCTCGCACTTCATGCATCCATTTCGTAAACAATGGAACATGCATGGCTAATACCAAATCAGCGGCCTTTAAAGCCTCAACACCACCCTTACAGGATCCAACGGTCTCTCGGCCAACTGACGTCCAACTCGGAATCGCATTGACTTTCATCTCGTAAATGTCAGCTTTAAAAGTATTAGCTGCGGCAAAAGCAGCCTCGACATATTCTTTACGCGTACCGAGATCACTCAAAATGACAATGGTTTCGCCTTCTTTGACGTTACACAGTTTAAACTGTTGCCGAAAAAGATCGGGTACTTCTGCTGGATTTGTTAATTGAACTCGAGACATGTTGCCCACCCTTTCCTGCTTCTATGGCTGGTTCATTTTTACTTATTCTTATTAGTGAATTTAATTCACTTTTCAAAACCTGACAAGACTAGCTTGTGGGGTCATTTGACAAATTGCAACCCTAAAAGTAAATTTTTTCCATACGCAAAATAGGCGATACAAATTGGTACAGATAAAAAAAGAATCCGTCAGAAAAGCGGCACTCGATAGCGCCTTTAATTTGTTTTCTAAACGAGGCTATACAAACACAACGCTTAAGCAGATCGCAAACGGCGCAGGAATCACGACAACAAATATCTATCGCTATTACAGTTCTAAATTAGACGTTCTTTTTGCCGTAACACGTCCTTGGCTCAATGATATTCTTGATCAGTTGGAAGCCGAGATGGGGAAATTAAAGACCCCCGTGCGCGCTTAGGCCTCATCATTCATACGATGTGGTGTGAGATTCCAGAAAAAGACAATGGATTTCACTACAACCTTATCCAGGCCCTTGGTACGCTCAAACCGACGGATAATTATTCACGTGACCTGCTTATTGAACTGGAGCGACGGCTTTCAGCTTTATTACGTACCTGTCTTCCCGAAAGCCGTCTTTTCATGATCAAGGATGACCGACTGGCACATCTCTTATTTATGGGCACCGACGGCTTTGCCATGGGGTTTGGAATTGTTGGCCCGTCTCGGCGATCCTCCGCAATCGTTGAAGATTTTTGCGATATACTTTTAAACGTTGACCGCAAAACATAGTTGGAGCCCTTTATATCCAATGAGCCATGGGCTGTCCGGCCACAGGAGACCGAAAAGAAGCTATCCGGTTTCCCGCTAAACACCCGAGATAAACCGTTCTTAGATCTTTGCCACCGAACGCAATACTGCTCGTTAGCGGCGCAATGGTTCCTTTTGCTGTCGCCAGTTGTTCGCGGGTCAGCGTGCAATCGGAAAAACATTTTTCAATATCGCTAATCGCAGTAGCATTACCTGCATCCAAAACCGTATAGGTCTGCTGATTCGGCGCAATAACAATGATTTTTTCAGCAACCACCATAGCGACCCAAATATTGCCCTCGGCATCAAAAGCAATGCCATCGGGAAATCCGTCGCCCAATGAATTAGGACCAAAAACTTCTGGTTTTCCCAGTTGGTCCCCCACCACTTTCATCCGCCGGACACGCTTACCTGTTGTCTCAGCAACATAGAGGTATTCTTCATCCGCATCAAAGCGAATTTCATTGGGAAATTTCAAATTGTCGGCAACAATTTTCGCCGATCCATTTGCATAAAGGCCAATATATCCGGCAGCTATATCGGGCCGAAAACTTTCCATAAATTCCGGGTTACGGCTAGAAACCGTGAACCACAATTGACCGGATTTGTCTTCTAGCACAAAATTCAGGATGCCGAGCGCTTGCCCCTCTATGGCATCACACAAAACCTCGACTTCACCACTCTTTGCCATAACTTCCAATCGGCCTGTCCCCATATTAGCAACTGCAAGACTTCCGTTTGCGCACAGCGCTAAACCGTTGGGCATGCTGCCTTCGATTATTTTGCCGTCCAGGGTCTGCGGGATAAACTCTTGGTGACCCTTATCGATAACATGCGTAACACCACCCCTGCCATCGGAGACCCAAAGAGAGCCGTCTTTATCCGCAATCACACATTCGGGGCGCGTCAACTCTGAACCGACATAAACCACGTCTAGTTCATATATATAAAAAGGAAGTTCCGTCATTTCCAATCCAATCAAAATTCGCAAACACTGCCTTGACTTAAATAAGCGAATGATATTCGCTTTTGCAAGCGAGAACAAATTTTGATGATTAAATAGGATCGCAAATGTTAAACCTTGGGTTTGTTGGCTTAGGATGGTGGGGTAATGAACTCGCCAAGGCAGCGGCGCAACTGTCACCCAACCTCACAATTGCGGGCTGCTATTCTTTTTCTCAGTCGGAAATGGATGCGTTCAAATCCAATTTTGACGCAGATTTCTATCCAAATTATGACACCATAGTTTGTGATGCGGGTATCGATGGCATTATTCTCTCGACGCCCCACAGCCTCCATGCGGAGCAAATTATTTTAGCTGCTAAGGCCGGCAAACATGTTTTTGTCGAAAAACCTCTCGCGCTTTCCGTTGCCGATGCCACAACAGCAGCTGAATGTTGTAGCAAACATAATGTTATCTTAGCGGTCGGTCATAACCGTCGTTTTTCGGTTGCGGCCCAGGAACTTTCCAATTGGATAAAAGAAAAAAAATTCGGTCAAATTCTGCATGTGGAAGCCCACTTCTCCGGCAATAGCGCCATGGAATTTTCACCCGCAGACTGGCGAGCGGACCGCAAGGAGTCTCCCGCTGGATCGTTAGTATCAATTGGGCTTCATATGATTGACACCATTCAGTGGCTCCTGGAACCTATTGAACGATTGAGTTGTATCAGTAAACGTCAAGCGCTATCTGTTGATATCGAGGACACAACTGTATCCGTGTTCGAGTTAAAAAATGGTATCACCGGAACACTAGGAACTCTGTTTGCGACCCCGCTGAATTCTTACCTCCGAATTTATGGGACCGAAGGTATGGCGGAAGCGAAGGATGACTTTTCCTCATTAACCTGGACCTCAGGGCCTAAATCATCACACGAACATGCGCTTGCCGAGGAAAATACACTCGTCGCAGAGCTTCAGGCTTTTCAACAAGCCTGCGCAGGAGGACCTATCTATCCAGTATCCCCACTTGAAGCTATCCAAAATGTGGCCGTCATCCAAGCGATGAACAATTCGAGTCAGAAAAATGGCAAATGGATTTCATTAGGAAAATAATAAATGAATAAACTTTATAAATATGGATTTTGGCTATTAGTGATCTATTTTTGCCTAGATATATTCGTTTATTTAACAAACTATAAATGTATGAACATTTGTATTCCAGATTACCTTAATTTTTCAAGATTAATCATCGGTGGTGATTAAAGTAATTAGTCGAAAATTCTTCTTTATTTTAGCTGCCCTTAGACGATA
>DUBF01000217.1 GCA_012960465.1 Rhodospirillales bacterium | reverse complement strand
TTTAAGATAGTTGCCTAGAACGTTCTCGTCTACGTTCCCTAATTTATCCCACATAGTTCGCCCGGCAGGACCTCGAATGTCTTCCATGATCGCATCAACCCTGTCACTGTCGAAGCCGGCTGATAGCAAACGTTCAGTTGCATCTGCATTCCCAACAAGAGGGCCTGACGTTGACTTTTGGGCTGCAAATTCAGCAAGTAGATGACTGACAATTTCTGCATCAACCGCACCAAGCTTAGACATTGTTAACGTAAGGGTTTTTATTTCATCATCTTCCATAAGGTTAAAAAGCGTACTAGCGTGTTCATTTTCCAAAGATAGCATAAAAATTGCCGCTTTTTCACCGCCGGTTAAGCTGCCATACGATTGCTTTATTCGTTGTTGTTTGAACGCCTTTTCTTTATCTAATAATGCCATTAACCACCTTATTTTAATTTATAACTGTTCAGGTTAATCGTCCGTCTTATACATCCAAGAGCGGACGATCGATAGAGCTTCTTCAGGATTTTTTGCTATTATTTCCCCCACTCTTTTTAGAGCAGAGGCGCTGATACGCCCCTCTATAAGTTCAATATCGATTAGTTCTTCATATTCATCAATAGTATCAGGTCCCGAGAGAGCGGGGGTTGCAAGCGCCCCGTCTGCAATTAAATTTTGATCAGGACCGACCGCTGTTGCCGGAAACGACTCAAATGCCCTAGAAACCAAAGGGCGAACAATTAGCAAGATTACTAATATTGCCAGAATGCTGAGAACGGTCACTTCTGTCATGCGCAACAGATCTTCTTTCTGAAGACCAAAAAATAAATCAAGGGGCTCATCAGTCTCCAACCGTTGTTCAGCAAATTTCATATTTACAATCTCAACAGTATCGCCTCTTTCTTTGTTAAAGCCTATAGCCGATGAAACAAGTTTGGTTAAATTTTCCATTTCAGGAGCTGATCTGGATTTATATTCCTTTATCCCATCCGCATTTTCTACCATGCTGCCATCAACTAACACAGCGACCGAAAGGCGCTTTATCGCGCCGATCTCGCGGGCGAAGTTGGTAATTTTCTTGGTTATTTCAAAATTCACTTGTTCATCAGTTTTTGATTCGCGTGATGAAGCTTTTGGACCACCCTGGTTTTCTTGTCCATCTGGCAGGTTGGTTTGAACAGTTACAGTCTGATTTTCGCTTTCTTCTGAGGTCATATTTTCATCAATGGTCCTAGTTGATCTAACAACCTGACCATCAGGATCGTATGTTTCTTCCGTTGTAGAAATTCGATCAAAGTCAAGATCAGCATCGATCCTAACATGGACTTTACCCGGGCCAACTGACTTGATTAGCAACTCCGTTAGTTCGTTAGTAAGTCGTAGCTCAAGTGCAATTTTACGTTCAATGAGGCTATCGGCACGAACTGTATCCGTTTTATCTCCCCTGGCTAATAAGTTTCCTTTGTCATCTACAATGGCTACCCTGACCGGATCCAGTTCGGGCACCGCTGAAGCAACGAGGTGTTGTACAGCGGCAATTCGCTCTCCTGCAAGTTTACCAGAACCTCTCATTTTAAGTATAACCGAGGCGGTAGCAGATTGTTTTTCACGGCTAAACATTTGCCGTTTTGGGAGAACTAAATGAACGCGAGCCGAGTGGACGGATTTAAGTGAACGTATTGTCCTCGCCAACTCACCTTCCAATGCACGGACCAGCGAAATATTTTGCATAAAATTAGTGGTACCGAGGGCACTTGTGTCGTCGAATATTTCGTAGCCGATTGAATCTCCATTTGGTAACCCTTGTGAAGCCAATGCTATACGCATGGAGGCGACCTTATTACTAGGAATAAATATTTGACTACCATTTTCCTTAACGTCGTAAGCAATATTTTTTTGCTGTAATTGAGTTATAATTTCATTGGAGTCTGCTGGATCAAGGTTAGAGAATAATAAATCCATACTTGTGCCAGTTATGCGCGTCATCATAAAAATAAAAAATAATATAAGCGCGGCAAAAACAACGCCCATGATAGCAACGCGAACGGTTCCCAAGTTTTTTAGGAAGTCTATAAAAGTGCCCACTTCAATGCCCTTCTTTGTTTTGCCAATTGTTTGGCTTTATTTCTGGGGTATTTCTTATGAAATTTTATCCAGAAGTTTATTTACGAGGTTTGTAAAAAAATTAATACTTCTATGTGAAAAAGTAGTTAACACCCGGCAGAAATTGCCTAGTTATTTATTATATTATTAACGAAATATTCGGAAATTAGGTATTTGGTGAATATTTGATATAATCTGTTACAAAGATTGTTATTGGGCAATAAAGTTTGTGGGCGTGAAAGGAATGGGATTTTGAGGTAATCATTATTACCTTGATTTCCCATTCCCCTATTCTTTAGTTGTTTAATTCCCTTTGTAGCCGCCAGTTTCGCACCAAGTTTTCCACATATCACGAAATGCTGCCTCAACATTTTTTGCGTATTCGGTCCCATTGCACAGCGATGAATTTGATAATTGGTTTCTCAAGCTCTGACGAATCGAATTTAAGTTATCAATATTACTCGTTAAATCTTTAGCAATATCGACATATTGGTCATATGTTTCTGCAGAAAATTCTGGGTGTCCGATATGCGTAACTAAAGAAGTTGCTACGCGACTGACAAAATGGTCACCTTGGAGGGCTATAACCGGGACGCCCATATTCAAGGCTTCAAATGTTGTTGTTGCACCATTAAAGGGAAATGGATCAAGAGCGATATCTGCTTGAAGGTATAAGTTTAGGTGAGACGCTAGCTTATTATGTGCCGCATTGAGTATTAAACGGTCTTCATCAATATCGTAAGCTTTAAAGCGCTCTATTGTTCGCTCTCGCATGAGTGGTTCGCTGTAATGATTAAAATATCTTAATAAGAGGCGACTGTTCGGGATGGCGTGAAGCACTGTCGCCCAAAGTTTTACTACCGCCTCGCCGATCTTTTCTGGTTTATTAAAAGAGCAAAATGTAATGTAACCATTTTTAACAACTGGACTTTCGTTTATAACGGGTAAGCCATTATGAGTTGGATACTGATAATATGTTGGCAGGCGATAGAGTTGTTCGGTAAATTTTTCTTCTGTCGTTCGAGGGTGGAGAATATTATCGGTTAAATAATAATCCATTGCCGCCAAACCGCTGGTTGCGCAGTCGTGAAAACTCACCTGGATCGGGGCAGGTCGAAAGGTTGCAACTAAAGGACGGTTTTCATCGAAGCGCCCAGCTAAAGTAACAAAAATATCTATTTCGTCATCTTCAATTAAGTGAGCAACTTCCTCGTCATCCATTGTGTTAACAAACCTAAAATGATCAGATAAGCTGCAAAATTCTTTGGTCAATAAATCATCATTTTTTGAATGAATATACAGATAAATCTCAAACTGATCATGGCTGTGATTAATGATTAAGGGCGTCATATTCATCGAAACTACATGAGCTCTGAAATCGGATGATAAATAGCCTATTTTAATTTTTTTATCTGGATCTTTCGTCCTGTTTTCAAAAGATTTACTGGTAAATTGAGGTTTATCATGGTGACCCCGTAAATTAGTGTGAAGGGTAAATAACTCATCCAATGTGTAATTTGGATTATTTAAGTTTAGAAATAGAGCACACTGTTCTGCAAAAGTTGCGCTTGGCTCCAGTTGGAGAACACGCGTATAATAGTCATTTGCTGTATCAAGATCACCCAGAATTTGATGCGTTGAGCCGAGGCTTGTAAGTGTTCCAATATCAGTCTCATTTATTTTTATGGCTTTATACAAATATTCTAATGCTTGCTTAAAGCGGCCTTTTTTAACATGGATCTTTCCGATGCCATTTAGGATCTGGGTGTCTTGGGGATTGTATTCAAGTGCAATTTGGTACTCTTTTAACGCTTCGTCATATTTCCCAATGGACATAATCGTGTGTGCTAAGAGGCAACGGGCGTCAACGTGAGCCTCATCCAATTGAAGTAGTGTTTTTAATGCCAGTTGGGCATTAATTTTTTCGCCCTGCAGAATAAAGATTCTACCAAGTTCGAAATATGTTTCAATATGACGGGGGTTTAACCGTGCACTGGTTTTTAGGTGGGTGACAGCCTCTTCAAACTTTCTTTGTTTTTCAGCCATGAGACCAAGATTGAAGTGCGCTTCTGCGTAATCTGGATTTTCCTCAATAGCACGCATGAAAGCCGCTTTGGCTTTCTTCTCTTGTCCTAACTCTCTATAAGTCTGTCCAAGATTGCTGTGGGCGGTATAATAGTTTGGTGAAACTTCTATTGCTTTCTTAATTAATTGAACGGCACTATCGAGGTTGCCAGATTGCCGTGCTATTACGCCTAAAAAATGCAGTGCGCCAGCATGATCCGGCACTAATTTTAGTATTTCACGAAACACGGTTTCAGCTTGATCAAGTTCACCGTTTTTGTGAAATGTATTCCCAAGCTCAAAAAAATCTTGAAGTGAAAACTCTTTGCCTTGGGATGCTATTGTTCCCAGCGTTTTATGTTGATGGCTTTCAACTTTGGGTTTTGCAGAAGACGACGTTGACTGAATTTGGTTCATTTGCCCAATCTTTATTGTCCGCATGATTTTATATCGTTTAATAGCGGTAATTTAATCTATTGTTGCACCCGCTTAGTTAATGGTCGGTAAAGCCCGATGTTTTTTTTAATTAAAATATTCTTAAAAAAAGTCCCGGTAGACATCCGAAGATACCTACCGGGAAAGTTGGTGGTGGGCGTGAAACTTTTTTTGCCTTTAATTTCCCACTTTTAAAAAGCCCCGGTAGACATCCGAAGATACCTACCGGGAAAGTTGGTGGTGGGCGTGAAACTCATTAACGTTTAACTCTCATAAGCTCTTCAAGCATTTCGTTGGCTGTACTAATAATTTTAGCACTCGCCGAGTAGGCTCTTTGAGTTGTAATCATTGTGGTGAATTCTTTAGCAATATCGACGGTGGAAGATTCTAGTACCGACATCTGGACTTTTCCCGCGCCACCCGTTCCAGCGCCCCGCATAAACATCAGTCCAGACATATCAGTTTGGTTATAGACGTTACCTGAATTGGCTCCGAGGCCATTGGGGTTGGGGAAAGTCGCAATAGGGATTTTATAAATTGGTCGGACGTCTCCGTTCGCAAATAATGCCGTCACGATACCGCCTTCAGAAATGGTTACTCCTGAAAACTGACCAAATGCAGCACCGTCAGTATCGATGAAGGATGGGCTGTAAGCTGCAGCAAACTGGGTCAAGCCATTTG
This sequence comes from Rhodospirillales bacterium, assembly GCA_012960465.1. Lineage (GTDB taxonomy): Bacteria > Pseudomonadota > Alphaproteobacteria > Rhodospirillales > UBA2165 > TMED23. Next base: position 5,342 of record DUBF01000217.1, on the reverse strand, counting down.
CCATGCCGACTGTACCAAAATCAAAATCAACAGATAAATCTGCCGAACCATTGTTTGTATCAATGCCAATATCATCAACATTAAATGCGTTTGGTATACCGCTACCATTAAAAGATACGGCCGGCGTTGCCGTAGGGATAAGGTCGAGGTTCTGGACAGTCCAAGTTCCGGCGCCTACTTGCGCTATATTTGATACCCCGCTGGTGTTCGCTGCGGCAGTTACAACGATGTCTGTGGAATTAACGTCCTGTGCAGGAGTATAAAATTGGTTAATATCAATTCGCTTCGTATTTGACGAATTTATTGTAAAACGCTCACCGTTATCAGCCCTGCTGGTAACGGCAGTATCGGCGGTTTGAAGTAAGGTTAGTAAACTTGCTGCTGCTCCTGTAGCTTCACCGGCTGTGTAGGTAACCGCTATTCTGGCTCCCACAACCCCGTCGGCGCCGGGGTCAAATTCATATATAACAGCACCACCATTATTTGTTACAGTAATGTATTCGCCGTCAGCTGGAGCAGCAGTAAAATCTATACGCCCAGCTGCTGCATATACACTGCTACCATCAGTACCTGTTATATTGGCTGTTGCACCACCTGAGGGTGGTTCTATAGATAAATCCCACACATTATTTCCGGATTTGGTCCACATCATGGCCAAGTTATGGGAGACGCCAAGTGAGTCGTAGACCTGAATGGTCGTATTACTTGTATCTCCAACGTCAGCTTCTGCATTTAAATTAGCACCAAACGTTAATTGTTCTGTGGCATCAGCGGACCCACCAATATTGTTCAGTCGAATGGTTTCCATATTCGTAAAAACCGTCGGATCCGGGTTGAAGACTACGTTGTCTGAATCAACAGTTTGGCCTGTTCCGTTGGTCCTATATCCTTGCAGATAATGCCCCGCTGTATTTTTAAGGTAGCCGTTCTTATCAGTTGTAAAGGCGCCCGCACGTGTAAAGTTAAAACCTGCAGCACCGGACCCACCACTTGCCTGTTCTTCTGCAACGACAAACATTCCGTTGCCAGAAATAGCCAAATCGGTGGTGTTGGTACTCGACTGGAAAAGACCCTGGACGTCAACCGCCTGGTGGGGACGTTGTTGCACACCACCGGGAGAGTAGCCCGTTGCGCTAGCTTGAGCTGTGACCAAAGTTTGAAACCTTAGTGTGGTAGCTTTGTAGCCAATGGTGTTAACGTTGGTAATGTTATCCGCGATTGCACCCAAAGCCTGCGAATTTGCGTTAAGACCCGAAACGCCCGAGAACATTGCACCGTATAAGCTCATTTCTTTCTCCTATACTTTTTAGGCCAATTTAGTAATTTTATTGGCTCTGTTTAGATTGTTCTTCACGCGTAACACTCTGATGTTTAAATTTAGTCTCGCCTGATATTTCAGGTTCATATTTGATTTTCTTTACTCAGTTGCACTTGAAGTTGACTTAGCCTCCTTAATTGCGAGAATTTTATCGAGTGGGATGCTGACGTCACCCGCTTCAAGCATTGTGGTTCCAGATGCCATATTTACACCCGTGACATGCGCTTTAATCGCAATCTCAGTGCCTATAACTTGTTCATCAAAATCCATAGGCGTGAGATTAATAGTATAGGCACCGTCCGCCATGGTGTTTCCGTAATTGTCCTTGCCGTCCCACTTAAAGTCATGAGTTCCAGCCTGCAGTTTACCGTGACTATTCAATATAACTGCGCCTTTGCTATCCAAGATGGTGATGTCATTATTTTTTGCATTTTGAGCAAGAGTATAAGAAAACTCAGCCGAGCCGTCCTGGAGTGGCACTTCAGAACCGGTAGCGTTAACTTGGGTTCCAATAAAGCCAACAACAGAAGAGGCCAGGGATGCATTTTGCACAGTCAGTAAGTTTTCCAATGACTTGTTGGTGGCAATTTGTTGCTCAACACCCGCAAACGCAACCAATTGCCCGGTAAATTCTGTTGGCTCTAGAGGAGAAAGCGGATCCTGATTCTTCAACTGTGTCGTTAAAAGAAGCAAAAAAGCGTCAAGGTCACCCGCAAGGGTCGTCTTGTCTTTTTGTGCCTTGGAGAGTTCCGCAGCAGTTCCTATTGTTGAGATCGCATCTACCATTAATTCACCTATATCATTATATTGACACCGCCGTTAGTGGCGGTATTTTGGCCGTAAATTACAGCCTCTGATGCGGTAGTCTCAGCATCTTCAGCCTCTTCTTCGTTAGAATTTTGATTGTTGTTGTCGGGCTGCTCGTTCGTCTCTTCACGTCGATTAGCCGCTTGCTGTTGTGCGTGCTCTTTAAGGCTAAAGTTGAAGCTTTGCGTATCGGTTTTCAGTCCGCCTTCTTGTAAAACTTTTTCTAATCCACGCACGTCGCGTTGAAGGAGTTCGAGTGTTTCCGGTTTTTCGGCAATAACGTTAGCAGTTAATACGCCATCCTTACCGATCTCCATTCTTACTTCAACTTTACCGAGATTAGCTGGCTGCAGTTTGATATTAATCTTGTCAGCTCCCTCGCCAATTGCTTTTTTAATCTGCACGGCAACCTGCTCAACAGGTGCAGGTGGTTTCGGAGGTGGAGGCGGCGGAGGAGGTGCTACTACTTTGGTCACCTGTTGGGTCTGATTGTTAGGCCCTGCAGCGCCGCTAATACCTGGAATATCTACCGCCATCGAAGCCTTTGGCGCCATGGCTGATTGATTGGCGGCAGATTGCTGCGCACCGATTGAGGCAGCCTGCTGGCGAAGCATCTGACTTTCATTCATCGCATTTGCTTGTTGACTTTGCGAGGTGACATTGGAATTCGTCGTAATACTGTGATGATTTGAAGCCTTAATGTCACCAGGATTGGTCAATTTACCGTTTGTTGATTTAGAGAGAGATGCCTGGCCTTCTTCTAACGAAAGTTCTGCAAGTTGAGCGGTGGGTGCCTTTGTGTGACTTGGCATTGCATTTAATTGATTCGCATTGGTTTGGACGGCCTGCGCTCCCATCTTATCTCCATTATTATCGACTGAAACTTTAACCGGCGACATGGGGTTGTTTTTGAGTCGGTTTGACAAATCTTGCTCTTGTTTGCTCGTATTTGAGCTAGTGGCCGAAGGGGCCTTTTGGGCAGCGACGCCTTCTTTTATATTTTTCAAGGCAATTTTATTTATGTCATCGCTAAACTCCGGCGTTTTTTTGCTTAAAGTTGCCGAAGACAGAACTTCACCCGACGTTTTTGAGGTTCCTTGTCCGTTGTTTTCAGGAGCTTGAGCGCTAGATTTAGCATTATTTTCAGTGACCTTAGCAGCTGTATTTATTGTTGGAGCCGCAGGCCCAGATTCAGAATGAGACTGTACCTGAGCTTTGTCGATGGCTGATGTCGTTGCGCTTGTTATTTGACTTTGCCCAGCAACATCTCCTTTTTGATTAATACTTAAAACGTTACTAGCGTTTTCGTTAGCAGCGAGACCTTCTTGATTTTCACCAAAAACCTTTCCAGCATTTTGCTCGTTACTACTCGTGAGATGACTATTTTCACCTGATGATGCCGAATTTTTTCCGTCACTGGATAAATCTGTTTGATCATTGGCCGTGCTGTTATCTTCAGATTTATCAAAATTCACGTCGTTTTTAGAAGTAGAACTATTTTCCAAAGTAGGACTTTTGGAGGGAGCAATTTCATCATCGACATTTTTAATGAAGGCATCTTGTTCGGAAGAAAATGTATTAGTCTTTTGCGAGCTATCTATAGGTTTTTTTGGATTTTGAGCGTCAGAATACGTTTTCTCAACAGAATCTACTGTCGATTTAAGAACGCTTGAGAACTGAAATTTCTCACCGAGAAATGCCTCATTGCTATCGTTCTTGTATGAAGATTGGTTTCCGATCTTACCACTACCTGTTATTGCTAGAATACTTGCTGGTGTCGTATAATCATTCATTTCGTCCTACTCCCCTGCCTGGAATATTAGATGATGTAGATTTTTGCTCATTATTTTTTATTAACCTGGTTTTCATTTATCTTTTTGTTTTCCGTCAAACACATGACGAATATATTTACCCTTACAAAAGCAATTGTTGGGCCAATTTTATGAATAATTATAAGTTATTGAAAAATATAAAGAATATATTCTATTGAGCTTAGAAATGGCGTGGTTGGTGGGGGCTCTTTGCCTAACTTTCTAAAATTAGGCAATAATTGCCTATCAAGTTATAATGTTAATTGGAATTCGAAAAAAAGGCGGTCAATTGACCGCCTTGAATTTAGAATTGTTTCTTATCTAAACAGATATATCGGGATTTCGTTTGGTAGTCGAGTTCTCAGGTGTTGGTTGTTCCTGCTTGGCTGGTTTTGTCAGGAGACCCTCCGCAAGATTTTTATTGATGTCGATAAGAGAGTCTAGATGGTCGCCGTTAGTGTCAGACAATGCCTTCACAGTTTGTTTGTCAACAAATATACTCAAGCTTAAAATATTTGCTTTGAGCTGCGGCGGTAATTTATTGGCAGTGTCTACAATGTCGGCTTGTATAATGGTCCAAAGAAGCTGATTGAATTTTAAAGCGGCCGCGTATGTATCGTAATCTTCGGTTTGACCTTTGGCCTCATCTAACATAAGGGCGGCTTTAGTGAAGGCCATTGCCTCCACTTCGCGTGGCGGCAAGGCAGACTTTTGTGTTTGCGCATAGGCCTGTAATTTATCCTGTGACATCAGCCATCAGCTCCAATTCATAGTTAAGTAATTTTTTACATACTTTTAGGGCTATATAATGTTCGCCCTCTAGTATTTTTTGCGAGATTTCCATAATTAAAGCTAAAATTTCTGTGTTAGGGGCAAGATCCATTAATTCATTAATTAGCTTAAAATAAATAATATGATATTCCGACTCATTTTTTGCATCCACATACATATTTAATACGATAAAATATATTTTTTTCCCAATGGTATCTGCATTTTCTTCAGTTATTATATCCTTTTCTCTTAGTACAGGCACGTTATTTTGAATTATAATTTCAGCTTTAGAACCCGCATTGGTTAACACTGCAGTTCCAATAAGAACTTTTTCATTAGGCTTTAAGGTTAATTTTAGGGGCATATTTTATATTATCATTCAGTCATACGTACAAATTTTCAAGTCCAATTAGATTATATTCAAGTAGAGCACACAATTAGTAAAGCTTTAGTAAATCCAACCAAATACTTTATAGATGACTAGTTTAGGAAAAAATAGAAAATTAATGTGTACCCAAATTCTCCTAGTCCTGATAGATGTACTAAAATAATCGCAGAATTGCTTGTTCAGATTGCTGGGCAATACTTAGACCGATTGTTCCGAGTTGTTGACGGGTTTGGAGCGTCAACAAAGC
>DUBF01000216.1 GCA_012960465.1 Rhodospirillales bacterium | reverse complement strand
GAAAATTGAAAATTATCCATTATCTGACGGTGTTACGCGCCATGAATTTGCACACGCAAATACCTGTGTTGAACTGCCCAACAACCAAATTCTTCTAAATTTCCGGAATCTTGATCTAATGGCTATTCTTGATAAGGAGAAACGTCATTTTATCTGGGAGAAAAGAGACATGATGTGGGGACGGCCTCACGATCCTCATTTGCTCGAAAATGGTGATATTCTCTTCTTTGCAAATGGGACCCAGGATATTATTGCACCCTTGCGGTCAAATATTATTCAGTTTGACAGGAATACGGGAGCAGAAACCTGGAGGTATCAGGCCCCGATAGCCTGGACATTTTATACTTCGCATATGGGGGGGGTAGAGCGACTACCAAATGGAAATACTTTAATCACCGAATCTGTTAATGGACGCGTTTTTGAAGTAACTCATGAAGCGGAACTAGTCTGGGATTACATTAATCCTGATTTTGACTCTCCATTTCCGTCAACCAAAGCACTTGGCAACGCAATATTTAGAGCTTTTAGATATTCTGCGGATGATCCTGAACTTGCTGGAAACCTTTAGTATGAAGAAATAATTTTTGGCCTTTAGTTTTTTATCTTGCAAATAATCCGTTCAATACTACACAAAATTTGGGGCTTCCTGTCTGGTTAATTGCCGTATTAATGGCAGTTTTTAGTTTAAGCTTAATAACGGGAATGACCGTTCAATTGTGTTCTTCTGTAGTTACTCTAATTAAGTCTCGCGGGTAAAATGGAACCTGGGACCATAGCATTAATTTCTGTGGGCGGATTAGCACTTTTATTGGCTGGTGGTATGCATATTGGTTTTGCGATGGCATTGGCAGGACTTGGAGGAACAATGATGTTGCTTTCTCCTGAGGCAGCTTTATCGCTTTTTGGTCTAACCGTTTTTGAGACAGCTCTTTCGTTCGAATTTATCATCATTCCGTTATTTGTTCTAATGGGACAATTTGCCACCGCAGGCGGATTGAGCCAAGATTTATACAAAGCATTCAATGTATGGCTTGGAAATCTTCCTGGCGGCCTTGGTCTGGCTACCATTGGTGCCTGCGGTGCATTCGCAGCAATTTGTGGCTCATCCTTAGCGACAGCGGCAGCAATGAGTAAAGTGGCCCTACCCGAGATGCAGCGTTATAAATATGATCCACGATTAGCGACGGGAACTATTGCTGCTGGTGGAACCCTTGGAATTTTGATCCCGCCAAGTGTCATAATGGTGCTGTATGGTATACTGACTGAAACAAGCGTCGCAGACCTTTTTATTGCGGGCATTATCCCGGGGCTCCTACTTGTTTTGTTCTTTATGGTAACGATTTGGCTTCTTGCGTTTCTAAACCCAACATTAGGACCTCGTGGTCCGAGATCTAAATTTAAGGAAAAGATAAAAGCTTTTAGGGGTGTGTGGGGTACAATATTACTTTTCATAATCGTCTTAGGGGGTATTTATACTGGTATATTCACACCAACTGAAGCTGCTGGAATTGGAGCGTTTGGCGCATTAGGATTAGGCCTATTCGCTGGTAAAATGAACAAAGCTTCATTTATTCAGGCCCTATTGGAATCTGTTGATACGACGGCAATGGTTTTTACGATTCTAATCGGGGCAATTGTGTTTAAAAATCTAATTGCTCTACTTAGGTTTCCGGAGATGATTGAAAATTGGATGTTAGCACTATCTCTTTCGCCTATGGGTGTGTTAACTCTAATATTAATCATATATATCTTCCTGGGAGCTATTCTGGATACGATGGCTATGATACTTTTAACACTGCCTGTTTTTTTTCCGATTATTAGTGGCCTCGGC
>DUBF01000215.1:47492-58549 GCA_012960465.1 Rhodospirillales bacterium | reverse complement strand
TGGCCAAAATATCAACGCCAGCAAGCATCTTAGCCCGTGCCGACGCATCAAATAATACTTCTTTCGCCATCTCAAAATTCCTCCTAGAGGGTTGCAAGTAAATTTAAATAGAAACTAGTTCAACAAAGCGACTTATTTTGATTTTTTCTTTGGCTTTTCAATGATACCGAGAATATCTGACTCACGAAGAATCATTAATTCTTCACCATCAACTTTGATTTCGGTACCGCCAAATTTACCAAACAACACATGATCACCTTTTTTTACGTCCAACGGCGTTATGGACCCATCTTCACCACGAATACCATTTCCTACGGCAACGATCGTACCTTCAGATGGTTTTTCTTGCACAGTATCTGGCAAAATAATTCCACCTGCTGTTTTTGTTTCTTCTGAAAAACGACTTACAACTACGCGGTCGTGCAACGGTTTAAAACCCATTGTTTCCTCCAATTAATCTATAATAATAACGTGAATTAGTAATTTTCTAATTCGAACTCGTTTTGATCTGCCATTTGACGTCATGCTTTAAATTAGCACTCTCATATAACGACTGCCAGAAAATAGTCTAGAAATTGCCTACGTCAAGCCCAGAACTCAAGTTTTCATCAGATTATCTTTAAGTTTAACGAAAAAAGTACATAAAAATGAATTTTGATTGATAGTCTAAGTTAAACTTAAGCCTAAGAACCACTCAATATCAGTTTGTCTAGGCCCACGCGTTTATATTTACGATAGAGAAAGAATCCGAGTAAAATCGAAGCTAGGAACAGAATTATACTGAGAGTTATACGAAATTTTAAATCTATATGGAAACCACTTCCTAATAGGGCAAATATTACCGTTTGTGGAATATACCCTAGTATCGAGCCACCAATAAAACTAGGTGCCCGGGCACCGGATACTCCCGCTATCAAATTTGTTACAATATTACTACCCGCCGGCATAAACCGTATCAATAACGTTGTGACGAACGTATTTGCACTAAAAAACTGATCAGCCTTAGAAAGGCGACCCGGGAATTTTGAGTTTACCCAATCACGACCGACAAATCGCGCGAAGAAAAAAGCTAATATACAGCCAATTGCACAGGCTACGAGTGCTACGATAGTTCCTAAATTTAATCCAAACGCATAACCCGCTAAAAAGGCAATTATTTGGCGAGGAAACCCAACAGTTACCAGTAAAGCCGCTACCACAATAAAAATAAACTGACCTTTTAGACCATTACTGCCAACATAATTATCTATCCAATTTTTATCGATAATTTCGCCAAATTCAGAAGTTTTAAGTAAAAAGCCCAAAGCAACGAGCAAAATAATCAAAATCAAACTGCGAATAAAGAGCTTTAAATTCATTCCGGTTCTTTAACTTCTGGATTTATGGGACGACACCTTAACCACACCATGCCAAATAAATCAAAAATACCAACCCACAGACGGTCGAAAACACCGTATTTAGATTTACCCCGTTCTCGCGACCGATGGGAAACCTTAATTGGGAAGACTTCACCACCACTTCGAATCATAAGGGCAGGTAAGAACCGGTGCATATGATCAAAACTTGGTAAATCCATAAAATCCGTAACTCTGAATAATTTAAGCCCACATCCGCTATCCATTGTTAAATCGCCTAATAAACTGGAACGGATTGCATTGGCAATTTTCGACGAAAAACGTTTGATGAAACTATCTTTACGCTTAGCCCGTTGGCCACAAATCATAATGTTTTTTGTTTTGCCAACATGTTTCTCGTAAGCTGCCAGTAGATTTAGAATATCGGAAGGATTATTTTGACCATCTCCATCTAGCGTGACAACTAATATCGACCGCGCTGCCTTAACACCAGAGCGAACTGCAGCGCTTTGGCCAGATCTTAGGTTATGAGTTAATACTCGTAAATTTTCTATCTCAGATTTGAGCTGGACTAGTTTGCTAAGCGTGCCGTCACTGCTACAATCATCAATAAAGATCATCTCATAAGGGATAATATTTTCGAGCGTTGCCTGAATTTCAAGAATTAGAGGCTCTACGTTATCCACCTCGTTAAATACAGGGACGACAACTGACAATTCTATATTGGAAAGCTCTATATTATTTTTCTGATCTAACATATTTATTAATGATCTAACTGCTCAGCTTTGTTCATTTTTTACCTTCTACACTGCTATCAAACTTGTTAAAAGTGCTTATCTCTATATACGCGTTCTCAATTTTATTACCGTTATCGTAGATAAAGATGTTAACTGATATAACCCTGTCTTATTATTAATTCTATTAAATTAAGATAAATGATATAACGAGGGTAGAATATGGTTAATACAAAAGTTAAAGGTTATGCTGGAGACATAACACCAGCCGAAACATGGGAAATTCTACAAAATAATGAGCATTCCATCTTGATTGATGTTCGCTCTACAGCTGAATGGGCATATGTAGGTGTCACCGATTTATCAAGTATAGGCAAAGAGGCCTATACAATCGAGTGGAAAAGTTCCCCCGATATGTTAATCAACTCAAATTTTATCAACCAGGTAAAAGAAATTTGCACTAATCGAGAGATAAAAATACTTTCGCTCTGTAGATCGGGTCAGCGATCAATTTCAACATCGCAGGCGCTTACTGATGCTGGTTTCAAGCAGTGTTATAATGTACTTGAAGGATTTGAGGGTGATAAAGATAACGCTGAACACCGAGGTCAGAGCGGTGGCTGGAAATTTCATGGCCTTCCCTGGAAGCAAAATTAAACCAAAGCAAAAATTAAAAGACATATAGTCGCATTCTCTAACCGGCCGTTTGTCGTATTTTCTAACCAGCCGTTTAGAGTAAAAAGAATAAGTTTTAAATTTTATACTTTCAATGCTTGGTCCAAATCTTCAATTATATCTTCAACATCTTCAAGGCCAACTGACAATCTAACCAAACTATCAGTGATCCCAACTTCCAAACGTCCTTCAGGAGTTAATCGCTGATGGGTCGTTGTCGCTGGGTGGGTAAGCAGGCTCTTAGCATCGCCTAGATTATTAGAAATATCTATCAAATTCATCGCATTCATAAACCTAAACGTGCGAGCCATATTACCTTCTAATTCAAAACAAATAACCGTCCCGGGACCACTCATTTGCTTCTGTGCCAACGCAAATTGTGGATGACTCTCAAGTCCCGGAAATAAAACTTTTTTTATAACTTTTTGGTTCTCCAAAAACTCAGCTACTTTTTGTGCCGATCGACAATGGTGCTGAACTCTGATTTCAAGTGTCTCCAAACTTTTCAAATGAACCCATGCATTAAAGGGGCTCAAAGATGGCCCGGTATGGCGCATGTATTGTTTAAGATCACCGTCCGACCATTCAATGTCATTGGTCAGGACACAACCACCCATGGCACGCCCCTGTCCATCAATATGCTTAGTCGCTGAGTAAATAACAACATCAGCTCCAAACTCCAACGGCTTTTGTAAAATCGGTGTCGCTAATACATTATCAACAATTACGCGAGCGCCAACTTTATGGGCGATTTTGCTGACTTTCTCTATATCAATTATATCCATTTGGGGATTAGAAGGTGTCTCCATAAACACAGCAGCCGTTGGCTTATTTAAAGCTGCCTCCCATTCATCCAAATCCGTGCCATTAACCATCGTAGTTTCAACACCAAACTTTGGTAAAAGTTCGCGACAAATATAATCGCAAGATCCGAATAATGCCTTGGAAGCAACAAGCCGATCTCCGGCTTTGACACTAGCTGCTAACGCTGCGTTGACAGCTGCCATTCCCGTAGCCGTTGCGCGACACGCTTTGGCATTTTCCAATAAGGCCATCCGTTCCTCAAACATACCTACAGTCGGATTGGAAAACCTGGAATAAATAAATCGATCTTCCTCTCCCTTAAATGCCCTCTGCGCTTGTTCTGCAGTCTCATAAACAAAACCGGATGTTAAGAAAATACCTTCATTGGTCTCTGCAAAATTAGATCGGTTTGTTCCACCTCGCACTAAATTCGTTGCAGGTCGCCAGCTTTTATTTATGGTATTATTGGTTGTACTATTATCAGCCATTTTACGTCTCCACATTCTAATGCAGCCAGAACATTTCGATAAAAAAATCCCGGCCAGAACTGGTCGGGGCTTATAACGCACCGACCTTTTAGCTTTGTTTATTTAACGTGGCCGCAATCCGGTCGTCCAAATCACCACGATATTTGTACAATACTACGGTTTTACACTCGGTCAAGATATTATCTTTTTACAAATACCAATATAAATCTTGAACCGCTTGCCAGCACCATTTTTCTCACCTAAAATCTTAGATGATTTATAAAATAAGAGGCCATTATGACTGATATCTCAGCTGCCGACGATATTTTTTTTAACCGTACAGCTATGGACCGAACTCATGTTGAAAATATCGTCAAAGATGCTCTTCACGGTGCAGATGATGGTGAGTTGTTTCTAGAGTATAATCAATCCGAAGCATTTGTATTTGATGACGGACAGCTTAAAAACGCTAGCTTCGATACAATGCAAGGATTTGGTCTGCGAGCAATTGCAGGCGAAACGGCCGGGTATAGTCATGCCTCCGAGTTAACCGAGGATGCACTAAAACGTGCAAAATCAACTGTAAAAGCTGTCCATGCTGGGCACGGTGGTACCATGGCAACATCACCATCGAAGACCAATCAAAGCCTTTATATTGATGACAATCCTCTAAACCTAGTGCCATTTTCAACTAAGATTAAATTACTCTCAGATATTGATGCCTATGCCCGTAATAAAGATAGTCGGGTCAAACAGGTGTCAGCATCCCTGTCAGGCGAATGGCAAGCAGTACAAATCATCCGTGCCGATGGAAACCGATCTGCCGATATTCGCCCTCTCGTCCGATTGAATGTTTCTATCGTAGCCGGCGAAGGCGACCGCATGGAATCCGGTAATTATGGTATGGGAGGCCGCGAGACCTATGAACTCTATTTACAAACGGAAACCTGGCAAGGAGCCGTAGATGAAGCACTTCGCCAATCACTGGTAAATCTTACCAGCATAGCAGCACCTGCCGGCGAAATGCCAGTTGTTCTCGGACCCGGCTGGCCTGCCATTCTGTTGCATGAAGCCATCGGTCATGGCCTTGAAGGCGATTTTAATCGTAAAAAAACCTCTGCATTTTCAGATCTTATGGGAAAACGCGTTGCAGCCCGTGGCGTTACTGTCGTTGATGATGGAACAATCAAGAACCGCCGCGGCTCTTTATCAATTGATGATGAAGGAACACCAACTCAAAGAACAGTTCTAATCGAAGATGGTATCTTAACCGGATATATGCATGATCGGATGAATGCTAACTTAATGGACGTGCCTAGCACGGGAAATGGCAGGCGAGAAAGCTATGCCTATGCGCCAATGCCGCGGATGACGAATACTATAATGGAAAATGGCAATCATAAACCGGAAGACATTATTAAATCAGTCAAAAAAGGTCTTTACGCAGTTAACTTTGGTGGTGGTCAAGTTGATATTACCTCAGGAAAATTCGTCTTCACCTGCACCGAAGCCTATCAAATCGAGAATGGTAAATTAGGTGCTGCTGTTAAGGGCGCTACACTTATTGGCAGTGGTCCAGATGCTTTGAAAACCGTCTCGATGATCGGTAACGATATGAAGTTGGACCCTGGCGTCGGCACTTGTGGTAAAGATGGCCAAGGGGTTCCCGTTGGTGTTGGTCAACCAACAACACTTCTTGAAGAACTAACTGTAGGTGGCACTGCCGTTTAAAATTATTGGGTATTAAAATTTAAGGGGCTATCTCTAATTTTCCATTAACACCATGACGATTAATTAAATCTAAAATCAGGCCACTGTCTTTTGCTTGCACAACAAATTCTCCCAAAAAATCTATGGCAGCTAGATTATCCTTTTTTGTGCCAATAGCTTGCTGAACTGTCATATAACGACCATTAAGAATACGACAGTCGTTTAGCTTTGTAAGGTTTTCATTTAATGCGGGTCGAAGTCCAGCTAAAGCTTCAAGGTTTTCAGCGACGAATAAATCGACCGCTGCTGGTAGACCCTCAGCGCGATGTAGTTTTGCCTTTGTCAATGTCCGTGTAAGGTATAAATCATAAGCACTTGTACCGGACACCGCAACGCGAACACCGGTTTGGTCAACATCTTCAATAGTTTGAAAAACCGACCGCCCGGGAACAATATACGTGGCTTCTATTTCAACATAGGCGTCAGTGAAGTTAATAAATTTAGCGCGGGCTAGCTCATCAGCAATCAACACAATATCGCAGGTTTGCTGACTAATCGTATCAGCCGTTTCACCAGGCGTAACACAGGGAACGTAGGTTACATTAACGCCTAATTTATCTGCGATTGCTCGGGCAATATTGGGCGATACCCCGTCAGGATCACCATTTGGAGTTTTATCCGTTACAAGAAAAATATTAGCCATATTGATGCCCGCTCGTAACGTACCGGTTGGGGCAAGCTCGGAAATAACGTTTTCATACATCGAGTTCACCTTAAATTACGGAAAAATGAGAATTATACAAATTCACTACCCAACACCAAAGCATTCACAGTCTAGCTTTTTTATATCTACATGAGATATCATAAAAGATATTAGATGACGAACAAACGATAAGTCTAGAGGCGCGTAAGCTTAAAAAACTGATTTTCAAACCATTTGTGAAAATCTCGAAATAATTATAACGATTTAATAGGCATATTCAGTGTAGACTGGATCAACTCTTCCCCCCCAGTCTTGGTCAAAACGCATTAACATTTCTTCGGCAGGGGTGATTCCGGTTTCAGCAATAAGCTGCAATGGTTTAAGAAAAGTAGTTTCATCCCGACCTGACTCATCGATTTTAGCCCGATTCACCAAACCTTGCTTAGATATTTTCAGTATATCTTTTGCTAAATCTTGAAGGTTGCCATCACGGAATGGGGTTTTTAATGCCATCGTTGGCACCTGATCACGAAGTCCAGACACCTCCTCAAAAGACCAATCGGCGATCAACGTCGTAACTTCAGCCAATGCTTTATTATCATAAAGTAGCCCAACCCAAAAAGCTGGTAATGCACAGAGATTCTTTGACGGCCCACCATCAGCCCCCCGCATCTCAATAAACTTTTTAAGGCGCACCTCAGGAAAAGCAGTAGTTAAATGATCTTCCCAATCTTTTATACTCGGTTTTTCACCTGGCAAAGCAGGTAACCTACCAGCCATAAAGTCACGAAAGGACTGACCAGAAGTGTCAATGTATTGACCATCGCGATATACAAAGTACATCGGAACATCAAGCATATAATCAACATAGCTTTCAAAGCCAAAATTATCTTCAAAAACAAATGGCATCACGCCGCAACGGTCAGGATCTGTATCAGTCCATATATGACTGCGATAGCTCAAGAAATCGTTTTTTTGACCATCTTTAAAAGGAGAATTTGCCCAAAGGGCTGTCGCCAAAGGTTGTAGCGCTAGCGCTGCTCTGAACATTTGAACCATGTGATATTCAGAACTAAAATCAAGGTTTACCTGAACCGTACAGGTTGCAAGCATCATGTGGTGACCTAATGTGCCCCGACTTGGCATATAGTCGCGCATAATTTTATAGCGTCCTTTCGGCATCCACTCAGTATCTTCTAAAGACCATTTGGGCTGGTACCCCAGCCCAACGAAACCTGCACCAATTTTTTCTGCTACCTCTTTAACCTGTCCAATATGACTTGTTACTTCTTGACAAGTTTGATGGACAGTTTCCAAAGGTGCGCCAGAGAGTTCAACCTGTCCTCCTGGCTCCAATGTGATTGAACTGCGGTCCGGCAAACTCAATGCTATCGGCAGGCCATTCTCCAATACTGGCTTCCAGCCATAGGCCACCAAACCCTCGAGCAAACTTTTAATGTCAGCTTGGCCAACTTCTCCACTATAAGGTAGTGGTTTTAATGTCTGAAGATCGAATGCAAATTTTTCATGTTCTGTTCCAATACGCCAATCTTCTTTTACTTTACAGCCAGAAGCTATGTAATCAACGAGTTGTTCTTTATCGACGATTTGTTTAATATTATTCTGGTCAGACATTAAAAATTATTTCCATAGTTATATTTTGATTTCTATTAGTTCATTCCACAAACCCAAGGCAACCGTTGCAGCAGTTTCTGCTCGCAGCAACCGTCGCCCTAAAGTAATTTTCTTTACAAAAGCCAACTTACTAAGTTTGGCAAGCTCAGATGGAGAGAACCCCCCTTCTGGGCCAATTAATATTGCATCACAAGGTATATTCTGTTGTTTAGATCTAAGGGACGACATTTTTGCAGCCTCTCCTTTGATATCACCCCCTATTGCCAAAGTTTCATCCATTACCAACAGCCTACGTGCCGGGTTCCATTTGTCTAGCACTTCGGTCAATACTTGAGGCACGGTAATATTGGGAACCGTCAATCGTTGACATTGCTCTGCTGCCTCAACTGCAGTGGCATTTAACCGGTCAGTATTTACCCGATCGGTATTTGTATAATCTGTTATCACCGGCAGCAATTTTGCTACACCTAACTCAGTTGCTTTCTCAACAATAAAATTAATACCGCTCCTCTTTATTGGTGAAAAAAGCAGCCATATATCAGAGTCGGGGATTTGCATGCGAACCTGGTCCTTAATATCCACCAACATACTTCTTTTCTTTAAATTTAATATTTGGCCTAAAAACTCGCCATCTTTACCATTAAATAAAGAAAATTTAGCGCCAACTTCCAGCCGCATCACATTTTTCAAATAATGGAGCTGTCCTGTCCGAAGCTCAAGCTGGTCTCCAAGATGGAGTTCTTTATTAACAAATAGTCTGATTAATGATGCCATTAATATTCGTTTACTTTATTTTTTTGAATTTTACCAACCATCAAAATATTTTTTACGAGTTTATAAAAAAACTCGCCTATAAATTTAAAATAAACAATGGTATTGTGTGCAGGTACTTAGCTGTCTTTTGAAAAATAAAAATATAACGCATATAACTTCTTGTCCATTGATTAAGAGATATTCAGGGCTACACTGTTATGATGGATAATGAAATTATATCTGATATACCTCGCGGCAATTGGGTCGATAGATGGCTTCCTTCAAATATCCGTCCCTATGCACAATTAGCGCGCTTTGATCGTCCGATTGGTACTTGGTTATTGCTGTTTCCATGCTGGTGGTCTCTTGCCCTAGCAATAGAAGACTGGACAAATGTGACCGAATTCCTATGGCTATTTATCTTATTTGGAATTGGTGCAAAGGTCATGCGGGGAGCCGGCTGTTGTTTGAATGATATCGCCGATAGGAATTTTGATTCAGGCGTCGCCAGAACTAAGGACCGGCCAATCCCAGCTGGTATTATTAGCGTCAAACAAGCCCTTTTCTTTATGGCCATGCTAAGCACTCTGGGTCTTATAATCCTTGTACAGTTCAACAATTTTGCTATTGCAGTCGGTGCAGTCTCTATACTTCTTGTCGCTGTATATCCATTCAGTAAGAGATTTACTTATTGGCCGCAATTTATCCTCGGTTTAACCTTCAATTGGGGAGCTTTATTGGGCTGGGCTGCCGTTCGAGGAGAAATACAAATACCAGCTATACTATTATACATAGCTGGTATATTTTGGACACTTGGCTATGATACTATTTACGCTCTTCAAGATAAAGTTGATGATGCAATAATTGGAATTAAATCAACCACCTTAGCTCTCGGCCAGAGAACACGTGCCTGGTTATATATATTTTATAGTTTTGCAATTTTTTTTATGGGTTTGTGTGGCTGGTTTCTTGAACTCTCATGGCCATTTTATGTTGGTCTTTGTTGCGCCGCTGTTCAGGCAATTTGGCAGGTCAAAAAACTCATAATGACTAGCCCTAACGACTGTCTTGCCAAGTTTCGATCAAATCGTCTATTCAGCTGGTTCTTTCTTGGCGGAATTATTGCTAGTCAAATACAGTAAATTTGAATGCGACAGTTCAAAACTCCCGCTTAATTCTTGAGTAAATAAAGTCAAATTAGATTTTTTTATATGTTTATCCCAAACGTTTTTTGACAATTTCACTGACTTTACCAAAATCCAATTGACCCGCATAGTCTTCTCGAAGTTTAGCCATTACCGCGCCCATTTCTTTTAGACTTCCAGCACCTAGTTTTTCAATCACTGCTATAACTGCAGCAGTCATTTCATCATCATCTAGTTGTTCGGGCAAGAATTGCTGAATAACTTCAATCTCCTCAGATTCGCGAGCAGCCAACTCCGGGCGGCCACCCTTATTATAAGCTTCGATTGAATCACGACGTTGCTTAACCATTGATTGGAGAAGTTGCAAAATGCGATCATCACTAATGCCTTCTTCATCGGCACCCCCCTTTGTTCGATCAGCAATATCACGGTCTTTAATTGCCGCATTAATTAGACGCAAAGTTGAAACTTTAGTTTGCTCTTTTGCCTTCATGGCCGTTTTAAGCACATTATTTATTTGCTCTCGAAGCATCGAATTACTTCCTCCATTTGAGTAGTGGGACATTAGCCTAAAGCAAAACCCTGAGTCAAATCGATTCAATTTTATAACTCATTGTTATAAATAGTTTTTTTTAACTTTATTTCTCTTGACCCAAACCCCCACATCGCATATGAGATGCTTTCAGCCTAACGTGAAAGTAAAAATTGATAAAACTTTGGCCATTGGCAAAAAATATTTTATGGGACGAGCGTTCTGACCAGATAATCAATTCGTTCGAATATGCAAGGATCCGCCAAAACTATGACGGGCGCCGATAAAAGAAACCTGCAATATACCTGTCCCCCTAACAAGGACGCGGCGTTAATTCTTGATGATGGAGCAATTTTCTGGGGTAACGGGGCCGGCAAACAGACATCTGCCACGGGTGAGCTATGCTTTAATACATCTATTACTGGCTATCAAGAAATTCTCACAGACCCATCTTACGCAGGTCAAATTATCACATTTACATTTCCTCACATCGGAAATGTCGGAACCAATCCAGAAGACGATGAGAGCCCTAGACCGAACGCTC
>DUBF01000215.1:0-47440 GCA_012960465.1 Rhodospirillales bacterium | reverse complement strand
TGCGTATTTGCTTCAGATATCAGCAATCCTTCCAACTGGCGCTCCACCCAACATCTTGATTTTTGGCTGAAATCACATGATTTACCAGCCGTCACGGGAATTGATACCCGGCGCCTAACACGGCGTATTAGGGATATTGGATACTCTAATGCAACCATTGTAAATAGTTCGGTAGATCCTGACATAGCGCTCAAGAAGGCCAAAGAATTTGCCGGTCTTGAAGGTATGGACCTAGCAAAGGAAGTTACCTGTGCCCAACCTTACAAGTGGAACGATAGTACTTGGTCAATCAAAAATGACTCTGACCAAAATTCTGGAATGGGCCTCCATGTGGTCGCAATGGATTTTGGTGCAAAACAAAATATTTTTCGTTGCTTAGCTGCGACTGGTTGCCAAATAACAGTTGTACCTGCGTATACATCAGCTGAAGATATATTAAAAATAAAACCCAACGGGGTGTTTCTTTCTAACGGTCCCGGAGATCCAGTTGCAACTGGTATTTATGCTGTTCCAACAATCAAAGGACTTCTTGACAATGGCCTGCCTATTTTTGGCATCTGTCTTGGACACCAGATGTTATCCTTAGCGCTTGGCGCAAAGACAAGAAAAATGCACCATGGTCACCATGGTGCCAACCACCCCGTTAAAAACCTTAAAACCTCAAAAGTCGAAATTACCTCCCAAAATCATGGCTTCGTCGTAGAAGCAGAAAGCTTACCTAAAGGTGTTATTGAAACTCACCGCTCTCTATTCGACGGTACACTCGAAGGGATCAGGGTTGAAGGAAAACCAATTTTCTCCGTCCAACATCACCCCGAGGCATCTCCCGGCCCCCAAGATAGTAACTATCTGTTTGATGAATTTATAGAATTAATGAGAAGTTAATGCCAAAAAGAACAGACATAAAGACCATTATGATTATTGGAGCTGGACCAATTGTTATTGGTCAAGCTTGTGAGTTTGACTATTCTGGAGCACAAGCATGTAAAGCTTTACGCGAAGAAGGATATCGAGTTGTTTTAGTGAATTCAAATCCTGCAACAATAATGACTGATCCTGATACAGCGGATGCAACTTACATCGAGCCAATAACAACGGAGTTTATTGAAAAGATTATCGTAAAAGAGAAGCCGGATGCAATTTTACCGACTATGGGCGGTCAAACTGGTCTTAATGCAGCAATGACACTATGGAAAAATGGGACACTTGAGCAACATAATGTTGAATTAATTGGAGCTAAGGCCGAAAGTATTGATAAAGCCGAAGACAGACTAAAGTTCAAAAATGCGATGGATAAAATTGGTCTGGAAAGTCCAATTTCATCATTAGTAGAAAATTTAGATGAAGCCGCTAATGCACTAGAAAAGATTGGTCTACCGGCGATCATTCGTCCAAGTTTTACACTCGGCGGAGCTGGTGGAGGAGTTGCATATAATAAAACGGAATATGATCATATTATAGCAATGGGTCTTGCGGCATCTCCAGTAAACTCCGTGTTAGTTGAAGAATCAATTATTGGCTGGAAAGAATTTGAAATGGAAGTTATCCGCGACCATGCCGATAACTGTATAATTATCTGTTCAATCGAAAACGTTGATCCGATGGGCATACATACGGGTGATTCAATCACAGTTGCCCCCGCTCTCACATTAACCGACAAAGAGTACCAGATCCTTCGCAATGCCTCAATTGCCGTGTTGCGAGAAATTGGGGTCGATACCGGCGGCTCTAATGTACAATTCGCAATTAACCCCAAAGATGGACGCCTTGTAATTATTGAAATGAACCCAAGAGTATCACGATCTTCCGCTCTTGCATCAAAAGCAACAGGCTTTCCAATTGCCAAGATAGCTGCTAAATTGGCTGTTGGATATACATTAGACGAATTAAGCAACGATATCACAGGCTCAACACCAGCAGCCTTTGAGCCCACTATTGATTATGTCGTAACCAAAATTCCACGCTTTACATTCGAGAAATTTCCACAAGCCGAAGCACTATTATCAACGGCTATGAAATCTGTTGGCGAAGCGATGTCAATCGGTCAGACCTTTGCAGAAAGTTTACAGAAAGGTCTGCGTTCAATGGAGATTGGACTGAACGGTCTTGACGAAATCGAAATTAATGGTGCACCAGATCCGGATAGTATTAGAGCGGCCTTATCCCAGCATCATCCTAATCGCATATTATATGTTGCCCAAGCAATGAGGCATGGCCTTAGTCTTGAAGACATTCATAACACATCAAAATTTGATCCGTGGTTCCTAGATCAAATCAAAACTATTGTCGATACAGAACAAAGTATTCGGATCAACGGCCTTCCTAAAGATAAATCCAATCTATTGGCAATTAAAAAAATGGGTTTTTCTGATGCGCGCCTGGCTAAACTTACCGGTATATCTGAATCAAATATCAATTCTTTAAGAAATAATTTAGGTGTGCACCCAATCTATAAACGAGTTGATACTTGCGCAGCTGAGTTCCCGACACAGACTTCTTATATGTATTCATCATACGAAGGAGATGGCCTAAACATACCTGAAAGTGAGGTCAACCCAACTGATTCAAATAAAGTTATTATCTTAGGCGGAGGCCCAAACCGTATTGGTCAAGGCATCGAATTTGATTATTGCTGTGTCCATGCTGCCTACGCGATGAAAGATGCGGGATATGAAGCTATTATGGTCAACTGCAATCCAGAAACAGTTTCAACCGATTATGATACTTCAGATAGGCTATATTTTGAACCGCTGACTAACGAAGATGTTATTGAACTAATTCGTGCTGAGAAAGCCCGTGGAACTATCCATGGTGTAATTGTACAGTTTGGTGGCCAAACACCATTAAAACTTGCAGCAGCACTAGAAAAGGCAGAAGTAAATATTTTAGGTACGTCACCAGATGCGATTGATCTAGCTGAGGACCGACAAAGATTCCAGAAATTACTCGGAAAACTAGGCCTCAAACAACCACCCAATGGAATTGCGCGGTCCACGAGTGAAGCAGAGAGAATAGCTGACAAAATAGGCTATCCGGTGGTAATCCGCCCATCTTATGTTTTAGGCGGTCGGGCAATGGAAATTGTACACGATGTTAAAGGCTTACGCCAATATATGGAAATGGCAGTTACTATCTCTGGTGAAAATCCGATACTCATCGATTGGTATTTACGTGACGCAATTGAAGTTGACGTCGATGCAATTTGTGATGGTAACGAAGTTTACGTTGCCGGCATTATGGAACATATTGAAGAAGCCGGTATACATTCAGGCGACAGTGCTTGCTCTTTGCCACCCCACTCCTTATCAAACCAAATAATTAAAGAATTGCGCAAACAAACAAAGGTTTTAGCCATAGGGCTTAATGTTATAGGTCTAATGAATATCCAATTTGCGATACAAAATGACATAATATTTATACTTGAAGTAAACCCTCGTGCCAGTCGAACCGTTCCATTTGTTGCAAAGGCGACTGGCGTTCCTATTGCCAAAATTTCTGCTCGGATTATGGCTGGCGAGAAACTCTCCAACTTTAATTTAACTGAAATTCTCAAACCTAATCATGTCGCAGTAAAAGAGGCGGTTTTCCCATTCTCTCGTTTCCCGGGCGTTGATATAATTTTAGGACCAGAGATGAAATCAACTGGCGAAGTAATGGGTATCGACTCAGATTTTCCTCGCGCTTTTGCAAAATCTCAATTAGGCGCTGGAGTAATATTACCGTCAGAAGGAACGGTCTTCATTTCCGTCAAAGATGGTGATAAAAGGATCGCCAAAGAAATTGCCTATGAACTTCAAGAACTTGGCTTCAAAATTTTAGCAACCGGCGGCACGGCTAAATTTCTCACGGATGCTGGTATTAAAACTAAATTGGTTAATAAAGTGCTTCAAGGGCGCCCCCATTGCGTTGACGCAATTCTTTCGGGTGAAGTACAAATGGTCATTAACACAACAGAGGGGCCACAGGCTATTGCTGATAGTTTTTCTATACGAAATTCGTCACTTTTAAATAATGTACCACAATACACTACTATTACCGGTGCTGCTGCTGCTATCAGCGCAATTAAAGTACTAAAAATTAATCAATCGGATAATTATAATGGACTTGAAGTTAAGCCGCTGCAATTCTATGTTAATCAGTCTTTATAATTAGTTTTATTTTGAAACAACCCACGATAACGTACCGTGGGGTGTATTATTTTTGTTTAAAAGGTTTAGGTTATGGAAAAAGTTCCAATGACAGCTGGTGGACTAGCCGCACTCGAAGAGGAATTACGGCAGCTAAAGTTTAATGACCGCCAAGAAGTTATTAAGGCAATTGAGGTTGCCCGTGAACACGGCGATCTATCTGAGAATGCCGAATATCATGCTGCGCGTGAAAAACAAAGTTTTATTGAGGGCCGCATCAAGGAGCTAGAATCGGTCATAAGCCTAGCAGACGTGATTGATCCAACAAAACTATCTGGTGATATAGTGCGTTTTGGTGCAACAATTGAGCTAGCTGATGAAGATACCGATGACAAATCTACATTTCAAATCGTTGGTACTTATGAAGCGGATATTGAAAACGGCTTATTATCAATAACCTCACCAACTGCACGAGCTCTTATAGGAAAATCACTTGGCGACAGCGTTGAAGTAACTACCCCAGGCGGCTCGAAATCATACGAAATCATCAAGGTGGAATATAAGTAAGCTCAATACAGAAAAGAGAGCCATACTTTTTATGTGTATAATTCCAGGAAAATCATTCATTACAAAAATACGATGTGATTTAGATTAACAATTTAACTCGACCTGTTTGCGCCGCGTTTGGTAACGCTTAAGTTTCTAACATTAGTGACACGTGGGCTTTTAATGGAGTTTGATTCAGGGTTAAACCGTCCAGATGAAAATTTTTGCGCGGCAAGAACAGGATTGGCAATCCGCTTTTTTCCTTTTCTTGCTTTAGCCCTTTCGCGAGCTCTCGTTTTGCTCATATGAGAATTTCCTTTTAGATATAGGTTTCATGTATTATTTTATTTATGACAAATGGCAACTTTCGATAAACGCTTCACTGCTAACTCGTAAAAAGAATAAAAGATAACTACTCCTCTTGCATTTCTCCATTTGGAGAGATATCAATAGCCACCCCTGGTTTAGATTTAGAGGAGCGAATAGTAAGAGAAGATTTTACATGGGCTACGTTCGGCGCAGGGGTAAGTTTTTTCATCACAAAGATTTGATATATTTCCCAATCCTCAGCCACAACCTTGAGTATAAAATCCGTCTCACCCGCCAACATGTAACATTCGCGGACCTCGGGCCAGGAATTTATAAGATCTTCAAAAGCAACCAAATCTGGCTCAGCTTGACTAGTTAATCCTACTTGGGCAAAAACTGTGACGTTATAACCGAGTCCTCCTGGCTCTATATCTGCATGGTAGCCTCTGATAAAACCAGCTTCTTCAAGTGCTCGAACCCTCCTTAAGCAGGGCGGAGCAGAGATGCCAACCCTGTTAGCCAATTCAACATTTGTTATTCGACCTTCATCTTGTAACTGACGTAAAATATTACGATCAATAAAATCCAGCTTTACACGCACCATGATTTTTATCCTCAAATTCGATTATAGTTTAGGACGGGATAGAAAAACACGCAATATTATTTCAATTTATACATAAATTTTACGTATAAATATTTTTAATCATAAAAATTTTCCTATCAATATACAAAGCTAGTATATTGTTCCCTTGCATCGAACCCGAACGCTTCCTATGTTATTTCTTTTTAAACGAGTAATAAACGGAGTTTGTATTACCTATGTCCGATCACCATTATGATGTACTTATTCTAGGTTCTGGGGCCGCGGGTCTTACCGCTGCCATCTATGCAGCCCGAGCTAATTTAGAGCCCACTCTAATCCATGGAATGCAACCCGGTGGTCAAATGACCATTACTACAGACGTTGAAAATTTTCCAGGCTTTCCCGAGATTATACAAGGCCCTTGGCTAATGGAGCAAATCCAAGCACAAGCCGAAGGCGTAGGTACCAACATGATATCCGATTTAATTATTGAGGCCAATCTGCAAAAAAAACCATTCAAACTAACAGGTGATTCGGGTAATACTTACACATGTAATGCTTTGATTATTTCAACTGGAGCAGAAGCAAAATGGCTCGGTTTAGATAGTGAGCTTAAATATCAGGGCTTTGGAGTTTCTGCTTGTGCGACGTGTGATGGTTTTTTCTACCGCGGCAAACAAGTTGCCGTTGTTGGTGGCGGAAATACTGCTGTAGAAGAGGCTATTTATCTGACAAAACATGCCACCAAAGTTATGCTTATCCATCGCCGAAATAGCTTACGTGCTGAAAAAATGTTACAAAAACGCCTATTAGCCAATCCTAAGATTGAAATCATTTGGGACTCTGCTCTAGAGGAAGTTATGGGCAAACACGAGGGTCCAATGCCCGAAGTAACTGGCATAAGGGTCCGAAATATTAAAACCGATAACATTACAGAATACAGCCTTGAAGGAGTTTTCATTGCTATTGGTCACCAACCTAACACCAGCATCTTCGTTAACCAACTAAAAATGGATGAAGAAGGTTACTTGATTACACAACCGGATAGCACGGCAACCAATATTCCAGGTATTTTTGCAGCAGGTGATGTTCAAGATAATAAATTCCGCCAAGCTGTAACTGCCGCCGGTACAGGCTGTATGGCTGCACTTGAGACCGAAAAATACTTAGCTAACATAGTAAATCAAACAACGATGGCGGCTCAATAATAATATTACTATATAATTCCTAAGCATTCGTAGATAAAATATAGAAATTACTGATCAGCTTATATCTATGTTTGTTTTGTTCTTTCTAGGACAATTAAAAAATATAGTGGGACTAAGAAATGGATTGGGATAAGCTTCGAATTTTTCATGCTGTAGCAGAAGCTGGTAGCTTCACGCACGCTGGTGAGGCCTTAAATCTGAGCCAATCAGCAATCAGCCGTCAAATTAGCGGGCTAGAGCAAAGCTTAAACATAGTATTATTCCATCGACATGCTCGGGGCCTTATATTAACCGAGCATGGCGAGGATCTCTACCTAACAGCCCATGACGTTTTTCACAAAGTTGCTATGACCGAAGCTCGTTTAACTGAAAGTAAAGAACGTCCAGAAGGCTCCCTTAAAATAACAACCACTATTGGTTTTGGCTCGGTCTGGCTAACACCGCGAATTAAAGAATTTATGGATCTTTATCCAGAAATTGATTTAACTATCCTACTAGTCTACGACGATTTGGATCTTGCTATGCGTGAGGCTGATGTGGCTATTCGTTTAACCCCGCCCCGCCAACCTGATCTCGTTCAACGCCATCTCATGAAAATTCATTATAATGTTTATGCTTCTCCTGAGTATTTACAATTACATGGAATGCCAAAAACACCGGAAGATTTGGATACGCACAATCTCATCACCTTTGGTGAAGAGGTTGGAGATCAAAAAGACCTATTACCAGCTCTTAACTTCTTACAAGGTGCGGGGGCGAAGGGCGATCGCCGCAAACCTGTTCTACAAGTGAACAATATTTATGGTATATATAGAGCCGTTAGAAGCGGTGTTGGTATTGGAGCACTTCCCGATTATTTTACTGAAGGCTCGTCAAACCTCGTGCATATTTTACCTGAGTTACAATCGCCACAAACTGATGTCTATTTTGTATATCCCGAAGAGCTTAGACAGTCTGCACGAATTGCTGTTTTTAGGGATTTTTTAGTGAGAAAAATCCTCGAAAATCGCAAATAATCCCTTTATTGTAACTAATTAAACTACGTATGCAAAATATGCATGGGTGAGATGTCTAAACAGCTATAGTAGCGAGGTCCAAGTAAGGTTATACACTGCCCACGCGACGCTTCTTGCGGCGCTCCTTTAGATATTATTTCTAAAGGAAGGGTCTTTTGATCCTACGTCTCCCAGACGTGAAACCTCCCTGTTAAACTTGCTGGAAAACTAACGTTTTCCAGCTTTTTTTTGAATGTCCCGCAAATTTAAATATTAAAAGAAATAACCATTAGACATAAACAGATATTTATTTCACTAGTTAAAAGGTGATACTAAGAATGTTAAAATGAAAAATCCAATTTAAAGCTGAGCACCTCTAAAAGTCACCACCCTAGACAATAAACAAACTTAAATTTATCTAATGCTTATATTGAGTATTGATTAAGGTAAATTAGGTCTCTGTGTTGACGCATTTTCCAGAACGCTATGGGTTTGTTGAACCATCTCGCGCCAAAGAAAAGAGTAGGCAAGCTGGAATACCGATTTCCACAGCTTCATACTTAATTCATTATCTGAAAGAAGTTTTTTCTATTTCTTTATTCACCAGTTATATTTTCTAGGATCTTATTCTTTACTTTAATTATCACTTTTCTCAATTCTTTTGGATTTTTTCTAATAGGCACTGGGAGTTTTTGTCCTGTCGACGTCACCATAAAGTAACCAATTGTATGATTAACAACGTAGTCCTGATCACTCGGACCTTTTTTCTGAAGAGCAAAAGTGGCCCCAATATTAAAGGTAAATGATTTTAATTGGGTTGAAGTTCCGGTTAACCCCAGTAAATTCTGATCAAAATGCAGAATGTATTCCTTAATAACTTGTCGAGTATCTCTGCCGGGATCAACAGAAATAAATATTGGCTGATATAAATGTCGATCATGCCCCATACCTTCTAATGCAATGGAAAGATCATTCAAAGCAGTAGGACAGATATCAGGACAGTAAGTGTAACCAAAATAAATGATCCCAAATTTATCTTTTAACTTCGAGAGATTCCACGAGTTACCGGACGAATCTTTTAGCTCTGCTTTTAATAAACGCTCAGACTCCCACTTGCTTGCAAAAAATTCCGAAGCAAAAAAAACAGCAGCGGTAATTATAACAAACCCTAAAATAGACATTATAACGTAGAAATTTTTATGCATAAGGTTTATAAATCTAAAATGGATAAAGAAGTCAAATACGTATTTATTGTCGCCGGCCTAATTTTTTTAATTTTTGTTGCTGCGCTACCCTTTTTTGGGCGAGTAGCTTCTAGCATGCCTTCCTTACTCACCCTTTGCGGTATTCCTATCAATTGAATACTTTATCAGCTAATGCTGATGCTTTTTTTTATGGTCCATTTTCATCATGGAAGACGAGCCAATATTTTTAACTTCTACGACGACTTTAATTTTGCCAGCTTTTTTGAACTCAAGTATCATTGGAAACTTAAATCCTCGCTTGAGTGATTTTTGAATACCTAACATCATGATATGCAAGCCGCCAGGTTTAAGACTCACAGAACGTCCAGCATGGATCTTTAGCACCTTAACATGGCTCATTTTGGCAATTCCATCCTCAACGATTGTTTTATGGATTAAATTTTTTCTTGCTAGGGGTGAGCTCATGTAAATAAGACTATCAATTTGTCCGCCAGAATTATGTATCCTCTCAATATAAACTGCCGCTGTCCTAGCACGACCTGGGGTTGCCCGGGCCCAAATATTAGAGATTTGAAGGTTACCCAATGAATAATTCTCGGCAGACAAAACCTGGGAATTTCCAGTTATTAACGCACTGGCAATAAAAATTATTCTTCCCATTTCTCCCGTTCTTATTTGCAAAAACATTCTACTCCAAATTATCACAAGCGCGCTGAATTCGCTTGCAGGCCTCTACTAAAAGCTCTGTTCCAGTTGCATAAGAGATTCTAAAAAATGGTGATAATCCAAAAGCTTCACCAAAGACAACGGCAATTCCCTCAGCTTCAAGCAAATACGTCGCAACATCAAAATCACTTGTTAAAACTTTACCTTCCGGCGTTGTTTTACCAATCATTCCTGCACAGCTTGGATAAACGTAGAAAGCACCTTGGGGTGTTAAACATTCAAGGCCTTCCGCCTGATTTAGCATTGATACCACTAAGTCACGACGTTCTTTAAATATCGCGTTATTTTTGGCAATAAATTCTTGTGGCCCGTTAAGTGCTTCAACTGCTGCAGCCTGCGATATAGATGCCGCGTGGCTCGTACTTTGCGATTGCACCTTATTCATTCCTTTAATCAGTTCTAGAGGACCAGCTGCATAACCAATCCGCCAACCCGTCATCGCATAAGCTTTTGAAACACCATTAAGAGTAAGCGTCCTATCATACAGTTTGGGTTCCACTTGAGCCGGAGTTGTAAACTCAAATTCATCATAGATCACATGCTCATAAATATCATCAGTCATGAGAAATACGTGTTTATGGCGCAGTAATACGTCCGTTAGCGCTTTAAGCTCTTCCTTAGAATAAGCTGCACCCGTAGGATTTGAAGGAGAATTAAGTAAAAGCCATTTCGTCTTGGGCGTAATTGCAGCTTCTAATTGCTCCGCATTTATTTTAAACCCGTTCCCCTGCTTAGCTTGAACAATAACTGGCTTACCCTCGGCAAGTAACACGATGTCAGGATAAGACACCCAATATGGTGCTGGTATTATAACTTCATCGTTTTCGTCAACGGTCGCCATTATCGCGTTATAAATACTTTGTTTGCCTCCACAGGCTACCTGGATTTGTGCAGGTGTATAATCAAGGCCATTTTCGCGCTTGAACTTAGCACATATTGCCTCACGTAATTCAAGTGTTCCAGGGACTTGAGTGTATTTAGTTTGTCCTGCTCTCATGGCGGAAATCGCGGCTTCTTTTACATTTTCCGGTGTATCAAAATCGGGCTCACCTGCTCCGAGGCCTATGACATCAACACCAGCCGCTTTGAGCTCCTGAGCTCGGCCAGTTACAGCCATAGTAGCTGAGGGTTTTATCCGATTTAATCGCGAAGCGATAAGGGCCATCTTTTTCAATTCCTTAATTATATTAATTGTTAGGGTATTGGTGAAATAACCCGCAATTTTGCGGCAGACTACGCTCCAACCTAAAAGGTTGCAATAGTGAAAAGGGCAAAATTTTCTTCTAAAACAATTTGAGCTCGCGCAACAGATGATTAAAGGCCCAACCAACC
This sequence comes from Rhodospirillales bacterium, assembly GCA_012960465.1. GTDB lineage: Bacteria > Pseudomonadota > Alphaproteobacteria > Rhodospirillales > UBA2165 > TMED23. Next base: position 36,409 of record DUBF01000215.1, on the reverse strand, counting down.
TTTTTCTCGATCAAATATACAAAAATCGCATTCCTTATTTTGATTTAAATTTACCTTCTTTATTTCTCAACTAGTAACCACCTATACTGGCGGTTGCAGGTAATATCTAGATTGAATAAGATAAACTGTTACTTTAATGAGACAATAGACCCATTTGGATTTCATGATTAATGCAAAGCCTCACCCCAAACGATATATATTTTGTACCTCAAAAACGCCCAATAATAAAATCAGGAATACCGCTAAAAGTCGTCTCAGCGTTTAAGCCATCGGGAGATCAGCCTGAGGCTATAGAAAAACTGGTTGCCGGTCTAAATGCAGGTGAGAAGGACCAGGTTTTACTTGGTGTTACGGGGTCCGGTAAGACCTTCACAATTGCCAGAGCTATCCAGGAAGTTAACCGCCCGACCTTAATTTTGGCACCAAACAAGACACTTGCTGCCCAACTATATGGTGAAATGAAAGAGTTTTTTCCAAAAAACGCGGTTGAATACTTTGTATCCTATTATGACTACTATCAACCCGAAGCTTATGTACCTCGGACATACATTTACATCGAAAAAGATGCATCCATCAACGAGCAGATCGATCGTATGCGTCACTCAGCTACACGCGCTTTACTGGAACGAAGTGACGTAATCATCATTTCCTCGGTTTCGTGTATTTATGGCATAGGCGCCGTCGAAACTTATGCTAAAATGACTGAGAGGTTAATAACCAGCCAACATATTGATCGCAACACACTATTAAAACGTATGGTTGAACTTCAATATACGCGAAATGATACGGCTTTTTACAGGGGTACATTCCGCGTAAAAGGCGACGTAGTTGAAATTTTTCCTTCCCACCTTGAAGATCGGGCATGGCGTCTATCCATGTTTGGAGACGAGATCGAAGCGATCTGGGAAATCGACCCCCTCACAGGCGAAAAAATTGAAACTCTGGATGATGTAACCATTTATCCAAATAGTCACTACGTAACACCACGCCCAACAATCTTACAGGCAATTCCAAAAATTAGAAGGGAGCTTAAGAAAGTTATTTCAGATTTTGAGAAACAAGGGAAATTATTAGAAGCCCAACGTATTGAGGAGCGTACAACATTTGATATAGAAATGTTAGAAACTACTGGGCACTGCTCTGGAATTGAGAATTACTCTCGATATTTAACGGGACGGAATCCAGGAGAACCGCCGCCTACACTCTTCGAGTATTTGCCTGAAAATGCATTGGTTGTTCTAGATGAAAGCCACGTTACAGTCCCTCAACTAGGAGCAATGTATAAAGGAGACTTCTCACGTAAAACGACGTTACATGAGTTCGGGTTTCGTCTGCCATCTTGTCTCGATAACCGACCACTTAAATTTGAAGAATGGGAGGCGATGCGCCCACAAACAATGTGTATTTCAGCTACACCAGGCCCTTGGGAACTTAATCAAACCGGTGGTGTCTTTATTGAACAATTGGTTCGCCCTACAGGTTTGATTGATCCGCCTTGTATTGTACGACCGATTGAAACCCAGGTTGATGATTTGTTATCTGAATGTCGCGAATGCGCAAAAAAAGGTGAGCGTGTATTAGTCACAACTCTTACCAAACGAATGTCAGAAGACCTAACAGAATTTATGCACGAAGCTGGGATAAGAGTGCGCTACCTACATTCTGATATCGATACACTTGAGCGGATCGAAATTATCCGCGATCTTCGCTTAGGTGCATTTGACGTGTTAATTGGTATTAATTTGTTACGGGAAGGATTGGATATCCCAGAATGTGCCTTGGTGGCAATATTAGATGCCGATAAAGAAGGCTTCTTGCGCTCAAAGACCTCTTTAGTTCAGACGATTGGAAGGGCTGCACGTAACATCGACGGCCGGGTTATATTATATGCGGATAAAATAACTAACAGTTTGGAATACGCAATTGGCGAAACTAATCGCCGCCGCTCAAAACAACGAGCCTATAATGATAAACACGGTATCACCCCAGAGTCGGTAAAAAAGGGTATCTCCGATATCTTGGAAAGTGTTTATGAAATGGACTATGTTACTGTTGACACGGGCGTTTCTGGCGAAATTGAACTAGTGGGTAGTAATTACCAAACCCACATAAAAAACCTTAACGATCGAATGAAAGAAGCTGCAGGTAACCTGGAATTTGAGGAAGCTGCTCGAGTTCGAGATGAAATTAGACGGCTAGAGGCTGTCGAACTCGGGCTTAATAAACCCGGCATCTCTAAATTAGCTGCTGCACAGGCAGGCTTAGATAAAACCAAGTTACGGCAGAAAAAACCACAAAGTCAGAACCGTATAACAGGTTATAAATCAAAAAAAAAGAAAAGGCGACGAATATAATTCGTGCCATTTTATTTGGAGGTTGGTTAAATCATAAGTTCGGTTCATTCGCAAATCAAAGACAATAAATTTAAAATCGGTCTTTTTGCAGCTAATTGTTCAGGTGGTATTGCAGCAACCAATGCTAAAGAACGATGGACACCAACCTGGGATAACAACCTCAATTTAACTAAAATGGCGGATGAGGCTGGTATAGAATTTATGATTCCTTTGGGTAGGTGGGCCGGATATGGCGGTGAGAGTGACCATAATGGTAACTCTTTTGAAACATTGGTTTGGGCTGCAGGTTTATTGGCCGCGACAGAAAAAATAAAAATTTTTTCGACTTTGCACGTCGCAATGGTCAATCCGGTATTTGCTGCTAAACAAATGGTAACAGCTGATCATATTGGTCGAGGTCGATTTGGCCTCAATATAGTATGTGGCTGGAATCAGGAAGAGTTTGCAATGCTAGGTATTAACCTGGATGCTCATCAAGAACGTTATGAACTGGGGGAAGAATGGATAAAAATTGTTACTAATATCTGGCAGGAAGAAAAGCCTTTTAGCTTCAAAGGTAAATTTTTTCATTTAAAGAACGTTCAAGCTAAACCTAAACCAATTAGCCAACCTAGGCCAATCATCATGAATGCAGGGCAATCCGGCCCAGGCTTAAACTTTGCCGTTCGCAATGCTGATTATCTATTCCGAGCCATACAGAAAATGAGTACCGCAAAAACAGAAATCCAAGAGGTAAAAAAACTATCGGAAAAGCTTAACCGAAATGTTGACGTTTTTACAAATGCCTACTGTGTTTGCCGTCCCACTAATCGCGAAGCTGAAGAATTCCATCACTATTACGCAGTGGAAAATGCTAATGAAGAGGCCGTAGAAAAAATGTATGTCGGCCGTGGTATAAAAGATAACCCTGATCTTTCTGATGCCGTTAAAGCAGATATCAAATTACGAATGGCTGGCGGTAACAGTGGCTACCCTCTAATTGGTGATCCCGATACGGTTACGAGTAAAATAAAAATGCTGAGTGAGGCCGGTTTTTGTGGGATTGCCATGGGTCTTGTTAATTTCCTCGATGAATTACCGTACTTTCGCGATGAAGTACTCCCTCGACTAGAAAGAATAGGATTACGTCATCCTATCTAATTATTTTTTTATAGGAACAAAGAAACATAATGAATATTAATGATATTAAGGAGCCTCTCGGATGGCGAGCTAAAATTGGCATTATAACACCCACCGAAAACACTATTACAGAACCTGAATTCAATACTATGAAACCTCCAGGGGTAACCGTCCATTTTACGAGGATGCCAATCCATTTTAATCCAGAAAAAGATAAATTCAAAAGTTTAATGGAGGACCTAGAAATACGATTAATTGAACTCAAGGGATGCGGTGTAAACGTAGTAGCCTATAATTGTACAGTTGGATCAATGGCCTGTCCAAGCGAACTGCTTATAAATAAACTAGAAGATGTCTCAGGAGTAACTGCGGTTTCAACAGCCGGCTCAATTATAAAGGCGCTTAAAGAGCTAAACATTTCAAAAATAGCGTTAGCTACACCGTATACCCAAGCTGCCAACGAGCATGAAAAAATATTTCTCAAAAGTTTTGGGATAGAAGTGGTTGCTATGATCGGTATGGATTTTAAAGACACGGGTATGGCATTAGGAAGACGTTTTGGACAAATATCACCTTTAGAGATTTATAACCATGCAATTGCGGTCGATCATAAAGATGCTGAAGCAATTTTAATAAGTTGTGCAAATTTCGGATCAGCGCAAATTATTGAAGAACTTGAAAAAAAATTAAAAAAACCAGTAATCTCAAGTAATACTGCTACATTTTGGGCCAGTTTACGTGCGGCAAAAATAAATGATCCTATCGAAGGATTTGGCCAACTCCTAACAGAAAAATAACTTTAACAATAAATAGATATCAAAGTTTTTTTCTTCGCCTAATCAGATCCAGTGCAATCCGCTACGGAACATACGAACTTTGTATGCCTTGGTCTAGTCGGATGCGTAACATTCTCAGTAGGATTGAAGGTATGATAAATCTGACATTCTTTATTGTAGGCATTCCGCGTCGATCGAAAAAATTTAAACCGAAAACCCGGATATTTTCCTATATACTTTCTGAGTTCTTTGCCCAGATCACCATCAACATGGCTAACTTTTCTGATCTGAAATCGAAGCTTGCCATCAGCACCCTTACGGACTCCGCCAAGCACAAAAACGCTAGCAGAACTCCAATCCTTAGAATTATCCACCTCTTTCAAAATGGTCAACTCTTGAAGTGGCATAGGTTTACCGAGACCTGACGTTATTATTATTTCTGCCATAGATATCTCTAAATTTAATGTAAAATAGCCTAAAGACTATTATTTTAATAAAATAATACAAGTGCGTTTGTCTCCGATAAATTACCGAGCTACGATTGAGATAATCTCACTGGTTAGGAGTATAAACTATGGTGAAAAAAATAATTAAAACCGACAATGAATGGGAACTGTTATTAACGCCTGAGCAGTTCTACGTTACCCGACAATGCGGCACTGAAAGACCATTTTCTGGAGAATATAACGATTGTAAAATAGCTGGTATGTTCCAATGTAGCTGTTGCGACGCAGCACTTTTTTCTTCTGAACATAAGTTTGATTCAGGTTCTGGTTGGCCGAGTTACTGGCAACCCGTAAACAAGGAAGCCATTACAGCTAAATCTGATCACAGCCTGGGAGTGGTTCGTACCGAAGTTTTATGTGCGGCATGCGATGCTCATTTAGGCCACGTTTTTACAGATGGCCCTCAACCCACAGGGCTTCGTTACTGTATAAATTCTTTATCATTAAAATTACAAGAGAACGCTTAGGACCTTTATGCATTTGAGTGACCTCATTAACATAATTATTCAACTAAATAAGCTAGATATTTTGGCCTATACTAATAAACAATATGAAGGCTAATTTTTTTAAATTTTTCACCTATAATAAAAGAAGCTGCTTTAAAATTCGGAGGGCCAAAAAATACCCTTGCGTCATTTGAAAACCCGTAACCCTCCTTTGGTAGACCTATAAAATTAGTATCCATCTCTTTATTAATGTTCTCATCGTGATGAATTGCTAGAGCATATACACCAGGTTTCATATTCTTAAAAATGGCAATCACCTCACCTGACTTAGCTTTAATATTGAGGCTACGAATTTCATCGCCACGGGGGAATTCTTGTGGATCATTAAAGATTGCCAGCCGTAATTGACCTTTATCAGTTCGTAAACCCTTAACTGTAATCTCAAAATCAGCAGCACAAAGCTTATTGGGAATTATTAGCGCAATTAAAAGAAATATTATTTTCATAATTATGCAGTCTGTTTATCTATCATAGCTCCGCATCATAAAAAAATTTACTTAATTGATTGATTTGCGAAGTGCAAATTGCCGATTTGATGTAAATGGTCGCACTTCAGTCGGCCATCTGCCAGCTTCCACGGCCTTACCCCACTCTTCTGTTGTGAGAACGTCCGGTCCTTCAATTTGATAAATTGCGGTATAGGTTGGCTCGCCCGATATATCCATATCTTGAAGTTTACCTCCAAAATGCATCTTCATAGGCTGCGACTTTAATCTTTCAACACTGATGACACCAGGTACTTTTAAAATACCAGGTATATGCTCTGTATCGTACACTTCGTTAAATATTTCCTCTTTCTCAGGTTCAATATCCATACTAGCAATCAAAATATATTTTGACATAATAGCCTCCCAAAAAATAAAATTTCATGATTTATATAACAGGCGAGTAATTTGTCGAATTTTTTATCAGGTATCGGAAATCAAAATTAGCCACATCTATTTAAACAACGTAGACCACGGTTAGAACTACCAATCGGATTAGGATCACACCTGTTTTTAAAAATAATAATTATTTTTAAACCTCATACAGATTAGTTCTTAAATACAACAAATTGACAACTAGTAATTTCGTGACAAATTAGTTCTGCTAATTTAAAGCCATATATAATTATTTTAAATAAAAGGATTTAAAAGCTATGTCAGCAAACACTGCCCTCATGAACGAACGACCATTGGTCGACATGTTTCATCCTCCCGAGCGGTTACTAATGGGTGCTGGGCCGTCTCGTGTTCATGAAGATGTCCTTAAAGTAATGTCCCAGACGACAATTGGACACCTTGATCCTGACATGATTACCATGATGGATCAGTTAAAAGACATGCTACGCTATATTTTTCAGACAAGTAACAATATGACCTTCCCTGTTTCAGGTCCCGGTTCATTAGGTATGGAAGCCTGCGTAAACAACATGATTGAGCCTGGCGACGAAGTAATAATTGCAATTAACGGCGTATTTGGAACTAGAATGGCTGAAGTCGCAAGACGAGCAGGCGCAAACGTTATTATTACCGAAGACGATTGGGGCAAAGCCGTCGACCCAAATAAGGTTGAAAAAGCACTTAAATCTAATCCCAATGTAAAAATAGTTGGCTTTGTCCACGCTGAGACATCGACAGGCGCACTATCCAATGCCTCTGAGATCTGCCGTCTGGCTAAAGATAACAATGCCATGACTATTGTCGATACTGTAACATCCTTAGGGGGTGTTCCCGTTAATGTTGATGTCTGGGGTGCCGATAGTGTTTATTCAGGTTCCCAAAAATGTCTCTCCTGCCCCCCCGGACTATCACCTGTGACTTTCAGTGATCAAGCTGTTAATTTTATTCTTAATCGAGAGACCCCCGTTCAAAGCTGGTTGCTAGATCTTTCTTTAGTAACCGGCTATTGGCAAGGAGACGAGAAGAGCGGTGCCCGGACCTACCATCATACGGCGCCAGTCAATGCATTAATGGGCCTTCACGAAGCACTCCGGAAGGTGGTCCAAGAAGGCTTGGAAAATGTCTGGGCCCGCCATAAGACGGTTTCTGATATTATTGTATCAGGTATGGAAGAAATGGGCTTCTCAATGCTTGTTGAAGAATCAATACGCTTACCCGAATTACTAACAATCAAACTACCTGAAGGCATTGATGATGGCACTATTAGGAGCAAATTACTCAACAAATATAATATTGAGATCAGCGCAGGTCTCGGAGCTTTTGCGGGTAAATTATGGCGCATAGGTGTTATGGGGGAAGGGGCTCGTGAAGAGAACGCTAAAAAAATACTGTCTGCCATAAAGGAGTGTATTAATTAAGCGTGTAATTTGAGTTTATAGAGATGATCTAGTTTATATAACGAAACTGTATGTAAATTTAGGCGAGGGTATAAAATATGTCTGGCAATACTGAAAATATTTCAGCACCATCGATTAGCGAGGTAGTTTTAAAAACGAGTCGCTTCGACGAAATGAAGGATTGGTATACTGTTACGCTGGATATGGAGCCATCCTTTATTCGTGAACGCCCAAAGGAACCATCCTGGACCAAATCTCAACAAATCGCTTTTTTTAAGCTATACGGTGTTTATCCTTATGCTCAAATGCTGGGTGTTTTTGAAGTCGACGGTACAAAAAAGCGGGCCAATGAGGATCCTGGACTACATCATTTTCAACTAGCTCACGGTAATTTCGATGAATTATTTATGCGCTATGACCGCCTTAAAGAACGGGGGATTATGCCGATCCAAAAATGGAACCATGACGTAATGACAAGCTTCTATTATGAAGATCTTGATGGTAACTAAGCAGAGATGACGTGCATGAATTTTGCAAAAGAAGAGGATTTCCGAGCCTATTTTGAAACTGATGCATATAAAAAATAATATTTCAGGTATCCCCATTGACCCTGACGACTATATTAGTCGTTATCGTGCCGGGACTTCCCAAGAAGAGTTAGTTAAAATCTCCTCCTAATTTGTACTGGTCTTCTCCAGCTGTTTTAACTACTTTTAGCCCCAAATTTCTTCTGCAGTTTCCATAACTAATTGAATTTTAGAGATTTGGTCATCTACTGAAATCAAATTACCCACCGCATTTGAAGAAAACCCGCATTGCGGTGATAGGGCTAATTGATCAATATCTACATATTTTGACGCCTCTTCGACCCGTCGTTTAAGCTCATCTTTAGATTCAATTACACCAAATTTTGTCGTAACTAATCCGAGTACTACCAATTTATTGCCCTTAGGCACAAAACGCAGGGGTTCAAAACCTCCTGAACGTTCATCATCATATTCTAAAAAGAAACCATCGACATCCGTTAGATTGAACATCTTCTCAGCAACCGGCTCATAGCCCCCCGAAGCAAACCACCGGCTCTTGGCATTGCCGCGACAGAGATGTATACATACAGACATATTGTCTGACCGATCTCGAATTGAATCATTGATCAAAGCGGCATAGGTTGCCGGTAATTCATCTGGATCCTCACCCAACTGACGCGCATTTTCTCTCATTTTTTCATCACAAAGATACGCCAGATTAGTATCATCAAATTGAACGTAAGTGCAGCCAGACGAGTCTAAATCGGCCAATTCTTCACGATAAAGTCGTGCTAAATCAGAAAAAAAATCCTGCATATCAGGATAAACTTCTTTATTAATAGCTTCGCGACCTCCTCTGAAGTGGGTCATGGTCGGCGAAGGCATAGTAACCTTCACCGTTCGATCGGTCAGCGAATTGGTAAATTTATAATTTTCAACTTCAATGCCACCATTAGGTCGATCCATTTTACCATCAATATATGGGATATAAGGCATTTGTTTATCTTTGCCTGCTTTATCATCCTTTGTAAGCTGGAAAGCCCGATCAATATCCCAATTCGACGTAACATTTTTAATTTGACCTATAAAATCAACATGAAAGCTTTCACGTCTAAACTCACCATCAGTAATTGACATTAAACCTGCATTTTCTTGTAACTTAATGACTTCTCTAATGCATTCGTTTTCGTGATTTCGTAACTCTTCAGCTGAAATTTGGCCAGCCTTCATTTTAGTGCGAGATTCTAAAAGTTCTTCTGGTCGCAATAAACTCCCAACATGATCACCTCGAAAAGGTGGTTTCTTCCTCTGCGCCATTTATTTTCTCCCGATACATTATCTAGAACTCTAGGTATATACCTAATATATAAACATTTCCTAGAAATCAAAAGATAGCAAAATTTTAATATAACCCCATAATGGATATACGTTTAGGTTCTAACACACCAGTAGATAAGTAAAATAACTCAAAGAGGATACTTCTATGAATAATTTTGCATCTTTTATAAGTTTTAAAATTGAAAGATACCGGTTTCAATAGCTGGAGATGTTTACGCCAATTGGGCTTTTAAAATTAAAGCGCTTATACTTGGATGTTAAACAAATGGAGAATACACCAACAAAGATGAGAAATGTAATTATAAACACTATAAAAAAACTATTATTATTCCTTAGCGCTGTGGTGCTAGGTATATGGCTTTTTGGACCACAAGAACCGGCGAAATTAGAGGCGAGTTTTGATGCTAAAAAACTTGGTGAGAACCTTAACAATTACCTATCCATGCGAGAAAAAAAATTTGATGATTTAATAGTGGGTGTCGAAAAACGTATTATTTGGGCCAACAAAATCGGTAAAAAGACACCCCTCTCTTTAATTTATATTCATGGTTTTTCTGCAACTTCTGAGGAAATTCGTCCGGTCCCGGATAAGATTGCAAACATTCTGGAAGCTAACTTATATTTTACTCGGCTAACTGGTCATGGTCGTGGCCCAATGGCAATGGCAGAACCAACTGTTGCGGATTGGATGTCTGATATTGCTGAGGCCCTGGAAATTGGTCGCCAGATAGGAGATAAGGTCATTGTTATATCCACTTCCACTGGGTCAACTCTAACTGCTGCTGCTGCGTTAGACCCAAATTTATCTCGCAATATTTCTGGAATTATCTTTATTTCACCTAACTTTGGAATTAATAATCCGCTTGCGAGGCTTCTCACATGGCCTGCTGCTCGTTGGTGGGTTCCTCTTGTTGCGGGAAGAATGCGCAGTTCCACTCCTCGCAACAAACAGCATTCTAAATTTTGGACAACTTCATATCCAACTGTCGCAACAATTCCTATGGCAGCAATCGTGAAAGCTGTTGCAGGAAAAGATTTTGGTAGAGTTAATATCCCAGCCCTTTTTTATTACTCATTGGAAGATAAAGTCGTTGAGCCTCAAGCAACCAAAAGAATTGCGCGCAAATGGGGCGGTACTAAAACAACTATTAACGTAACCATGACGGAACTAGACGATCTTTATTCTCATATAATCGCGGGAAATATAGTGTCACCAAACCAAACAGCTTTTGCTATTCAGGAAATGGTCAAATGGATCAGAGCTTTGCCGTAGATTTCCATAAATAATTTATAAAGGAAAATATTTTTTGCTCAAAATATCTGTCACTTAAAGATCCAACTCAGATTTATCTTTCGTTTATACTTGCAACCCGCAAGTATCAAATGCTGTTTTAACAATCACCTTTTCCTCATCTGTTAGGTTTAGAAGAGGTCGGCGCACCAAACCGCCAACTTGGCCAAGAAGATCAGCCCAGTATTTTTGTTGGGCTTGAGGCTTGTCTGGCGGACGAGTGTTCTTTAGGGCCTCACGCACAGGATTAAGACTATCACGCACGACTCGAGCCTTAGCAACGTCTCCAGCCATCGCCAAACGAGTATATTCATTCATTCTTTGATCTAACTTAGTCTGCATCAGAAAAGGTGGTGTAGAGCAAAGATAGACTTGCCACCCCAACTCAGTAATATTTTCCAGCCATAGATCTTCAGATGATGTACTAACTATCAGTTTGCCACGGGTCATATCGGTAAGTCGAGCGTATCGATCACGGTCAACACTATATTTAATAGCAACAATATTTTTAAGCTTGGCAATATCGCTACAAACTTCAGGCTCGACGATATAGTTATAGTCGGGTTGATGCCAAATTGCGATACCAATATCTAACTGTTCGGCGATATAACGATAGTATTCTTTGAGTACCGCATCTACATTTTTATGAAAATAGAGAGGGGGCGCGTGCACAATAATCCAGTCTGCGCCAATATTCTGAGCGTGGCGACCAAGTTCAAGAACCGTACCCAAATTCTCGTCAGAACAAGACATTATAGTCCGGCAGCTATCACCAACCTCTTCGATAACTATTTCAAATTGTCTCTTACGCTCGGCGAGCGTCATTGAAAAAAATTCGCCCTGTTTGCCATTAATAAAAAGACCGTCAATACCAAGATCATCAATCCAATGATGTAGATTACTACGCAGTCCCTCTTCATCTGTCGAGCCATCGGTTTTAAAGGGGGTCATGCCAGCGGCAAAAATTCCACGAAAATGCTCTTGGGCGTATTCCTTTGCCTCGGATTTCTTATACTTGATCATCGTTTTCTTATCCCAGTTTTAGAAAAGAACCATACACTTTAGCCTACAGCTAGGTTGTTATAATGATACTGACCGTAAAAAACAAAATAACCACGAGTTATGTTTTTTTACATTATCTTTTGGCCTTACTTTTTGGTAGCATGAGTCCCAGAAGTAGGGCTCAAATCATTATATAAATCATCAGGCCTGGTAATAATCCCCTTGCGGTAATCAAATCCAATAACCTCGCCAGCAAAGTCACCAACGGGTAAAATTGTGCTGAAAGTTAATAGTTAGAGAAATTACTTTATTATTCTCTAAAAAAAATCGGGCTGGCCCAAGAAATCTCGACCAGCCCAATTAAATTTTTGGAGTTAAGCGTCTGGCGCCTCAAGCTCCATTTTAGTAAAGCCAAAACAAATAACTGCCATAAGGACATAACTCAGAGCAATCATTGGCGAAACAGCCATACCAACGGCGGGCCCGTGTATGAACCCAAAGAACGCTAACACGGCACCAATAAGACAGAATACTCCTGCGCCATTTGGTTTGCGATCAATTAACATGACAACTATACCGCCAAATATAAGACCGGTAATAATAGCACCGCCACCTAGGGCTTCGAGGCCTTTGTAAAGTACTCCATTTTGTGCGAGCTTACCCATGCCAACAGCTCCAGCGTTTGTACCCGCTGCCCCAAGGGCTCCATCAATCAATGTCTTAGCCCAAGCTGCAAGATGAGGCACAAAGGCAAAAATGACTGCAGGCGCATGATTAGAGGGTGTTGCTTGAAACGCCTGTGCTCCGATCAAAGCTCCAATATAGAGTAAAATTGGAATAATTGCGACGACAGGAATGAGATCGAGTAATAACGAGACAACACTCAACCAAGTTAAGGCAAGTACCATGATGCCAGTCACTATGGAATAGCCAATCTTGCCTCCGATGGATTTCCAGCCGGGATGACCAATATAAACTGCATTAGCAAATGGGCTGCCCAGCAATGTACCAACAAGACTAATACTACCTTCAGCCATCAGTGTTTCTTTAACGCTATACTCGTCACCAGCTGCGGAAGCACTTTCCACGTTATCCATAGCTTCAATAAAATCATAAACACCGAAAGGAATAGCGGTTACTACGATGAAGGCCAAAAATTCAAATCCTGAAAATACATGACCAAAAGCAGGCAATGGCACAGAAAACCCGATGTTTCCTAAAGAACTTTGTACTGCCGCCGGGTTCATTCCTCCAAAGCCCCAACCAAATAAATAGCTTAACCAGGCAAGAAGAGTACCAACACCAATTGCAACTAAACCACCAGGTAGTTTACCGGGGAATTTTACACCACCATACCAAGCACCTAAAATAATAATCAATGAAATCATGCCAATAATGGGTGTTTCAAAAATTTCCATCGCCGGTCTGAGAGAAATAAAAGTGATTGAAATACCAGCTAACGTTCCTAATAAAGCTGCCCGTGGTGTTAAACGCCGAATAGTCGGCGCTATAAAAGCTCCAGCAAATAGAACAATACCCTCAATAAACACCCATGCTAGCCCAGCTTCCCAAGCTTTAATTGGATCTTTGGTTTGGATGGCAATCGGCAACATGATGACAAAAACCACAATAAACATGTGTGGTACACTTGGTCCGGATGGTAGCGCGGTGACATCGGATCGTCCGGTGCTATCCGCCAATCTTTTCGCCATAAGGGCATAGTAAATATTACCAAGAAATAACATCAGGCCAACGGCGGGTAGAATGTGGCCAAATAATATTACATCTGGAATTTTTATAACATATTTTAGTAGCCCCGTTAGGACTAGCAAATTAACAAGAACGTTAGTTCCAAGGCCAAAAAAAGCATTAAGATCGCCAGATGACCATAAAGGTGTTTTACTACTCATGATTCTATTCCCTTAACTGTTTAAATATACTTCACGCATTTTAGACTTATTATTATAATAATAGAGACTAAGAAATTTAGCCGTTAGTAATTGCCAAGATAGCCGATTTAGCATCAGACACCCAGCCAAAAATTCCTCCTTGTGCTTTTATCATTGTAATACCTACGCTATGAAATTCAGGAAAATAACTGCCAACGCAGTCTTCCAATACAATGCACTCATAGCCGCGATCGTTGGCTTCACGGACAGTTGTATGGACACACACTTCAGTTGTTACGCCGCATACAATCAGCGTCTTAATCCCTCGATTTTGGAGAATTAAATGCAAATCAGTTTCATAAAATGCGCCTTTCCCAGGCTTATCGATTACCGGCTCGCCATCAGTCGGCATTAACTCTGGAATAAGGTCGTGACCAATTTCGCCTCGAATAAGAATGCGACCCATCGGGCCTTCATCACCTATCCCCGTTGCCAAATTACCTCTATTCAATTTACTTAAAGGTGCATCTGTTAGATCAGGACGATGGCCTTCGCGGGTATGAATAACCGTCAACCCGCTTTTTCTAGCTGCCTTTAGAACTGCTTTACAGGGCTCGATTGTTTTTCTAAGAAGAGAAACATCATTGCCCAGCATCTCTCCAAAACCGCCCGGCTCAAGAAAATCTCTCTGCATGTCGATAAGCAAGAGAGCTGTTGTCTTTGTCTCAAACGAAAGCGCGTATGGCTCGGCGTCAATGGTTGTTAACTGAGACATATTTCTTCCTGCCCTTTAATATGATTAATACTACAAAATATAACATATCGATCAATTTTTTCAAATTATCACAATACTCGACCCAAAAATTATTTGTTTTTAGACCTTATATATTTTCTCCAATCACCATACTCTGAGATATCTTTATGATGAGCTTGGGCAATTTCCCGATCAAATAAAATACCATCGACCATCTGACCATTCGCCAACTTTACCGGACCACAATAAAGATCCGGCGGCTCACCTTCTTCAACTTGTTGCCAAATCTCGTCGCTCATACGATACATTTCGCCGGCGACCGCAACACCACCTTCTTGAACTTCAAACATCCCTGGGTGCTCATCATTGATAGAATAAAGACGATAACGCCGTTCTGTCTCAAACTCGCCCAAAAACTCGGCCCCAGCCAAATTTCTATGAAGCGCAAGATCTTTCATCAACGTGCCATTTACAAATAATTCCTTGGTCATCCATCGTCTTTCATATTTATTAAAACTAATTTGATCAATAATAGAACAGTTATAAAAGAATTGTTACCACATAGTTAGATTTATAACGATCATTGAATATTGATATAACCATACACCTCTATATAACTTTCAATTTGTAAGTTCTCCGAATGCAGTTTAATTTGATGTTCAATCTTAAACAATATGCCAGAGGTTTCCTTGAATTTAGAGACTACCAATCAGCCCCTGCCTAACTTAAGAAATATCTACGCAGATATATCCTTTATTCATATTAGTAACGCTGTAATCGCCTTTCTATTTGCCGCCTCGGCACCCGTTGCTATTATGTTAGGAGTGGGCATAAAGGGCGGCTTATCCGAAGGTGATATGGCATCCTGGATATTTGGCGCGTTCGTGCTGAACGGTATCCTTGGTATAATCATTTCACTCATTTATCGCCAGCCTCTGGTATTTTTTTGGACAATCTCAGGAACAGTTCTCGTTGGACCCGCACTGGAACACCTTAGTTATCCAGAAGTGATTGGGGCTTTTTACGGCACAGGCATACTGCTTCTATTCCTTGGTTTAAGTGGCTGGGTAAAGAAAATCATGGGACTTCTACCGATGCCAATCATTATGGCGATGGTCGCCGGGGTATTTTTAAATTTTGGCCTTGATTGGATCAAAGCTATTGGACAAAGCCCATGGATTGCGATACCCATGACCCTAGCATTTATCGCTTTATCCTTAAATGAAGCTCTATCGCGCCGCTTACCACCAATGATTGGCGTTCTGATTGTTGGACTGATTACCCTGGTATTTACGGACACCTCAATACCAGTGAACGAGCTTAGCTTTACCATCACTTCACCCAATATCTATGTTCCAGTCTTTTCTTGGGCCGCGATATTTGAATTGGTAGTCCCGTTAGCCGTTACAGTTCTGGCCGCACAAAATGCCCAAGGTATCGCAATACTCACTGCTAAAGGTCACACCCCACCGGTAAATACGATTACCGCCGTTTGTGGCGCTGGCTCGATGATAACCGCAATTTTTGGTTCGGTATCAACATGTTTAACAGGGCCGGTGAATGCTATCCTGTCGAGCGGCGGCCAACGGCACCAGCAATACATTGCTGCTTTTATAATTTGCTTATTAGCGATTTTATTTGGCTTATATGCACCACTATTTACCAAACTTATGCTAGCCACTCCGCCCGCATTTATCTCGACCTTAGCAGGTTTAGCCCTGTTACGGATACTACAAACGTCGTTCGTTGTATCTTTTAGTGGTAACTTTAGTCTTGGCGCATTGCTTTGTTTTTTAATCACTATGGCTGACCAACCAATTTTCAACATCGGAGCGCCATTCTGGGGCTTGGTTTTTGGCCTTACGATATCATGGCTACTAGAGCGACAAGCCTTCAATACTAACGAGCCTTAACCTTCAACATCAGGCTGCTCCCTTAATAATTGAGATGCCCAACTATTAAAGCTTCCTTTAAGCACACCTTCAGTCAACTGAAAATCATGGGCTTCCTGAGCATGCTTATCTTTGATTGGTTTGATCGGCCCAACACTTTCTGCAAGCAACTGCAACCTAGAGGCACGCTCAAATTGTATTGCCAAGAAGGTTGCTTTTTCAATATTGTTTCCGGTAGTGAGCAAGCCGTGACTAGCTAATAGAAGTGAATGTTTATCACCAAGCGCTTCGGAAATCAGTCGCCCTTCCTCATCAGCGAAAGGAACCCCAGGCCAATCAGATAAATAGGCACAATCTTTATAAAACATCGCCACATCCATATGAGCTACAGCTAACTCCTTGCCGGTCATCGCAAGCGCTGAAGCAAAGGGTGGGTGGGTATGAACAATCGAATTTATGTCAGGACGTGCATTATAGACCCATAAATGAAAACGCATACCAGGATTGGGAATACCGTCGCCTTCGATAACCTCTAAATCTTCATTAACCCGGATAACCGTACTTTGCGTAAGATTGCCAAACCCGCCCATTAAATTATTAGTCCAAAACGTATTATTTTTTGCCCGCACCGTAACTTGACCCGCTAACGTTTGAGCATGTTCTTCACTCGCTAATTTGCGACAAGCCAAGGCGATCTTAAGCTGTGTAGACCAGTCGTGTTTAGCAATACTTTCACGAATATTCTGTTCGATAGGACCAATATCTAGTCTTTCCTGTCCATCGACAGTAGCTTTATTATTACTTTTACTCACATACCACTCCCCACAATTTATGTTCTAACCTAAATTTAAAATACCGTGTTTGAGAGTTAATCAATTTCGTCAATTCCTTCAAAAATATAGCAAGATCTATCTCCTCTTTATAATCCAGGGAGAGCATCACGAGAAAATTCATAACCCTCTTTGACCATACATTCGATCAAGAACGGTGCGCCCGAGGCGGTAATTTTTTTTGCTTCATCGAGAGCTGGCAGGAAGTCATCAGGCTTCTCAACTCGGAGCGATGCAACACCAAGGCCCTCAGCAACAACTGAATAATTACCACCTACCTTCATTGCACCATACTTTTCATCAGCTTCAATCAACACATCTCGCTCTGCTGCCATAACACCATTGTTAAAGACAATGGTAAGAATTCCAATACCATAGCGGGCTGCGGTTTCCAAATCCATACCAGTCATACCGATCGCCGAGTCACCCATGATATTGATACACAACTTATCCGGTGCCGCCAGCTTGGCACCAATATTAATACCCAATCCGTAACCGAGCTGGGTAGATTTACCCCAGCCTAAGTATGAGCCGGGACTGGTTGACTCCCAAAAAGGTAGCAGCTGCTCTCGGGGGCTCCCTGAATCATGGGTGATAATTACATCCCCAGGATCAACCGCACTCATCAGATCACCAATAATACGGTATTGATTTATCGGCGCCTCGTCAGAGATGAATTGCGACTTCCAATCAGCCTTCCATTTCTTTTTAACAGTCGCGATTTGAGTAGTTAAAATATTAAACTTAGTAGCATCAGGTCCACCGGTCAGTGCACGAATTTCCGTAATTAAGCCTTCAAGCACCAAAACAGCATCACCAACCAGACCAATTTCTGAACGGTAGTCCTTATTAATATCAGCCGCATCATTGGTTGCGTGTATAACTCGCTTATCCGCCGGAATCCCAGGCCCAAAAGGTGTCTTAGTTAGGCTAGAGCCAATCGCACAAACGACGTCCGCCAGACCCATTTGTTCGACCAACATACGCGGGCGAGATCGCGTGCTCGCGCCTAATGCTAAAGGATGGTTCTCAGGAAATGAACTTTTCCCTGGATTAGTTGTCATTACTGGGGCCACTAGAAGCTCCGCCAATTCAATAAGAGCGTCGCTAGCACCAGCGTATAAAATTCCTTGACCGGCCCACAATAAAGGGTGTTTGGCTTCAACCAAAATCTTCGCTGCTTGCTTTACGGCAATGGGGTCTGGCGCAACCCTCAAAGGCTGAACCGGCTCGTATTCTAACTGACCCTTAAACTCCTGACCCCAAACCTCGACTGGAATTTCAATTAAAGCGGGGCCGCCCTTACCTGTTCTCATCGCGTGATAGGCCTTACGGAGAAGTGTCGGCAACTCCTGGACTGAATGAGCACGTGCCGCCATTTTTGTAATTGGCCTAAATACGTCTACAGCACTAAAAGTAGGGTGTTGATTCTGACGCCCCAATCCCGCGCCACCAGGCAAAACTAAGATTGGGACATTTTCGGCAAAAGCTTGCGCAACACCAGGAAATGCATTCTCAATACCAGGGCCCGCTTGAGCCGCAAATACACCGTTCACGGTGCCGCGTTTTATCCGGGTGTAACCATCGGCAATGCCAACACCAACACGTTCTTGCCGGCATAAAATAGGCCTAATACCTATTTTTGCTCCAGCCTCAATTAATGCATTACGAGGATAGCAGGATAAAAACTTAGTGCCCTCACGTTTCAAAATTTCAGCTACGAGCTCCGCAGCATTCATAACTTCCTTCCCTCATAAAAAATTAAACGAAACCCGATAGACAAACGTAATCCCAGGTAACAGCGTAAATCATAATGAATTTATAAAGCTTTGAGGAGGACAATTATTAAAATTCTAGGTTTTTGGAATTTAATCTTATTGCGCAGCACATTTTGTGAAATCAAACACGAACTCGCTGAAACAAATAACCTACTACTAGTTGAATAAATTAATGCTGAGTGGCGTTACCACCCGCTGCTATTACCATAGCTTCAGCAACCTTGACTTCGTTATCTGCGGTAGTGTCATCTGAATTAACAAGAGCGTCTCTAGCAGCTACTAAACGAGCTTGAGCATCTTCAGCAGAAATCTCGGCTATATCGGTTACACCCTCTGCCAAAACTGTACAGCCTTCAGGATTAGCTTCGGCAAAGCCTCCTTCAACAAAAAGTGATTTGGTGATTTCGTCACCTATATACATGCTAATCACACCCGGGCGGATTGTCGTCAAAACCAGTGTATGGCCAGGCAGAACACCAAAGTCACCTTCAATACCCGGGACCACAACCATATCGACATCTTCGGATACGGCCAGCGCCGTTGGTGTGACAAGCTCAAATACGACCTTAGTTTTAGCTATATTAGCCATTTTTATGCTGCCTCTTGTGCCATTTTCTCGGCTTTCTCAACAGCTTCTTCTATGGTGCCAACCATATAAAAAGCAGCTTCTGGCAGGTGATCATATTCACCAGCCACAATACCTTTAAAAGCCTTAATTGTATCTTCAAGCGGTACAAACACACCTGGAGTTCCAGTAAATATTTCTGCGACGTGGAAAGGCTGACTTAAAAAACGTTGAATTTTTCTTGCCCGAGCAACCGTCTGCTTATCTTCTTCAGATAGCTCATCCATTCCCAAAATCGCAATAATATCTTGTAAGTTTTTATAAGTCTGCAAAACACGTTGCACTTCACGAGCAATATTATAATGCTCTTCACCGACAATCGAAGCATCCAAAATTCGGGATGTTGAATCGAGTGGATCGACGGCTGGATAAATACCAAGCTCCGCAATCTGACGAGATAAAACGGTTGTTGCGTCAAGGTGGGCAAATGACGTTGCTGGCGCTGGATCGGTCAAATCATCAGCCGGCACATAAATTGCCTGAACTGATGTAATTGAACCTTTGTGGGTTGACGTAATCCGCTCCTGCATAGCGCCCATATCAGTTGCTAACGTTGGCTGATAACCCACAGCAGAAGGGATGCGGCCCAGCAAAGCTGAAACCTCAGAACCTGCTTGAGTAAAACGGAATATGTTATCTACGAAGAACAAAACGTCTTGGCCTTCCTGGTCACGAAAATATTCCGCTAATGTCAAGCCAGATAATGCAACACGGGCGCGTGCCCCCGGGGGCTCATTCATCTGACCATAAACAAGAGCCGCCTTTGAGCCTGGTCCATCAATTTGAATAACACCCGATTCCATCATTTCGTGATAAAGGTCGTTACCTTCTCGAGTACGCTCACCAACACCGGCAAACACAGAGTAGCCACCGTGACCTTTAGCAATATTATTAATTAATTCCATTATTATTACTGTTTTACCAACACCCGCGCCACCAAACAGACCGATTTTACCACCCTTTGGATAGGGCTCAATAAGATCAATAACTTTAATACCCGTCACAAGAACTTCCGTCTCGGTAGACTGGTCACTGAATCCAGGAGCAGAACGGTGGATTGGTAACATATCGGTGCTATCCACAGGCCCACGCTCATCAATAGGTTCACCAATAACATTGAGAATACGTCCAAGTGTTCCTGGACCAACTGGCATCATAATAGGCGATCCCGTGTCGGTCGCTTCTGCCCCTCGAACCAAACCGTCAGTGGTATCCATCGCAATCGTCCGTACCTGCGATTCGCCAAGATGCTGAGCCACTTCAAGTATAAGGCGATTGCCGTGATTATCTACTTCAAGAGCATTCAAAATTTGAGGTAGTTCACCGTCAAACTTAACATCTACCACGGCACCCATTACCTGAGAAATTTTACCAACATTTTTGAGCATTATCATCAATTCCTATCGAGTTAGAGCGCTTCAGCGCCCGAAATAATTTCAATCAATTCACTAGTAATTTTAGCCTGACGCGATCTATTATAAATCATTGACAGGTCATCAATCATATCGCCAGCATTGCGCGTTGCATTATCCATTGCAGACATCCTAGCACCGTGTTCGGAAGCTAAACTTTCAAGAAGCGCACGAAAAATTTGAACATTCAAGTTCGAAGGTAACAAATAAGTCAGAATTTCTTCTTCGGAAGGTTCAAACTCGAAGGATGCAGTAACGTCCGCATCTCCCGAACTTTCATTCTTCGCTTTAGCAACATCGTCTTCTGGCAGCCTAACGGGAATAATCTGCGATGAGGTCACTTCCTGGGAAATTACAGAAACAAACCTATTATATATGATAGTACATATATCAAATTCACCAGCATCAAACATTTCAATAATTTTACCAGAAATCCCCTGAGCCTCGTCAAATTTAATACCTGTCTTACCTATCCCCTCATAGGTCTCAAGGATAGCATCACCAAATTCGAGTTTAAGCTGATCACGCCCCTTACGACCAACACATAGAATTTTTACATTTTTGCTCTCGGCTTTGAGATCGCGAATATGGCGTCGAGATTCACGCGAGATACTTGAATTAAAGCCGCCACAAAGTCCGCGGTCCGATGTCACAACCACAATCAAATGAACATCTTCTGATCCGGTACCGCTTAATAGCTTATTTCCACCAATAATTGCTCCAGAGTTTTCAAGAATTGACGTCATCATACGCCCCATCCTTTCTGCATAGGGTCGGGCAGTTTCTGCCGCTTCTTGAGCCCGTTTTAACCTCGATGCAGCCACCATTTTCATAGCAGAAGTTATCTTTTGCGTAGACTTCACGCTTGTTATTCGGTTCTTTAACTCTTTTAGATTAGGCATGGCTTATTACCAATATCCTCGATTTAAGCGAGCGTTACGCAAACGAATTGACAAAATCACCTATGAAAGTTTTAAGCTTTTCATCGGTTTCATCAGAAATTGCTTCTTCATCACGGATAGCTGCCAATATATCAGCGCCTTTTTCACGTATACTACTCAAAAGGGCCTGCTCAAAACGGACGATATCCTTTATTTCAATAGTATCGAGGAAACCCCGCACACCAGCAAATAATGAGATAACCTGTTCCTCCATGGCATAAGGTGTAAATTGACCTTGTTTCAAAACTTCAGTAAGACGTGCACCACGAGCAAGCAATTGTTGGGTAGAGGCGTCCAAATCAGAAGCAAATTGGGCAAAGGCTTCCATTTCACGGTATTGTGCCAATTCTAGCTTAATAGATCCCGCGACCTGCTTCATAGCTTTCACTTGAGCCGCAGAGCCCACACGAGAAACAGATAAACCAACGTTAACCGCTGGTCGAATACCTTTATAAAATAAATCTGTTTCGAGGAAAATTTGACCATCGGTAATTGAAATAACATTAGTAGGAATGTATGCCGATACGTCATTACCTTGAGTTTCAATCACCGGTAATGCAGTCAAAGAACCCGCACCCATTTTATCACTCATTTTTGCTGCGCGCTCAAGCAAACGAGAATGGAGATAAAACACATCCCCAGGATATGCTTCGCGTCCGGGAGGCCGACGAAGCAGCAGGGACATTTGACGGTATGAAACAGCTTGTTTTGTTAAATCGTCATAAAATATGACGGCATGCATACCTTTATCCCGGAAAAACTCTCCCATGGTACAACCAGCATATGGTGCTAAAAACTGCATCGGGGCAGGCTCAGAAGCCGTCGCCGCAACAATAATCGAGTAATCCATTGCACCATGTTCTTCAAGTACTTTGACTAATTGGGCAACTGATGAACGTTTTTGACCAACTGCAACATAGATACAAAAAAGTTTATCCGAATCATCTTTTGCTGCATCGTTAACTTTCTTCTGATTCAATATTGTATCAATTATAATAGCTGTTTTACCCGTTTGACGATCGCCAATAATTAATTCGCGCTGACCACGGCCAACTGGAATTAAACTATCAACTGCTTTCAAACCTGTTTGCATAGGTTCATGGACAGATTTTCGAGGAATAATGCCGGGTGCCTTAACCTCAATAAGACCACGCTCAGAAGATTCTATTGAGCCCTTGCCGTCTATAGGATTACCCAACGCATCAACTACGCGACCAAGAAGCTCTTTACCAACAGGCACATCAACAATGTCACCTGTACGCTTTACAGTATCACCCTCTTTAATAGTCCTATCATCACCAAAAATAACAACGCCAACGTTGTCTTCCTCTAGGTTAAGGGTCATACCCCTAATACCGCCTGGGAATTCTACCATTTCACCTGCCTGGACTTTATCCAAACCATAAACACGAGCTATACCATCACCAACGGACAGTACCTGTCCAACCTCTGCGACTTCTGCCTCTGTACCAAAATTTTGAATTTGTTCTTTGAGTATTGCGGATATCTCCGCAGCCCGGATTTCCATTATCCAACACCTCTCATGGCGAGTTTTAATTGTTGCAATTTAGTTTGAAGAGACGAGTCAACCATACGTGAACCAATTTTAACAACCAGACCACCAAGTAGGTCCGGATCAACCTTCAAATTTAAAGATATTTTTCCATTAACGGAGCTCTGCAAAGCAGTCACTAATTCAGCTTTCTGGCTTTCTGACAGAGCTTTTGCAGACGACACATCGGCCGTCATTTCACCGCGCCTTACTGAAAGTATTTTTAAATAATCTTTAATTATCTCTGCAAGCACAAATAGGCGGCGATTAGAAGCAACCACCCCTACAAAATTTAGGGTTAATAATGAGGCTCCAACCTTCTCAAGAATTGCCCGCAAAGCAGAGGATTGGTTGGCACGTGAAATCACGGGAGATCGTATCATCCGTTTAAGATCATCGCTTACAGCGGTTATTTCTTCAATTTGTCGCAAATCATCCGCGACTTGATCTAGAGCGGAAGCATCTTTAGCCAAATCAAATAACGCGGTAGCGTAACGACCCGATAATCCATTAACATCCGTTTCAACTGCTGTAATTTCTGAAGGCACTTAAGCTTTTCCTCAACTTTTTTTCTTAAGATTCAGTATGCACCCTAAGCAATATGGGAACTCGTACAAAAAAATACTTCCAAAGAAAGATCCACCAACAAAATTTTAAAGTAACCAATTTGCGGTGAACTTAGCAGAGAGCGACCGTTGTCTACCATACTCATTCCGAGACCGCAAGACGCCAAAAATTGGCCGCAAATGCACCAAAATCTACACCTAATTTCAATGGGTTAAAAGCAAAATAGTTTTGCTACAGCTACAAAAAACTATAGGGATCAATATCCAGTTGCACTCGCACTTTCCGCGGTATCACTGTCGCTTTTAGCCAAGAACGTATACGCGCCTGGATATTTACCTCTTTGTTAGCCTTAA
Source organism: Rhodospirillales bacterium (assembly GCA_012960465.1). Lineage (GTDB taxonomy): Bacteria > Pseudomonadota > Alphaproteobacteria > Rhodospirillales > UBA2165 > TMED23. Next base: position 12,119 of record DUBF01000215.1, on the reverse strand, counting down.
CGAGAAAACGACGGCGATGTTGACCCCGCAATAAAGCAAGAGGTGCGGGTGCTGGCCCAAGCGTCATAATACCATGATCATGTGGTGCCGTGCGAGCTAAATTAAGAGCACCTTGATCAACAGCATGTTCATCCTTGCCAGAAATTATAACTCCTGCCAAACGACCAAACGGTGGCATATGGTGTCGTTCTCGATCACGGGTCATCGTTTGAATAAAATTCTTGTGATCTGCGTTCTTAAGGGCCTGCATAACGGCATTCTCTGGATCGTAGGTCTGGACCAACACTCGACCGGGACGATCACCTCGTCCAGCACGTCCGGATACTTGATAAAGCAATTGATAAGTTCGCTCAAGTGCGCGGATATCACCACCCGTAAGCCCAACATCGGCATCTATAACACCCACTAATGTAAGATATGGAAAGTGGTAACCCTTAGCCACAATCTGTGTGCCTATAACCAAATCTATCTCTCGGTTTTCCATTCGATGAACCAAATTCTGAGCTTGACCTGGAGTATGAAGGTTGTCACTTACAGCAACTTCGGCCCGTATTTCTGGGAAAAGTTCCATAAATTCCTCGGCTATGCGCTCAACGCCTGGCCCACAGGCAAAAAGCTGATCTTCTTTATCACAACTCGGGCATTTTTGGGGTGGAGTAACCTGATAACCACAATGATGGCACAGTAAACGACCAATAAAGCGATGTTCAACCAGCCAAGCAGTACATTGCGGACACTGAAAACGGTGTCCACAGCCTTTGCAGAGCGTCAAAGGCGCGTAACCGCGCCGGTTTAAAAACAACAGCGCTTGTTCATCGGCATCAAAGGTTACCCTTAACGCTTCGATGAGTTTTGGTGATAGCCATTTGCCAGGATCAGGCCTATCTTCACGCATATCAATAATGGATATATCCGGTAATTGCGCACCACCGTAACGATCCGTTAGATTGAAGTGCTTATAGCGTCCTTGAGCAACATTTTGCAAACTTTCAAGCGACGGCGTCGCGGAAACTAAAGTAATTGGAATTTTACTGAGATTCGCAAGAACTACAGCCATATCTCGGGCATTATAAATTACACCATCTTCTTGTTTGAAGGATTGGTCATGTTCTTCGTCAATTATTATAACTCCAAGGTTTTGGTAAGGAAGGAACAAAGCCGATCGCGCGCCAACAACAACTTTAGCCGCACCCGTCGCTACCGCCCGCCAGGTTATTCTACGCTTTGCTTGAGTTAAATCTGAGTGCCACTGTGCAGGCGCACACCCGAAGCGGTTTTCAAAGCGCTCAAACCATTGGGCTCCTAAAGCTATTTCAGGTAATAAAACTAAGGCCTGCTTACCTTGAGACAAGGCTTCACATATGGCTTCAAGATAAACTTCAGTTTTACCCGAGCCGGGTACACCTTCTAAAACATTCACGGTAAATTGAGCTTTTTTTACATCCGCTCTGATCTTTTGGGCCGCCAACGCTTGTTCATCGTTTAATGTCGGGCCTGGGGATTCCCAATTAGGCGTCTCAAATATGGATTGGAAAGGTAAATTGACCCTGCGCAGTGCACCTATTTTGAACAAACCTTTAACAACGCTTTGGCTAACGTCAGATAATTCACTAATGGCTTTTGCCGATAAAGGATCGCGGCCCTTTAGTACTTCAACGATCTTAAGCCGGGCCGGCGTCATTTTTATTTCTGGCATTTTAGTGTGAAGAGAATAAGCTATAATTTGTCTTGGTGGCTTTAGTGCATCTGGAACACTCATCAACATTTTCAATACTGAACCAAGAGAAGCCATATTATACCTGGACACCCATTCAGCGAATCGCCGCGTACTTTCGGGCATCGGCGGTGTATTAATCTTTGATATTATAAATTTAATTTTCTCAGGTGCCACATCACTCACCTTACCGCCCCATACCACTCCATACACTTCTCTAGAGCCTAATGGCACAGAGACAAAGTCTCCATTTTTCAAAGGGTATTCAGTCAATAAATTGTTCGGTACTGCATATGTATAAGCGTGACCAAAAGGCAAAGGAAGCAAAACGTTTACGCGTTCTAACGTATGGCTAAGATCAATCGAGGTGGAACTGGAACTAGTCATCAGGTACACTGTAGCTACAATTCTTCAAAGAACAATATTCGAAATTTAAGGAGTGAAATAATATCTTATGAAATTCTTTATTGATACAGCTGATGTTAACGAAATCCGCGATTTAGCCGAAACCGGTATGATTGATGGAGTAACCACTAATCCCTCACTAATTGCTAAATCAGGACGAGAATTCGTAGATGTTATTGAAGAAATTTGTTCCTTCATTGATGGTCCTGTTAGTGCCGAAGTGGCCGCAACCGATGCGCCAACAATGATCAAAGAAGGTCACAAACTGGCTAAAATTGCCAAGAATGTGGTGATCAAGGTACCTCTTACTATCGATGGCCTTAAAACCTGCAAAGTACTCTCTGATGAAGGAACAATGATAAATGTAACGCTTTGCTTTTCCGCAGCCCAAGCCATTTTAGCCGCCAAGGTAGGGGCGTCCTTTATTTCCCCATTTGTCGGCCGGCTCGATGATATTGGGTTGGATGGTATGGAATTAATTTCAGACATATGCAAAATTTATGCTAATTACCCAACATTTACTACCCAGGTGCTCGTTGCCTCGATAAGATCTCCGAAACATGTTGTCGATGCTGCCAGCTTAGGTGCAGATATCGTCACCATCCCACCATCCGCACTACGTCAACTTTATAACCATCCGTTAACGGATAAAGGGTTAGAATCATTCTTAAAAGATTGGACCAGCACAGGTCAAAGTATACTTTAAGCTATTAAGCAGAGCACAAAGGGGATAAAATATGATCAGAAAGTCTGGAAAGATTAAAGTTGACGGGTTACAGGTTTCGGATTATCTGCGTGAAAATCCAGATTTTCTAATAGAGCATCCAGACTTACTAAATATCTTAGCTCCACCTTCTAGATGGGAAGGTGGTGTTGGTGGAAATGTTGTCGATATACAAACTTCGATGCTGGATCGAATGCGAGATGAATCAACCGATCTGAAAGATGCTACTAATTTACTGATTTCAACAACCCGCTCAAACATGATGATCCAAACCCGCACCCACGCAGCCGTAATTGCTATTCTAGGTGCTAACGATCTTGAACGGCTCATTCATGTAGTTTTTTTTGACCTGCCATTGTTACTGGACATCGATGCTACATCACTTTGCCTAGAAACTGGAGAAGAAAATTTCCAATACCTTGATAAAACGAATGTCCGCTGGATTTCGCCCGGAACCGTCAATAAAGTCCTTGGCGGTGTTAATGAGTTTGTACAATTGATTGAGCATACCAAAGACGATGGCGCTGTCTTTGGTGAAGCTGCAGGTCTTGTCAAATCAGCAGCACTTGGCAGATTGCAACCCGGCTTCGGGATCCCTAATGGTTTACTTGCACTTGGATCTCGGAATCGAGGAGCGTTCCATGGCGGCCAAGGAACTGATTTATTAATTTTCTTAACCCGAGTGCTGGAGTTAACATTACACAGATGGTTAGCCAACAAATAAACTCAAAAGAATCAATAAACTATAGCGCAGAACCCACCGTACGCAAAGTAATTGAAGAATGGAATTGCTGGATGTTGATTGAGCGTAACTGTTCAAATCATACTCTAGATGCCTATAGCAGAGATATTTCGGCCTTTTTTTCTTATTTAACTAACCATCTGGGATTTCCACCTGGATTAAATGAGATCGATGGACTTACCATTGCTGATTTTAGAAGCTATCTCGCAATGCGTCACAATATTGGACTGTCCCATGCTTCAACTGCACGAGCGATATCAACTATAAGGAGTTTTTATAAGTATTTAGATCGCAATGAAATTGCACATAATGCCGCAATCAAAGCAGTTAAAACACCAAAACTCCCGCGTTCTATTCCAAAGCCCCTCTCCCAACCAGAGGCTAAAAAAGCAATTGATATGATTGGAAAATTACATCCCACACCCTGGATTTCTGCCCGAGATTTAGCTATCCTAGTCCTACTTTATGGTTGCGGTCTAAGAATAAGCGAGGCCTTAAATTTGAATGTTGAAGACCTACCATCGGATAATATTATTATTATAAATGGCAAAGGTAAAAAACAACGTGTCGTTCCAATTCTACCGATAGTGATCAATTCAATCAATTACTACATAAGTATATGCCCAAGCAATTTACATGAAAAGGGACCACTTTTTATTGGGGCTCAAGGGGGACGACTCAATGCCGGTGTCATTCAACGCCAAGTTAGAAAATTACGAATGGCTCTCGGACTTCCGGTTACAGCAACACCACACGCACTTCGCCATAGTTTTGCCACTCATTTACTGGCCCGCGGTGGCGACCTTCGTACAATTCAGGAATTACTTGGTCACGAATCCCTCTCAACGACCCAACGTTATACCGATGTTGACCTAACGCATCTCATCCAAGTATTCCAAGAATCACATCCAAGAGCTTAAATTTATCCAAACCTAGTTACATATCTATTACCTGTATGCTTGAAAAACTTGTTAAGAATTAACCAATCCAAAAAGCATTTAAATACCACGGCGCTCCTTCATAGCTGCACTCAAAGTACCATCATCCAAGTAATCTAATTCGCCGCCGACAGGAATGCCATGCGCCAAAGCCGTTACGTTAACAGCACAATTAACGAGCAGTCCTGTTATGTAGTGTGCCGTCGTTTTTCCATCAACAGTCGCACTCGTAGCTAGGATAACTTCAACCACACTTCCTACTTTAGCACGTGCTAATAAGCCATCAAGCATCAAGTCATCAGGCCCAATACCATCCAAGGGCGATAGTACACCGCCCAAAACATGGTATGATCCATTGTAAGTCGCAGATCGCTCCAAGGCCCAGAGATCAGCAACCTCTTCAACCACACAAATAATATTTCCATCACGTTTCGAATTCGTACATATGGAGCATGGATCAGCGGCATCAAGGTTTCCACAGGTCGAGCATGTTTGAATGTTCTCTGCTACAGCTTCCATAGCGAGCGCCAGGGGTTTTAATATGGCTTCCCGATTTTTAATAAGATGCAGAGATGCCCGACGAGCGGAGCGAGGACCAAGTCCCGGTAATTTTGAAAGAACTTGGATCAGACGATCTATCTCATTAACACCCATATTATTAGCCTCATATCATCTATCTCCGCAAAGAACAGCAAAGCCAAACTTCATAACAGTAGTTTTAGTCAGAAAACTATTCTGGGACGGTTTGATAAAATAAAATACCTCAAAATGGTAATTTGAAACCAGGTGGCAATTGAATACCGCCAGTCATTTCAGCCATTTTATCGCTGACCTTAGCCTCAACCTTTGACTTAGCATCATTGAAGGCTGCAACGATAAGATCCTCGAGAACCTCTGGATCGTTTGGATTAATAACGTTCGGATCAATCTTTATTTTGCGCACATTACTTTTTCCGCTGAGAGTAACCTCAATCATACCTGCTCCAGAAGAACCAATTACTTCCATTTCAGCAAGTTTATTCTGCATTTCATTCATTTTTGATTGCATTTCTTGTGCTTGCTTCATCATTTGCCCAAGGTTCTTCATTCTTCTTACCACCCCTATAATTTTTTAAGTATTATCTGTACTTTCTACTTCAACCTCTTCCAACAAATCCAAATGTCCGCCGATATCTCTTACCTCGCTGATTTCCGCACCCGGGAATACCTCCAAAACAGACTGTACAAAAGGCAATGCAGTTACCTCTCGAAGACGCGACGCTTCCATAGCATTCTTACGCTGTTGATACGTCTCCGCACCTTGCTCGTCTAGAGAGACCGTTACCACCCATCTCCGATCCGTGACATCGTTTAAAAAACGGGTTAATTCTTGACTAAACTCACGCGGCATACTTTTGCCTGGCTGGAATACAATAGTGCCCGGTTTAAACCGAACCAGGTGAACATTACTAATAAGGTTAGCTCGTAAAACACGCTCATTCATTTTATCAGCAAGCGCTATCACTTCATCAAAGGTTTCAGGGTTGTCTGAGCCTGAGTCATCGGCAAGTGTTTCCGGGTCAACATAAGATTTAGACTCAACTTTCAAGACCGCGGCTGATTGAGTACTACTACTCTGGCCAACACTAGAACTTGCTATCGAACCAGGATCAGTTTTTTGCGTCTTCTGATCAGGTTCAGTATCCATCGCCTTTAGGGCATCCACGGGAGTCGGAAGATCCGCCAAATAAGCAAGCCTGATCAAAATCATTTCAGCCACATGAATTGGTGACGAAGCTACCTGCGCTTCGTGTAAGCCCTTTAATAACATCTGCCAAGCCCGAGTAAGTGCTGCCATTGATAGACGTTTGGTGATATCTTTACTCCGCTTAGAATCTACTTCTGGCACTAACAAACCGTCTGCAATCTGCGGCGTTACCTTGATCCTAGCCAACCAATGAATAACGTCGAGTAAATCTTTCAAAACTAGAATTGGATCCGCTCCATTCGCATAATCGCAATCGAGTTGTTCAAGAGCATCCGCAATATTCCCCGACATAACTAATTCAAATAAATCAAAACTATGTTCTCTGTTGACGAGACCCAACATTTCGCGAACGGTATCCTCACCTAATTCTTGAGATTCTTTTATGCCTGTCGCGATAACTTGATCGAGAAGGCTTTGCCCATCTCGGACAGAGCCATCAGCGGCACGGGCTATCAGTGCTATAGCCGGATCGGTAATTGCAACGCCCTCTTCTTTAGCTATCCATTTAAAATTAGCACTGAGGGTCTCAACATCAACCCTACGAAGATCAAACCGCTGACAACGCGATAAAACTGTCACTGGAATTTTACGGATTTGAGTTGTTGCGAATATAAATTTAGCATGAGCTGGTGGTTCTTCTAACGTCTTTAATAATGCGTTAAATGCATTAGGAGACAACATATGGACTTCATCAATAATATAAACTTTATACCGTGCAGAAACAGGTTTATAACGCACACCTTCAATTAATTCTCTAACGTCATCCACACCGGTTCGACTGGCAGCATCCATTTCCAAAACATCTACTAAACGGTCTTCTGCAATAGCTTGGCAAGGTTCGCATTCACCACAGGGCTCAACCGTAGCATCACCGGAGCCATCAACTCCCACACAATTGAGTGCACGGGCAATAATCCTAGCCGTCGTTGTTTTACCAACACCGCGAACTCCGGTTAGCATAAACGCATGGGCAACACGGCCGGATTCAAAAGCATTCTTTAGCGTCCGGACCATGGCATCTTGACCAATGAGGGCGTTAAAACTACTTGGGCGATATTTTCGCGCCAAAACTTTATATTCAGAATCGTCTATATTGGTGGCTATTCCAGCATCACTCATTCTATCGCACACATTTTCTATGACACAATTAACCAAATAATTAAGGTGGGAGATCAAACTTACGACCCAAAACAAAACCCGTTACGGCTGCTTCCTTCCGGATCTGACCGGGTTGGCGAGCAGTTCGTCCGTAGTCGACCTCCCAAAGTAATTATAGCAGATTTTGGGGGAGGGGTGGCAAGCTCTATCCTCCCAAATTAAAACTATTATTGCCTGGCGCTCATTCTTCCACGACAAAAGAACCTACCATCCCTTTGATAACTCCAAGACTTAACGGTGAAAAGATATAATCAGTAGCAAAAATTCCCGGCCCGTGCCCACCTTCAAAATCGAACCAACCATCTCGGGCCGGTATAAAATGGATTTCTTTAATTTCTCCTGGGTTTAGGTGGAGCCCAATTAAATTAATATCACTAATTTCCAGTGTTTGCGATAATATTTTACGGATTGCGATAGTCTTGAAAAAATCTTCAGCTACCAACATATGTGTTATATCATCTCGATTTTCAACAAGCATAATATATGGCTCGCCTTGCGTTAAACGAATAATAGCCGGACGAAACTCATTCTGACGAATACGAAGTTCAAAGGTCTTGGCGGCCCCCCAATCAGCAGCTTCAATTATTTCTTGTGGAGCACTTATGTAAGATTCACTAGTCAGATTGGCATAAATATTTTCCCCGGTACAGGCAGTAAACGATAGTCCTATTGCAAGTAAAAAGGGAGCATGCTTGATGTAACTTATAAATTTATACTGTTTCAAATACAACTTACCTGCCATTTTACCTGTTACTTATAGTTTAGAGTACAACAATAATTGTTGCTAAATAAATAAGCAATAATACAAATGACAACACCTACCATAAAAGAGTTGATTGCCTGATCAAGCAAGCCATGTATACATGAGCATATGAGTTCAAGATTTTACTACGATAACATTACACTAGACCGTGCCCACCACCTTAGAATGGATGACAATTGGCTATCCTCTAGTTTAGACGGCGACGCGATTCGAATTATTCCAGTTTGGCGAAATCAAAGCCTTATTATCACCAGTGGTAACGCTAATAGTCGTCCAAATGCGGCTATTTTATCAGGTAACGCGGCTGATATTGTGCGCAGAAACACAAGAACGCTGGTATTTCTTGGTATCAAAGATGATATTATTTACTGCGCCGCCGATCTCTCCCATGTTGAAGACCCTCATTCGACTATACTACCGAAAGAAACAAGTTTTGAAGATTTACGCCGATTAGCGACCACTCTTAATCCAATCAAGGCTGGTTATCTTGCCTACGCTCGCGCCCTAATATACTGGCATCAAGGACATCAATTTTGTGGAACCTGTGGCCATCCGACAAAATCAAGCCGCGCAGGGCATGAACGAGTTTGTTTAAACTCAGAATGTGACAAATCCCATTTTCCACGCACAGACCCTGCCGTTATTGTGTTAGTAACCCATCCGACAGAAGACAAATGCCTTCTCGGCCATAATAAAAAATTTCAAGGCTTGCGGTTCTCAACTATTGCTGGTTTTGTTGAACCAGGTGAGATGCTAGAACAAGCAGTGGTTCGCGAAGTCTTCGAAGAAACTAATATTCAAGTAGTTGACGTAGTCTACAAAGCATCCCAACCCTGGCCATTTCCGGCCTCAATTATGTTGGGGTTTAGAGCTCAAGCTGTAACAACCGAAATAATCTGCCATGATGAGGAACTTGCTGAGGCCAGATGGTTTTCGCGTGCAGAAGTTTTAGAAATGGCAACAAACCGTAAAATACTACCACCGACCAATTTATCAATCTCAAGATGGCTTATTGATTGCTGGGTATCTGAAAATTAGTTGTCACATAAAATTCCAGATAACACACATGGATAATCGGATTTGACCTACCAAAATAGGTGTTTTACCAAAAATAATTAGATAATTGGATATCCGCTCGTAAAACAAAGGATGATGTGATTATGTACTATCGACCTTCTAAATATTGCGGGATTTCGTTTAACGCTGCTACTTTAATCGCCTCCGGTATGGTGATTCCGAAGTATTGTCTGTATGTACTTGTACTAAAGCATTTTAAATATTAAAACAAAATATGTACCCAGGATTGCTCGAGATTACAAGGTATTAATTGGTACTGACCGGAAGTGATAGGAACACGTAATATCGCTGTAATGCCCGGTATCAGTGTATTTTAGACATAAAAAAAGACGCCCTGGGACGTCTTGATTTATAGGTCTAATTGTAGTTTTACCAGCTATTTTAATCTTTTTCTCGAGGGGCCCCAGCGCGAGTGTTTAAATCCATATAGACAGAAATAAATTTTGCACGGAACAATATATGATCATCTGATGCACAAAAGAAACGATTTTGGAAGATAATAGATTTGCTACCTATATGCTCGAGCGCTGTCGCCATATAGAACTCATCACCTTCTTTAAGTTCATCAATAAATTCTGCCTCTTCTTTATGAAGTGCAAAGCTTGTACGCCGCATCGGAATATCTTCTTTTGGCATACCAATAAGAGCCATGACCTTGAACATGCCATCACTAAGGGTGGCATAATAGTGCTGAATATTCATATGACCGAGTTCATCACAAAGATTTTGAGTTACTACAACGCGATTTACTTCGCGAAAAGTACAGCCAGAAAATTTCGTTAGCATCGGGAAATTACTCAGCACCATTTTTGTTAATAATATCACGAGCGGGATTACGAGGATAAACTCCTAAAAAACGCACCTCATGTGTAAAGAACGAGAGCTCTTCCAACGCTAAACGTACATCTTTCTTTTCAGGATGACCCTCAACTTCCGCATAAAACTGCGCTGCAACGAATCCCCCACCAACGAGATAACTCTCGAGCTTAATCATATTCACACCATTAGTTGCAAATCCGCCAAGGGCTTTAAATAGAGCAGCCGACACATTGCGAACACGAAACACAAAACTCGTTATTAAATCACCATCATCAGGCGATAGCATTAGCGGGTCTTGAGCCATCAATAAAAAACGCGTCGTATTATGATCAGCATCTTCAATATTAGCACGGAGTGAATCCAGACTATAAATCTCGCCAGCAAGCTCAGATGCAATTGCGGCATGAGCTCTCTCCCCACGCTCTGAAATTTCACGGGCGGCGGCGGCCGTATCAACATGCACCATTGGCTCCAGACCATAGTCCCGAATGGCTTTTTTACATTGATTAAGTGCATGTACATGGCTGTGAACGTGCGTTAAATTTTCTAATTTAGTACCCTTAACGACTAACAAATGATGCTCCACCCGTTGAAAATGTTCGCCAATAATGTTCAAACCAGAATCTGGAAGCAAATGATGGATATCCGCAACACGCCCGGCAACCGTATTATCAATAGGAATTAATAAATATCTTGCCTGACCTTCTCGGACCGCTGTAAAAGTATCCTCAAAAGTATGGCAAGGTAATGTCTCCATATCACTGTGCACAGCTCTGCATGCGAGATCCCCGTTCGCACCAAATTCACCTTGGAAGGCTATTTTATTGTTAAGCTCGCTAATCATAACGCCTCCCGTATAACGGGGCGACACCTAATTGTCCATCAATTCACTTATTTTAAAGCGATTTATCAAGTAGTTCTCTTGCTTCTTCGACCTCATTTTCCCAATCAACATCAAGTGGTTTGGTATCTATAAGTGCAACATCCATACGCATGCCATTTTCAAGCGCTCTTTTACCTTCAATACGCTGATTTAACTCGCTATCTGTCGGCTCAAGACTAACAAACCGATCGAGTTGGGGCCGTTGATAGGCATAAATTGGGATGTGGTGAAAGTAAGGACCTTTGCCTAAATCAGCTACATCCCGACTCAGATCTTTTATCTGGCCAATTTTAGAGGCCGCTATCCAACTAACATTTCGCCCTTCTTCCCATTCTACCGTTGCCTTTACAACAGTGGTATCAGTTTCATCACCCTCCTGCATCGGACATACAAGGGTTGCAATAGCTACTGCGTAATTGGCTAAAGGGTATAACAAGGCGCGAATATATTTAGGATCAATCGCCGGCAGATCATCGTGAAGATTGATAATAATATCGTGGCAATAAAAACGGTCAAACTTATTAACCGTCGCCGCAACTCTATCTGCTCCAGATTCTGTCCTATAATTATGGGTCTTTAAATGATGATCAGAATCAGTTTGATACGTATATCCACCAGCTTCCCTCACTACATCAGCTATTTCATCATCTACACAATCAACAATTACATTTCCGCAACTAGCTTCAATTGCTCTGTTCCACGAATGAACAATCATAGGTTTACCATGGATATCTAGAAGTTGTTTTTTTGGTATACCGTTTTCATCAACCTGAGACGGAATAACGATTAAGGGGTTACGCTCTGTCATTCTAATTTATCCCTGAAATATATATTTCATTTGGTAAAGCTTTCTATATACAGTTTATTTGCCAAATTCTATACCGAGTTTAAATATTTAGCTATTTGTCTCACTAATACGCGTTTTGATTGCTTTTAGATTGGTTTTAGGCGTAAAAATTAAAGCTACGATTATACTAACAGAAAAAAGTTAACAATGAGACGAAGGATTAGAAAATGAGTAAAATAAAAGTAAACTTTGTTTTGGGAGCTATAATATTTGCTTTTTGTTTACTATTCATCAGCAATTATATTGGAAACGCTCTTATACCTTCATCTAACACTAATCATGTGACCAAAAGCATAAACCGC